>CAJYVK010000067.1 GCA_913778455.1 uncultured Hymenobacter sp. | reverse complement strand
GTGTAGTGGCAGCCGCCGACCAGGTCGGCCCCTTGTTGCAGAGCCTGGCGCAGCAGATCGTAGGTAGCCATCTCCTGGGTCAGCCCTTCCTGGGCAAAGGCGCACAGCTCGACGTCGAGGGCGTGGGCGTAGGCGGCCCGCACCCGCCGCAGGCCCGCCAGCGAGCGCAGGCCGGCGCGGGGGTCAGTTTCGACGAAGGTGCGCAGGCCCATCGTTCCTTTCTTGATGGCCATCTCCACCACCCGGCTGGCCCGGGCAAATACATCATCCTCGGTAAAGTCCTGCTTGGCTTTTTTTGACTCGGCCGCTGCTTCTTCCTTACTACCCTGCTCCACCGAGCAGCGGCTCAGGATACAGGCCTTGTCGAGGTGGATGTGAGTTTCGTAGAAGCCGGCGCAAACAAACTGATGGTTGGCATCCAGCGTCGTGCGGGCGGGCTCGGCCAGGTGGGGTTGAATGGCGCGAATGGTATCACCCACAATGCCAATAGCTACGCTGCCCGCGTGGTCGTCGAGGCGGGCGTTTTTTACGAGTACGTCGAGCATGGTGCTCCCCGGCTGAGCTAGGGTAAATAAAAAAGGTGCCCCGCGCTCGGGCGCGAGTTACTCCGCTATACGGCTGGCTCCGGAAAGGTTGAGGTGGTTGGTGCGAGCACCGGGGCCAGCCAGCTCCAGTACCCAGTAGAAGTATTCACTACAAGGAAAGCAAACGCCTTGTTACCGAGCAGCGTGATGAACATCATCCTGCCACATGATTTTTGTCATATCAACAGCCGCTACCGCTTGCTGATTTTTGTCAAATAAATGGCACTGATTAGCGGTACTACAATGAAATACAAAGACGCCTTCACTTTCGCCTTTGTTATTTCTATAAGTTTTATCTAATTAGAATAGCTAGTCTATCCCGTCCATACTATGACCCGCAGCCGCATTGTTACGCAGTTGCTACACCGTGCCTCCGCACGATGACCCCAGCAACGCACAATACCGAATGGACAATAGCTGCCGAAGTACCCTCCTCACCTGCTTGCACAACACCCTCACTCTCATTATTATGAAGCACACGCTCATCGCTTTCGACACGGAAACCTTGCAAGGTAAAGTCCGGCACACCTTAATGGGCCCTGAATATGGGTACGTACACGTCATCAAAACAACCAGTGCCGACCTGGAAATATCGCTACCAATCAACACGTTAGCTCATGCCGGCAAAAGCCCTGCGCGAGCCGTTGACGATACCAAGGCAGTATGCCAGACGCTCGGCACTACGCTAAAGCAATGCCTCGCCTTTGAGGTAGCCGAGGCAGGTAGCTAACCCTGCGCGGACCACTAAAAAGCCCCGCTACTAGTCGTATCGGGGCTTTTTAGTGGGCAAACCAACCCGTAAAACGTACCAAACAGGTGCCTCGAGCTACTCCGCCGCCACCGGCCAGGCCGACGACTCGCGCACGACCAGCGTGGTCGGAATGGTAAGCGTGCTGGGTGGGGCAGCCTTGTGCTTCAGCTCGATGAGGTCGAGCAGGCGACCCACGGCGGCGCGGCCGATTTCGGTGGCGGGCTGCACCACCGTGCTCAGCGAGGGCGAGAGCATGTCGGCCACCGTGAGGTTGGTGAAACCGATGAGGGCCACATCTTCGGGGATGGCCAGCCGGCGCTGGCGCAAGGCCCCCAGGCAGCCCACGGCCAGGCGGTCGCTGGCCGTGAAAAAGGCGTCGGGCCGGGGCGTGAGGGCCAGCAGTTCATCGACGAGCGGGCCGACCTCGTCGGGGCCGAAAGTGCCGAAGCGCACCAGGTTTTCGTCGTACGGCACACCGTACTTTTCGAGGGCGGCGCGGTAGCCAGCCAGCCGCTCCTGCGTGATGCTGAGCCAGGGCTGAATAGTGAGGTGGGCAATGCGCCGCCGGCCCGATTGCAGCAGGTGCTCGGTAGCCGCGAAGGCCCCGGCAAAGTTGTCGGCCACCACGCGGGGCGTGTTGAGCGCGGCCGACACCCGGTCGAACTGCACGATGGGCGTGCCCTGCTGCTGCAAGTCTTGCAGGTGAGTGGTGTCGTTAGTTTCGCTGCTGAGCGAGATAAGCAGGCCATCGACGCGGCGGGCCAGGGCCTGGCGCAGGTTGGCCACTTCGCGGTCGTAGGCCTCGTGGGTTTGGAAGATGAGTACGTCGTAGCCGCGCTGGTTGGCCACCTCCTCGATGCCGTTGATGGCCTGCGAAAAGTAATAATTGGCAATTTGCGGCACAATCACCCCGATGGCCTTGCTGCTACTACCTTTCAGACTGAGCGCGATGGGGTTGGGCCGGTAGTGCAGGCGGGCGGCGCACTCCATCACCAACCGCTTGGTTTCGGGGTTGATTTCGTAGGAGTCGCGCAGTGCCCGCGACACGGTCGAGACGGAGATGTTGAGCTCCCGGGCAATGTCTTTGAGGGTGGCAGGTTCCAAGCAGTTTCTACGTAAAGTGCAATTTTCAGCCACCGCCCAGCGGCTTCCTTTCGCGGCTAAAGATAAAGGTTAAATGAATGTTACGGGACATTCTCCCCCGTTTCGCCCACCGCCCGGGGCCGCGTGGAAACGTTACCGATAACGATTGCGCAAATAAAAACGCTCCCGGCGGGCGAGCCCCGCCCCTTCCGGCCCTAAACTTCGACACTGCCACCCGGCCCGGGGTTGCAGCGAGTGCCCTATTCTTCTCCTAATAATCAAACCCACCTCGGCGCTTTCCTCGCGCCCGGCCGCCGGGCCCCCGGCCCGCTGGCTTTCTCGCTTCTGCTTTATTTCTTCCATTTCCCACCCTCCCGCTTTCATGTATATGAAACAACATCTTCTCCTGCTCTGGCTCGTGCTTTGCGGCAGCATAAGCCTGGCAATGGCGCAAAACCGGACCGTCACGGGCGTCGTGAAAGGCTCGGACGGCGAGACCCTGCCGGGCGTAACGGTGGTGCTGAAGGGCACTACCATCGGCGCCTCGACCAGCGCCGACGGCAGCTACTCGCTCAGCGTGCCGGCCGACTCTAAAACGGCGACGCTGCGCTTCAGCTTTATCGGCTACGTAAGCCAGGAGGTGGCCGTGAGCGGCAAGACAACCATCAACGTAACGCTCACCTCGGACACGCAGAGCCTCGACGACGTGGTGGTAATCGGCTACCAAGCCGTGCAGCGCAAAGACGTAACGGGGGCCGTATCATCGGTGAGCGCCCAGCAAATCAAGGATATTCCCGTCAACTCGGCGGCCGAGGCGCTCACCGGCCGGCTGGCCGGGGTGCAGCTCACCAGCTCCGAAGGCACGCCCGGCAACCTCAACGTGCAGGTGCGGGTGCGGGGCGGCGGCTCCGTGACGCAAGACAACTCGCCGCTGTACGTGGTGGATGGCATTCAGATTGAGAACGCGCTCAGCGTGCTAGCTCCCCAGGACATTGCCTCGGTTGACGTGCTGAAGGATGCCTCGGCCACGGCCATCTACGGTGCCCGCGGGGCCAACGGCGTGATCATCATCACGACCAAGAAGGGCTTTGAGGGCCGCACGGTGGTGAGCTATAACGGCTTTGCCGGCTTCCGCAAAATAACCAAGAAGCTGGACGTGCTCGGCCCCGACGACTACCTCAACTACCAGTACGAGCGGGCCCGCCTCGTGGGCAGCTCCTCGGGCGGCCTGCCCACGTTCAAGAACCTGTTTGGCAGCACCAATTTCAACGGCGACACCATTCAGCGGGTGCGCAACGCGCCGTTTGTGGACTGGCAGGACCAGGTATTCGGCCGCAATGCCTTTCAGCAGACGCACAACGTATCGGTGGCGGGCGGCACCACGGGCACGACCTACGCGCTCAGCCTGACGCGCAACGATGAGAAGGGCATTCAGCTGGGTTCGGACTACTCGCGCAACCTGCTCAACTTCCGCTTCGACACCAAGGCCTCGGCCAAGTTTCGCCTGGGCCTGAACGCCCGCTACAACGATCAGGGCACCAACGGCGCGGGTACCGGCACGGCCGGGGCCAACGGCTCGAACACCACTTCGCGCCTGCGCAACACGGTGCAGTACCTGCCGCTGCTCGTGCCCCGGGCCAACGGTGCCGTACCCGACCCCACGGTATTCGACCCCGACTTTGCCGACAATTCCAACCTGGTGAACCCCCTCGTTACCATCGACAACGAGTACCGCAACGAGCGCCGCCGTACCATCAACATCGGGGCCAATGCCTCGTTTGAAATTGCCAAGGGCCTGACCATCCGCTCGACGGCGGGCTTCGACAACACCGACATCAACCTGGGCACCTTCAACGGCCGCTACTCGCCCACCCTGCGCTCGCCGGCGGGCGGCTACGCCAACCTGCCGTTTGCCACCATCACGACCAGCACGCAATCGACGCTCAATAACTCCAACGTCATCGATTACAGCGGCACCAAGGGCAAGCACTCCTTCGGCCTGCTGCTGGGTGAGGAAACCTACCAGCAGCGCACCAAGCAGCTCTACATTCAAACCAACTTCCTGCCGCTGGACATCACGGCCGAGCGGGCGCTGGCCAACATCAACCAGGGCGTGCTGCCCGTCGGCCAGACCTCGCAGCCGGTACTGCCCCAGAGCAGCATCCCGAGCGATTACACGCTGCTTTCCGGCTTCGGCCGCCTGACTTACTCGTACGACGACAAGTACTTGTTTACGGGCACGCTGCGCGCCGACGGCTCGTCGAAGTTTCCGGCCGGCAATAAGGTGGGCTACTTCCCGGGCGCTTCGGTGGCTTGGCGCGTTTCGCGGGAGGATTTCCTGAAAGACCTGCCCACCATCTCCGACCTGAAGCTGCGCCTGAGCTACGGCCGCGCCGGCAACAACCGCATCAACGACTTTTTGTACAACCAGCTCTTTACGGCCGGCAACGCACCCTACGCCCTCAACCACAGCATCGTGCTAGGGTCGTCGGCCACGAGCCTCGCCAACCCCAACCTGCGCTGGGAAACGACCACCTCGCGCAACATCGGCCTCGACTTGGGCTTGTTTAACAACCGCGTGCAGTTCACCGCCGACGTGTACTACAACACGACCAGCGACCTGCTGCTCAACAAGCCGGTGCCAGCCTTCATCGGCTACACCTCGCAGCTTCAGAACGTGGGCTCGACTTCCAACCGGGGCCTGGAGCTTCAGCTGACCGGCACCGTTATCCAAACCGAGAACTTCACCTGGACGGCCACCGCCAACGCCTCGTTCAACCGGGGTCGCATCGAAAGCCTGGGGGACGGCCAGAATGAGATTCCGGCCATTACGTCGGGCTGGGCGGGCAGCGCCCTGGTGCAGGACTACGTGGCCCGCGTGGGCCAGCCGGTGGGCCAGATGTACGGCTACATCACCGACGGCTACCTCACGGCCAACGACTTCTCGGGCTACGTGCCAGCCAGCACCGCCAGCGGCCTGGGCACCTGGACGCCCAACCCGGACGTGAAGTTTGTGAACGACCTGGGCCTGATTGGCGAAACGGCCTACCGCCCCGGCCTCCTTAAGCTCAAGGACCTTAACGGCGACGGCAAGATTGACGCCAACGACCAGACGGTAATTGGCAACGCCAACCCCAAAATGGTGGGCGGCCTCAACCAGCAGTTTGCTTACAAAGGCTTCGACGCCAGCATTTTCGTCAACTTCGTGCTGGGCAACGACATCTACAACGCCAACAAGATTGAGTTTACCTCCAATACGGCCAATACGGCCTTCAACAACCTGCTGGGCAGCATGGGCAACCGCTACCGCCTCATCGAGGCCGACGGCAGCGCCATCACCACCCTCGACCGCCTGCGGGAAGTAAACCAGAACGCCAACATCTGGACGCCCACCCGCAACCTCGTGTTCCACTCCTGGGCCGTGGAAGACGGCTCGTTCCTGCGCATCAATAACCTCACCTTCGGCTACACGCTGCCCAAGGCGCTCACCGCCCGGGCCAAGGTGCAGACCCTGCGCTTCTACGTGACGCTCAACAATCTGTACACCTTCACCAAGTACAGCGGCTACGACCCCGAAGTGAATACGCGCCGGGCCACTCCCCTCACGCCGGGCGTCGATTACGCCGCCTACCCGCGCAGCCGGGCCTTCCTGATGGGCCTCAACCTGTCGCTCTAGCCCCCTTCTCCCACCCGATTCTTGCTCCCGTTATATTATGACTTCGTTTTCTTCTCTGGGCCGGGTAGCGTTGGCTGCCGGCCTGCTAGCCGGCGGGGCCGCCCTGGTTTCGTCGTGCAAAAACTACCTGGAAATCGACCCGCTGGCCCTCAACACTACGGCCTACACGTTTAGCTCGGTGGGCAATGCCACGGCCGCCGTAATTGGGGCCTACGACCCGCTCTCGGGCGATAACGGCTACGGCATTCGCCTCAACCTGTATTACCCGCTGGACTCGGACGAGCTGATAGGCTCGCCCGGGGCCTCGGCCAACGACCGCCGCAGCATTGCCCGCTACAGCGTGCTGCCCACCAACAGCGAAATCACCAACCCCTGGAACCAGCTGTACCAGGGCGTGGAGCGGGCCAACATCTGCATTCAGCAGATTCCGCAGATGGCGCTCTACACCACCGGCAGCGCCGCCGACGTGGCCGCCCTGCGCCGCCTGCACGGCGAGGCGCTCACGCTGCGGGCGCAGTACTTATTTGAGTTGGTGCGCAACTGGGGCGATGTGCCGGTGCAGTTCACGCCCGCCGTCTCGGGCCAAAACTTCAACCTGCCCAACTCCGACCGCAACGCCACGCTTACCCAGCTGATCGCCGACCTGCAAACGGCCACCGACCTGGTACCCTGGCGCTCGCAGGCCGGCACGGCCAACGAGCGCATCACCAAAGGGGCCGTGAAAGCGCTGCGGGCGCGCATCGCGCTGTACCGGGGCGGCTACTACCTCAAGGGTACGACCATGCAGCGGGCCACCGACTACCTCGACTACTACCGCATTGCCCGCCAGGAGTGCGCCGACCTCATGACGGCCACCGCCCGCCAGGAGCACAACCTGAACAGCAGCTACCTGGAGGTGTTCAAGAGCATCAACGAGCTGCGCACCGAGGCGGCCAACGAGATTATGTTCCAGGTGGGCATGGGCACGGCCACCGGGGCCTCGGGTAGCAAGCTGGGCTACTGGAACGGCCCGCGCCTGCAAAACGCCTCCGGCACCTACGGCTCGTCGCAGGGCGCGGTCATTATCGCGCCGCCCTACTTCTACGCCTTCGACTCAACCGACACCCGCCGCGACGTGACCATCACGGCCTACGGCATTGCCAGCACCAGCAATTTTCAGTCGGGCGTAGCCCTCACCTCCGTGACGGATGGCAAGTTTCGCCGCGACTGGCACAACCCGCCCGTGACGGGCAACGTGAACTACCTCGACTACAACTGGCCGCTCATCCGCTACGCCGACGTTCTGCTGATGTTTGCCGAGGCCGAAAACGAGCTGAACGGGGCTACCCAGGCCGCCCAGGATGCCCTGCTGGAAGTGCGCACCCGGGGCTTCGGCGGCAACCGGGCGCTGGCCTCCTCCACCCTCACCAAGGCCGGTTTCAGCCTGGGCAGCAAGCCCGAGTTTTTCCGCGCCCTCGTCAACGAGCGGTACGTGGAGTTTGGCGGCGAGGGCATCCGCAAGTACGACCTGCTGCGCTGGAACCTGTTTGAAACCAAGATGGCCGAAGTGAAGGCCAACATTGAGAAGATGGCGCTGGGCCAGGCCCCGTACCAGAACGTGCCGCAGTACGTGTACTTCCGCACGCCCACGGCCAGCTCCCTGGCCGTGAACCCGGTGCAGTGGACGCGCTCCTTCTACCGGCCCTCGCCCACGGTGGTAACCAACGGCACCACCGGCCCCGCGCCCGC
>CAJYVK010000066.1 GCA_913778455.1 uncultured Hymenobacter sp. | reverse complement strand
GGTGCAGGCCGCCGCCCTGTGCAGCTACGTGGCCGCCGGCGAGCGCAACCTTACCCTCACCGGCCCCGCCGATGGCTGCGTGATGCTACCCGGCGCGGGCGCGGCCGGCCTCGACGTAGCCGACTGGCCCATCGCCTTCGCACCCAAGCCGCTGCTGCTGCTCACCGGCCGCTACGACTTCGTGGACCAGACCGACATGGCGGCCGCCCACGCCGACACCCGCCGCGCCTACGCCGCCCTGGGCGCGGCCGATAAAACGGACATCTTCACTTACGACGACGGCCACGGCATTTCGGCCCCCAAGCGGGCGGCGGCCGTAGCCTGGCTGCGCCGCTGGCTGGGGGCCACCGCCCCACCCGTGGCCGAGGGCACCGATCAGGCCCTGCCCGAAGCCGCGCTGCGCTGCACCACGACGGGGCAGGTTGCCACGACCTTTAAAAATGAGCAAAGCCTGGCCGCCCTGCATGTGGCCGAGGCTCAGCGGCTGGCGCAGGCCCGCCCGGCTTACTCACCGGCGGTGCTGGCGCAACTGGTGCATCAGCAGCTCACCCACGGGCTGCCAACTACGTCGGCGGCTAGCCTGCAGCAGCAGCTGCGCGATACGTTGCGCTTGGCTAATGGCCTGACGTGGCAGGGCCTGCTACTGCGCCGCGACGCCGAGCCGCCGCTACCCGCCCGGCTGCTGTTACCCGCACCCGGCGCCCCCACCCCTACCCGCCTCGTGCTCTGGCTGCCCGGCTCGAGCATGGCCACCGTACTGCGCGACAGTGCCACCCGGCTGGCCGCCTATCAGCGTCAGGGGGCGGCCGTGCTGCTGGCCGACTTACGCGGCTTGGGTGAAACGGCCGACCTACCGGCCTTCAACGACCCCAAGTACTACAACCAGGACTACCGCCCGGCCCTGCTGGCCCTGCACCTGGGCCGCCCGCTGCTGGCCCAGCGCGTGCTAGACGTGTACACCATCCTGACGCTGGTGCGCAACGATGCCCGCTTCTGGCAGCTGCCCGTTTTGCTGCGGGCCGATGGCCGCACCGCCTTGGTGGCTCTGCACGCCGCGCTGCTCAGCCCGCAGGTACCTAAGCAGCTCACTACCATATCTTACGATACTCCGCCGTCTGGCCCGGCGCCCAGGCGTGGCCCCGAGATTGAGCAGGTGCAGGTAAGCGGCGGGCCACCCTCCTTCCGCTACTACCTCGACAATCCGGCCGCGAAAGATGCTTATTCCGAAGTACTACCAGGCGTGCTGCGCACTTACGACGTGCCCGACCTGCGCCGGGCGCTGGGCACGCGGCTGCTACCCTAGCGGGGTTGCCCACTGGCGTAATAGTATGATTCGCCCAGCCGGCAGGACATTTCGGCGACGGAAAGATTCGCTTCACACCCTAAAACGTACTGTTAAGCTTAGTTTACCCAGCGTTGGGCGAATAGACCGGAATCGGAGGGATTGGGGGCGCACCTTTGTCATATCAAACAGTCGGGATAGCTCTACTCAGATGCTGATGTACCCGCTGTACACCTCGCTCTCCCTTTTCACTGATGCAGAAAGCACTTGTTTCCGCCCTTTTCGTAGCCCTGCTGGGCAGCCAATTCGTAGCCCAAGCCTTCACGGGCGACCCGGTGCGCCCCCTGGCTCCCGCCCGGGTGGTAGCGGGAGGCGGAATCAAGGCCAGCCCCCTGGTGCGCTATTTGGCAGCTACGCTTCAGTTGTCGCAGTCCCAGGCAGTGGCCGTGCAGCAAGCAGTGCAAAAGCACGAGCGCCTGGTGCGCACGCCCGAGCTACTGGCCGAGCGTTTGCGCCCCGTGCTTTCGCCCCGCGAATACGAGCGCTTCGAGCGCCTGTACGACAACCCCAACGCGGCCGCCAGCCTGCACGAGCTGACGCAGCGCTAGCCTTCGGCTGCCCCGGGGGGCTGCTGCACGGTAGCCAGCTGGGTATCGAGGGCAATTTCAAAGCGGTCCAATTCCAATTCGACCTGACGCACGGCCTCTTCGCTGAAGGCGGCGTCGCGGTGCAGCCGCACGAGCAGCTGGCGCTGGTGCTCCGTTACTTCCAGGCGGCAGCGCAGCAGCCCTTCGAAGGCGGCGGCGGCCTGGGTTTCGGCCTCGGTGGGCGGATCGGCGGGCGTGACCTCGTTGGCGGCGAAGGTGCCGTGCAAGCGGCGGGCCTGGCGGCGCATCACCTCGCGCAGGGTAAGCAGGCAGGGATCGGGGGCCGCCCCCTCGGCCACGATGCGGCTTTCGAGATACGCCAGCGAGTCGTTGGTGAGGGCCAGGCGCAGCTCCTGCGCCTCGGCCGCCCGCTCGGCCGGCGATTCCTGCACGCCCAGCCGGCGCACCAGCCAGGGCAGGCTCAGACCCTGCACCAGTAGCGTGACCAGAATGACGGTGAAGGTAATAAACAGCAGCACGTTGCGCTGCGGAAATGGCGCGCCGCCATGCACCACCAGCGGCAGGGCCAGCGCCGTTGCCAGCGATACCACCCCGCGCATCCCCGCCCAGGAAGTAATGAACAAATTGCGCTTGGGAGCCCGCTCCTGGGCGGGCCGGCCCAGCCAGCGCCCCAGCCAATACCCCAGAAACGACACCGGAAACACCCAGCCCATGCGAATGACGATGGCCACGGCGCTCACCAGCAGCCCGTAGCCCAGCGTGGGCCAGAACGCCCCCGGCCCCAGCCCGACCAGGATGCTGCGCAGCTCCAGCCCGATGATCAGGAATACCAGGCCGTTGAGCAGAAAGCCCAGCACCCGCCAGAAGCTGTGCTTGAGCAGCCGGGTTTGATTGTCGTAGATGTCGTGCGAGCGGCGGCTCATCATCAGCCCCATCGCTACCACGGCCAGCACGCCCGATACGCCCACGTGCTCGGCCGCCAGGTAGATGCCGAAGGGCAGCAGCAGCGACAGGGCCGTGATGAGCGTGGCGTCGGACAAAAAATTCTGTATGCGCACCACCACGTAGCCCACTGCGATGCCGATGCCTGCCCCGCCCCCGGCCACCAGCACGAAGTGCCAGCTGGCGTTCCAGAGGCCAAACGCGCCGCTCACCACCGCCGCCACGCCGTAGCGGTAGGCAATGAGCGCCGAGGCATCGTTGACCAGGCTCTCGCCTTCCAGAATGCCCGTAATGCGGCGCGGTAGGCCCAGCCCCTTGGTCACGCTCGTGGCCGCTACGGCGTCGGGCGGGGCCACGATGGCCCCCAGCACGAAGCCCAGCGCCCAACTGAAGCCGGGGATAAAAAAATGCGCAATGGTCGCCACTACCGTGGTCGTAAGCAGCACCAGGCCCACCGCCAACAGCGTAATGGGCCGCCGATTGGCCACGAACTCATGCCACGACATTTGATAGCTGGCCTCGTAAAGCAGCGGCGGCAGGAAGATGAAAAAGATGAGGTCGGGATCGAGCTCGATGACCGGCAGGCCGGGCACCAGGCCCAGCAGCCCGCCCGCTACCACCAGCAGCACCGGGTAAGGCAGCCGCAGCTTGGGTGCCACCGCCGAGAGGGCCACCAGCAGGGCCAGCAGGAAAATGATGAGGGATAAGTGTTCCAAAAAGCAGCCGTATGAATGAAACGTAACGTTTTGTTCATACGGCTTTTCGCTCGTAGCCGATGGCGCGGGGGGCGGCCCGCGCTGATTGGCCGAAGATATCTACCTAAAAGCTCCCCTAGCGAGAGCCCTACCCTACTCCCGCCGCCGAAACCGCAGCGGCAGCGCCCCGCCCGGCCGCAGCGTGATGAGCGGCGACAGGCTGGGCACGGCCGACCCAACCTGCTCCACCCGGTAGCGCCGGATGGTTTGAATGAGCACTAGTTGCAGCTCGGTGAGGGCGAAATGCTGCCCCACGCACAGGCGCGGCCCGCCGCCGAAGGGCAGGTAGCCGTAGGCCGGCGGGGACGGCTGCGCCCCGGCCGCGAAGCGCCCCGGCCGAAATTCCTCGGCGTCGGGCCAGAGCGCGGGGTGGTGGTGCAGGCCGTAGATGTAGAGCGAAAACAGCGTCCCCTTGGCAATGGGCTGGCCCTGAAACTCGTCGGCCTCGGTGGCCACGCGGTCGATAATCCAGGCGGGCGGGTAGAGGCGCATGGCCTCCTGCACTACTTGCAGGGCCAGGGGCAGCCGGGGCAGGTC
>CAJYVK010000065.1 GCA_913778455.1 uncultured Hymenobacter sp. | reverse complement strand
CGCCCGCGTAGTGGGCCAGCACGGCGGGCAGGGTTTTGAGGCGGCCGTCGTGCATGTAAGGCGCGGTACGGGCCACGTTGCGCAGGCTCGGCACCAGGAAGCGGCCCACGTCGGCGGCCCGCCCGGTGATGTGGGCCCGGCCCGAGTCGGCCCCGAATGAGCGGTCGAGGCCGTTGTTGCGAAATGAGTTGTCGGTAAATAAATCGGTGGCGTGGCAGCTACGGCACTTGGCTTCAAACAGTGCCAAGCCGCTCCGTTCCTGTGGGCTCAGCTCGCCGCCGGCCTCGTGGCGCACGTAGTGGTCGTAGCGCGAGTTGGCCGAGGTGAGGGCGGCCGTAAACTGCGCCAGCGCTCGCAAAAACTGGTACGAGTCTATCGGCCCCGCGCCGCCGTACACCTGGGTAAAGCGGCGGCGATAGTCGGCATTGGCGTTGAGCTTAGCCAGTACGCCGGCCAGCGTTTCGTCCATCTCCACGGGGTTGGTGAGGGGAGCCAGCGGCATGGTTTCGAGGTGGCTGGCCCCACCGTCCCAGAGCAGCACGGGCCGCCAGCGCAGGTTTTGCAGGGCGGGGGCGTTGCGGGTGCCCAGTAGGTTGTCGACGCCGTGGCTCAGGCGGTGGTCGGCGTGGGCGAAGGCCGCAAACTGCTGGTGGCACGAACCGCACGACACCTGCCCGCCGCGCGAGAGCCGCACGTCGTAGAACAGGCTGCGACCCAGCGCAAAAGCTTCCGCCGTGGGCGGGTTAGCTTCCAGCGCGTAGGCCGGGGCCGGGAAGTTGGTGGGCCGCGTTGAGCCCGGTACCGGGGCGGCCGGGGCGGGGCCATCGGCCGCGCAGCCCGGCAATAGCAGCCCGGCCAGCCCGAGGGCCAGCCAGGCTGCTCGCAAGCGTAACAGGGCCGGCATTAATTGGCGTGAATGTGCTCGACTGTGAACATACCCTGGGCGTAGTTATTGGCTAGTCGCACCGAGTTAGCGCCACCCATCGTAGTCGAAAGCGTACCGAAACGGATGGTGTTGGGCCCGCTGAACATCTTGAGAATGTCCACGTTGTAATGAATCTCGGGCGAATGGTCGGCGCGCACCAGCAGCAGCGTACCGCTCGGGAAGGCCGGCGTGACGGTGCGAATGGTATTATTTGGCGACTTAAACCCGCCGATGTGAAACATCAGGCCGTTGGCCGCCGACTTCGATTGCGGCGAAGTGCCCTCCAGCTTGGCGAAGATGTAGCCCGAGTTCCAGCTCCAGAACATGGCATTGCCAGGGTCGAGCGCCCCGGTTTGCGCCCCCGATACATTGCGGGCACTGTCTACGCCGATGATGAAAGTCAAGGCTTTGTAGTCGCCAGCGGGCACGTCTTTGAGTGCCAGATGCTGGGTGCTGCTGATGGCTGAGTTTACCAGGTAGTAGCTCTCGGGTACGGCGTATTGCGTACCGTCGGTGCGGGTCAGCTTGAGGTTGGAGATGTAGTATTTAAACGCGCTGACCGTGAAGTCGTCGCCGGCCAGCGTGGTGTAGGTTTTCTTGTCGAGTACGAGCGGGTCCGTGCCCACGGTATTCTCAAATTCAATATCGACCTCCCCGGTCTGATTGGCGGGAGTAGCGTCTTCTTTTTTACAGCCAGTAAGTAACAAGGTGCTGAAAAACAAAGAAATAATAATAAGATTTGCTGAAAAGAATTTCATAAAAAAGCAAGCAAAAGAATGAGAAAAAGGCGCGCCGCGCCCGTAGGGGTCGCCAAGCGGCGCCTGAAGAGAAAGGCCGCGCTAGCGCAGTACCCGGGCCGAGTCCAGGGCTGCCGTAATGCGCCGGTCGAGCTGATGCAGCGTGGGTAGCTGCTGCTGCCAGTAGGCGGCTACCTGGGCCTGGGAATGGGTAGCCGAGTCAGGTTCCTGAAGCTGGTGCATCCAGGTCATCATTTGCCGATCGGCTTGGTGCAGGGCCAGCGTGGTACGACGCAGGCGGCTGGCCCGCAGGCTGGCAGCGGGCAGCTTGGCCAAGGCACCGGCCAGGCGTTCCTGCTCGGTCGTGAGTGCTTCCATCCGGTTCATGGCCGCGTCGTGCAGGCGCATGGCTTCGGCGCGGGCGCCCGTGCTGGCCGCGTGGTGCTCGTGCTCCAGGCTATGGGCTGAGGGCGAAGGCAATAGGGCGGGAGCTGCCGTATCGGCAGCGGGCCGGGCAGCGGTAGCCAGGCCGGTGGTCTCGCCGGGGGTGGGCGACGAGTGGCAGCCGGTGACCAGCGCGGCCACCAGAGAGATTCCCCAAATTAGATTTTTCATGCGCAGGCGGGCCGGGCAGCCACCCGGCCTCGCAGTTAGAAATTGACAACCGGGGAGCGGGGCCGCGTAAAACGGCCTGCCCACGCCGGGCTAACGCCCGGCGCTGCGTGGCTGGCAACGGCCCGCCATTCCCCCTAAATGGTAATCAACCCTACGCCTGCGGCGGATGAAAAACGCCCTTGGTGGCGTTGGTCGGCACCCAGGCCGGCCGGTAGGGGCCATAGCTCACGGGTACGCTGGCCCGGTGGGCCGGTACCGGGGGCACCAGGCTGCGGAAGGCAACGGGCAGCATCTCCAGTCGCTCCTTCAGCGAGTTAGGGGCTTTATTTTCCCGCTCTTCCTGCTTTTTGAGTTGCTTGGCAAAGTAGCATTTGCCGTCGCAGTGCAGCTGGGGCCGGGCCTTGTTCACGCAAAATCGCGCCGTAATGACGGCCCGGTTCAGGGTAAAATCCACTACGAGCACTTCGCGGCTGAACGTTTGCAGCAGCACGAGCGAGATTAGCAGGTAGGAGAAAAAAGCCTTCAAGAGCGAAATACTAGCCACCGCAAAGGTAAGGCCGCCTAGCGGCTGGGGGTACGCTCGCTCGCAAATTTTGGGCGCTTACTCGTCCGTCAGCCGGTCGTAGTTGTCGAAGCGCTCTTTTTTCTTGGTGGGGGCGGGGGTATTGAGCGTGCCGTTCGACTCGGGCTCGTAGCGCAGGCGGCGGTGTGAGGCGGCACGCAGCACGTCCGCGCCCGCCCCGGCGTGGATAACGATGCGCAGGCCGCGCCCGGTGAGCTCAAATACGTCATCTCCACCCAGCCCTTCGAGGGTAAGGCGCTTGGTTTCACGGGTGTAGAAGGTGCGGTGGTAAAAAAGGGAGTCGGCCCCAAGAGTGCGGTTGTACACGCGCACGGTGGTAGAATCGGGGGTGCGGGCTACCACGAAATGGTCGGGAAGCTCGGTGCCTGCCACCACGGGGCGGGCGGCCCGCAACTCGTAATACTGCTGGGCCACGTCGGGCAGCTGGTCGCGGCGGGCTTGCAGGTCGAGCAGCAGGCGCGGACCTTCGAGGGCGTACACGGCGGGGGGCAGGTGGCGCACGGCGCGGGCTAGCACCGAATCGGGCAGGCGGGCCTGAGTAGCGCGGGCGGCCTCGGCAAAGTCGCGCCGGGTGAGCGCGTTAAGCCCGCGCTGGTCGACGTAGCGCCCTTGACCAGTGAGGGCTTTTACGTCGTAGATCTTGCGCTTGAACGTGACGAGGTGCCGTACCAAAAACTTCCGGGTGAGCAGCCAGGGCAGTATCCCGTCGGAAATGCGAAAGAATACCTGGTCGCGGTCTTTGGGCACGGCCACGTAGCGTTTGGCCCCGGGCCGGTTAGGGTTGGGAATCTCGCCCCACTGCCACTGGCCCGAGTGGCGGTCCCAGTCACCCACGAGCACGTCGAGCAGGCGGGCACGCAGCAGCGCGGGCTGATCGGGCCGGTGCGCGGGGTTGGCGTAGAGGCGCTTGCGCATGTCCTCATCACCAATGAACGTAATGGCCTGCGGCAACTGCTTGGATTTTACCTTGTTGCCGGCATACTTCTCTTCCAGCAGCACCAGCTTGCCGCGCAGGCGGCCGTTGGCCTCGGCCGAGCCCAGGTCGGCGTCGAGGGGTACGTAGGCGATGGAAGGGTGGGTGTGGGGTACGTCCAACGCCCGCGACAGCGGCGGCAGCACGAGCGCCCCGTACGGATTGCCGGCCGAGGTGGCGTCGCGCATGTAGTTGGATAAGAACGTTCTTTGCAGCCAACCGGGTAGGATTTTCGCCGGGTCTTTGTCGAGCGAGCGGATAACGTAGGGTTGGCCGTCGGCTGCTTGCAGCGTCAGGCTAGTGCTCTGGAAGCCGCCGCCCAGCTTGGTGGGTTGCAGGGGGCCGACCTCAGGCACGGCCGAGCCCGGCCGGAATATCGGTACCCGCACTGGGGCCGCCCACACGGCCCGGTGGTGCTTACCGATAAAGAAGTGATATAAGCCGCCGTGCCGGTCGTACTGCCGCCCGGCCGTAGCCCACACGCTGTCGGGTGCGGTAGGGCGGGCCAGCCGGGCATCGGCCTGAAAGAAATTGCGCCGGGCGCAGCCCGAAGTCAGCCCGAGTACGAAGCCGCCGGATAGTAATAAAATGGTAACGGAACGCGACACGGGCCAGGGTAACGAATACACGGCGACCAGTGCCGCCTCGGCCCTTCTAACGTAGCCCAACCGGAAAGGATAAGCCCCACCGGCCCCGTTGCGTCGGCAACCCCACCGCTCACCCTTGCGGTATACGGAAACCCCAGCGGGGTTTTTGTTGAATAGTAGCTCGTAAGGAAGCGTGAAGAAAGGCGCACAGTTGCCTGCCCCGGTGCCAGTAAGTTGCACTCGCCCCGGTGGGCGGGCGGTTACGTTGCGCGGCCTGCTGGCTGCCGGGCTGTTGAGCGTGGCGGGCTGCGCCGAGCCCACCCAGCCTGCTCCCGGCGAAGCGGGGCCGGTATTCAGCGCCGACTCCAGCGTGGTGCGGGTGGCGGCGGGGGCGCATTACGCCCGGCGCGGTTGGCTGTGGCAGCACTTGTGGGGCCGGCACTACCGCCCGCTGTGGGCCACGCCCGTGAGTGCGCCCACGCTGCGGCTAGGCGCGGCGGGTCTGGAGCCGCTGCGGGCGGGCGGCAGTTTTCAAACCAACTCTCTGCATCTACGCACGCCCGACGGCCGCAGCTTCGTGCTGCGCTCGGTGGATAAAGACTTGAGCCGTAGTATCAGCGCTGGCTGGCTCGACCAGGCCATCGCGCCCGTGCTGCGCGACCAAACCTGCGCTGCCCCGCCCTACGGGGCCTACGTGGCCGCCCGGCTGGCCCGCGCCGCCCACGTGCTACATACCAACCCCCGGCTGGTGTACCTGCTGCCCGATTCTACCTTGGGCGTGTGGCGCAGCCGCTTCCGGCCTGCCCTCTACCTGCTCGAAGAGCGCCCCGCCCGCGACCAAAGCCACGCCCCCAGCTTCGGGCGGGCGCGATGGGTGGTGGGCTCCGATAGTATGCTCACGCAGGTGCTGCGCGGGCCGGCGGCGCACCTGGCCCCGCGGGCCTATCTGCGTGCCCGCCTACTCGACCTGCTGGTGGGCGACTGGAGCCGCCGCGCCGACCAGTGGCGCTGGGCTGCGTTTCCGGCCGGAGGTGGCACCGAGTTTCAGCCCATTCCGCGCGACCGTGACCAAGCGTTTTTTCGCTTCGACGATGGCTGGCTGACGCGGCTCATCTCCTGGATGCGCCCGCGCTACCAGACATTTAACCCAGCCCTCGTACCCGCTGATGTCGGGCCGCTGACCGTTACCGGTCGCCCCCTCGACCACACCGCCCTGGCTTTGTTACCCGAAGCTGCCTTTGTGGCCGAGGCCGACTCCTTGCGCCGTCTTCTGCCCGATGCGGTCCTTGCCCAGGCCCTGCGCGCGGCCCCCGCCGAGGTGCGAACCCGCCTCACCCGCGAATTGCTACCCGCTCTGCAAGCCCGCCGCGATGCCCTGCCCGCCGTGGCCCGCCGCTACTACGAGGTGCTGCAAGCCGAAGCCGTCGTAACCGGTACCGAGGCGGCCGAGCGTTTCGAGCTTACCGGCCTGGGCCCGGGCCGGCTGCAACTGCGCGTATTTACCCGCCGCCCCGCGCGGCCCGATAGTCTGCTCGGCGTGCAGGTTTACGACGTGCGCCGCACCACCCGCCTCAGCATCTACGGGCTAGGGGGGAAGGATGAGTTCACGCTGGCGGGCCGGCTGGCGCCCGGCTTCGGGGTGCACCTTTACGGCGGGGCCGGGCGCAATATTTTTTTGCAGGCTGACTTCAGTCAGCCCGCTGGGCCCGGCTTTACCGTGCACCCCGGTCCGGCCGATGACCTGGTGCAGGTAAGCCCCGCGGTGCGGGTACGCCCAGGCTCAGCCGAACTCGCTACTGCGGCCGCTTGGGTAGCCGGTCGCTACCGCTTGCGCCTGGGCTCCCGCTAGCCCGGGGTTATTCGTAGTCGTGCTCCCGATGCTCAGCCGGGCGAAGTACGCCTACTGTTCTTGATGGTGCGAAGCAATGCCTCGCGCTATCGAGTGGGATGCTAACTAATATTGTCGCCCAGCGGGTCGCGCCCGTCCACCGTGCCAGAGCTGCCCAGCACTCGGAAGCGGGCAAACAGCTCCTCCGAGTACCAGCCCTCGCGGCGCGTGAGCTGGATCACCTCGCGGTGACGCGCGTCGCGGTAGGCGTACTGCTGCATGGCCGCCACCGAATCCCACAAACTGAACGTAGCCTGCCGCACCAGTGGCAATTCGCCCAGGCCGATGGCCAGCCGCAGCCCTTCAGCCCCGGATACTGCCCGGCTCGTGGGCTCCACAAACTGCCAGAAGCGCACCGCTCGCCGCAGCCGGATGCTGGCCCGCGTGAGCACGGCCGCTGCGCCCGAACTGTGCCCGCGCTATGCCCATCCACTTTTCTCAACTGCCCGCCCTGCTCGGGGGCACGCTGCTGCAAGCTCCCGCCACCGATACCGCCCTGGCCA
>CAJYVK010000064.1 GCA_913778455.1 uncultured Hymenobacter sp. | reverse complement strand
TTACCAGCCGCTCGTGGCCGATAACGAGCCGGCCCTGGCGGCCGTGAAGCGCCAGGCCTGGGCCGGCGTGCTCTGGAGCAAGCAGTATTACAACTACGACGTGGCCCGCTGGCTGGCGGGCGGGGCTGGGTAGCCGGGGTCGCCCGCCAGCCAGCGGGCCACGTCGTAGTTGTAATACTGCTTGCTCCAGAGCACGCCGGCCCAGGCCTGGCGCTTCACGGCCGCCAGGGCCGGCTCGTTATCGGCCACGAGCGGCTGGTAAAACTCGTCGGCCTCGCGCTCCCGCGCCGCAAACACCGCCGTAAACTCGTCGCCCAGCGGTGCGGCCAGCGTTCCGTCCTGGCTGAGCCGCAGGCGTACTTCGGCCGTCGCGCCCGGTGCCAGGTGCAGCCGGTACACCGGCGCGGCCTTGGTGCCGGTGGTGGCCGAGCGGCTGGGGTGGCTAGCCTCGCCCCGCAGCACGGCCGCGTGGAAGGCGTCTTTTTTCAATTCGGCGTCCTGCTCGGTGGCCGTCTCATTGGCAGTGAGTAATACCTCGTCGGAGGGCGCAAAGTAGAGCGTGTAGTCGCCCAGCCGAGCGTGGTGGGCGTGCAGCGTCTGCGCCCCGCCCCGGCGGATGGTTGGTTGCGCTGCCTCTACCACGAAGCTCCAGCGATTGCGAAACCACAGCGTGGGCAGCAGGTACACGGTAGCCGCCGCCGGTCCCCGGTTGCTCACTGTGAGGCGCACGAGCAAATCGGTGGGGCTGGCCTTGGCGTACTCGGCCAGCACGTCGAAGTAGCGGCTGTCGTCGAAAAGCCCCGTGTCGAGCAGCTCAAATTCGGGCTCGGTGGGCTCGCGCTGGGCGTTTTTCTCCCGCAGCTCCTGGTAGGGAAAGGCCGCCTGTGGGTACTTGTAAAGAAACTTCTGGTAGCTGTGGGTAGGCGTATTGTCGAGGTAATAGTACAATTCCTTCACGTCTTCGCCGTGGTTGCCTTCCTCGTTGGTGAGGCCGAAGAGCCGTTCCTTCAGGCGGTCGTCCTGGCCGTTCCAAAGGGCCACGGCGAAGCACAGGGTCTGGGTATCATCGGAGATGCCGGCCAGGCCGTCCTCACCCCAGCGGTAGGCGCGGGCCGTTGCCGCCTCGTGCGAGAAGTAGCTCCACGCCTCGCCGCCCTCGCTGTAATCCTCGCGCACGGTGCCCCACTGGCGCTCCGAGAGGTAGGGTCCCCATTGCAGCCAATTGGCTTGCTGGCCGTAGTGCTGGGTTAAGCGCTCGCTTTCCGTCATGATAAATGCGTTGATGAGTAAGCACGAAAAAGCCCCGCGCCTGTGCTAGCAGTGCGCGGGGCCTCATGCTTTCTTCATCTACTGGCTTTCCCGGGCCAAGGTTCGAAATGTTAGCGGGGGCAAACGGCTGGGGTAAGCGGTTAACTAAAAACGTAGCAGGTTAATTAACAGGCTATCATAGCCCGTAACGGTTGCGAGTATATTACGCTAACTCAAATTGCAGCCGCAGCAAATTGGCGTATAGTCCGCCCTCGCGCTCGCTCAGTTCGTCGTGCGAGCCGGCCTCTACGATGCGCCCGCCGTCGATGACGAGAATCTTGTCCACCTTGCGAATGGTGCTGAGGCGGTGCGCGATGATGAGGCTGGTGCGGTTCTGCATCAGTTCGTCGAGGGCGCTCTGCACGAGCTTTTCGCTCTCGCTATCCAGTGAGGAAGTGGCTTCGTCCAGAATCAGAATCGCCGGGTTTTTCAGGATGGCCCGGGCGATGGCCACGCGCTGCCGCTGCCCCCCCGAGAGCTTGATGCCCCGGTCGCCGACCACCGTATCGAGGGCCTCGGGAAAGGCACTGATAAACTGCCAGGCGTTGGCCCGGCGGGCGGCTTCGATAATCTCGGCGTCGGTGGCGTCGGGCTTGCCGTAGGCGATGTTCTCGCGGATGGTGCCGCCGAAGAGCAGCGTTTCCTGCGGCACGATGCCGATGTGGCGGCGCAGCGCCGTGAGGTCGTAGTCGCCCACCGGGTGGCCATCGACCAGGATGCGCCCACCGCTGAGCGGGTAGAATTGCATCAGCAGGCCCGCGATGGTGCTCTTGCCCGCGCCGCTGGGGCCGACGAGCGCAATTTTCTCGCCCGCCGCAATGTGAAAGTCAATGTCTTGCAGCACCGGCACGTCGGGCCGGGTGGGGTAGCGGAAAGCTACGTGCTCGTAGCGGATATCGCCTTGCACCTGGGCCGGCACCAGGCCCACGGCGGGCTCCAGGTGGGTGGGCTCGGGCGCTTCGTCCAATATTTCGAGGATGCGCTCGCTCGCGCCGAGGGTGCTCTGCACCTTGCCGTAAATCTCGCCCAGGCCCGCTACCGACGCCCCGATAAAGGCCGTGTAAATGATAAACGACGTGAGGTCGCCGATTTTGAGGTGGCTAGGATCGGTCACGGGGGTATGCACCAGCGTGGCCCCGCGCCACAGCACCAGGATGATACCGCCGAAAAGGCCGATGATGACGAACGATACGAAGCCGCCCCGGTACAGATTGCTTTGCAGCGCCGCCTGCACCACCTTACCCAGCGAGCGGTTGTAGCGCCCCGTCTCAAAGCGCTCGTTAGTGAAGGCTTTCACGGAATTGATAGCCTGCAACGTCTCCTCCACGATAGTGTTGGTGTGAGCCAATTCCTGCTGCACGGTCTTAGAAAGGGTGCGAATTTTGCGCCCAAATAGCCCCGCCGCCAGCACGATGGGCGGGAAGGTAAGCAGCATGAACAGCGACAATTTCCACGACACGACCATGATAAAGGCGATGCCGCCTACCAGCGTAAATACCTGCCGAAACAGTTCGGCCAGCGTCAGCGAAAACGAGTCCTGAATCTGGGCGACGTCGGAGGTAATGCGGGAGGTAATGGCCCCCACCCGGTTTTGCTCGAAGAAAGGAATGGGCAACTGCACGAACTTGGCGTAGAGCGCCTGCCGGATATCACGCACCGTAAACTCGCTTACCTGCGTGAAAAACCAGATGCGCCCAAACGAGAAAAGCCCTTGCAGTACCGTCACTAAAAACAGCCCCAGCGCCACCCGGTTGATGTCGAGCACCAGGCCGCCCGGCAGTACCAACGGCTCGCCGGTGGCCACGTTCACCAGCTTGCCCGCAATCCACGGAAACGACATGGTGCTCAGGCTGCTCAGCACCAGCAGCACCATGCCCACAGTAAACTTGGTGCGGTAGGGCAGCACGTAGCGGAAAATCCGCAGGCCGCGTTGCAGCGATTCTTTATTAACCTTGGGCTTGGGCAGGTCGGCGGTTGCGTCGCTGCCACTCGTATTCAATCCACTTCGGGCCATAATGTAACTCGGGTCGGCTAGGGGCCGGCCCACTTATTTAACTAGACGCAGACAGTGCATAGGTACTTTGTGCCACTACCGCACAAAGGATACTAAACTGCTTGTAAAAACGGCTGTCATGCTGAGCTTGCGAAGCATCTTATCGGGTTTGTGCGAGCCACTTAACCAGGAGAAGATGCTTCGCAAGCTCGGCATGACAGAAAAGAGCGGGAGAAAAGAAAAATTAGTTTAGGCCCGGCGCGTCCTTGGCTGAGCGGGGCACTTTGCGGTCGTTCTCAAATTTGACGACGCCCGCATTGTCGAAGGGCACGGGCACCTGCACCATGACGGGCACCGGCACGCCGCGCCGGGTGGCGGGCTGCCAGGCCGGGAGTGTCTGCACCACGCGCAGGGCTTCGGCGTTGCACTCGGGGGTGAGGCCCTTGGCGATTTTAGGGTTGATAAGCTTGCCGTTTATATCCACGGTGGCCGTCACGAGCACGTCGCCGGTCACGCGGGCCTGCTTGGCCTTGGCCGGAATCTGCACGTTTTGGCTGAAGAATGTGCCCATGGCCTCCTCGCCGCCCGGAAACTCGGGGGCGCGGTCGGGGCGGTTTTCGGCTCCGCCGCCGGCTTGCAGCTGCATGTTGCCGGGCGTGAGTACGATGGGAGCTTTGGCGGGCGCAGCCTTGGCGGGAGCCGGTTTGGCCTGGGCCAGCGCGGCCAGCGGGGCGGCTAGCAGGAGCGCGAAAAAAGTAAGGCGCATAAAGTAGGAGCGTAGAGCAGCGAAAAGAAAGGCGCGGGTCGCTCGCGGCGATGCCCGGCCCCGTAAAGATACCCCCGCGGGGCTGGGGGCTATGACAAATGCGCGGCGGCTTCGGTTCGGTCGGCGGGCTGCGAAATCAAGAGTAAGCCCAGGTAGATGAGCGCCCCATTAAGAAGCAGGATTTCGAAGCCGAATTTGTAGCCCCCCAGCCACTGCACCGAGTGCGATACGATGAGGTAGGTGAGGGCCACGCCGGCCACGCAGGTGGGTAGCACCAGCCCGTCGCGCAGCCGCCGGGTGGTGAAGATGCCGAAGGCAAACAGCCCCAGCAGCGGCCCGTAGGTGAAACCGGCCGCCTTGTACACGGCATCGATCAGGCTTTGCTCGTTGAGCGCCCGGAAGATGAGAATGATGATAATCAGCACCACCGACCAGCCCAGGTGCGTGAGCTGCCGCAAACGGGCCTGCCGAGCCTCGGGGTACTGCTTGATATTCAGAAAATCAACGCAAAACGACGTAGTGAGCGAGGTCAGCGCCGAGTCGGCCGAGGCGTAAGTAACGGCAATGATGCCCAGAATAAAGATGATGCCCGCCGCCAGCGAAAACTGCGTGGTGGCCAGGAAGGGAAAGACTTTGTCGGTATCGAGCGTACCCTTGGCGTTGAGTAGCTGGGGCAGGTGGGCCAGGTCGAGGCCCTTGGCGGCAGCGTACTTGTACAGCAGCACGCCCAGCGTGAGAAACAGAATGTTAACGCTCACGATGACCGGCGTAAACCAAAACAGGTTTTTCTGGGCTTCGCCGAGGCTGCGGCAGCTCAGGTTTTTCTGCATTAGGTCTTGGTCGAGGCCCGTCATCACAATGGTGATGAACATGCCGGAGGCAAACTGCTTCCAGAAAAACTTGTCGTCGCGGAAATTGTCGAAATACACCTGCGACATCGGGCTCTCGCGCACCGTGGTAATGAGCTGCTTGAAGGAGTAATTCAGCGCATCGGCCATGAAGTAGATGCTCAGCGCCACGCAGCTCAGCATGGCCAGCGTCTGGAAGGTGTCGGTCCAGAGAATGGTCTTGAGCCCGCCCTTGAATGTGTAGAGGTAAATAAAGAAGATGCTGACCATCACGGTAACCGAAAACGGCACGCCCATCGAGTCGAATACCGCCAGCTGCAACACGCCCGCCACCAGGTAGAGCCGCAGGGCTGAGCCCAGCGAGCGCGAGATCAGGAAAAACAGCGCCCCCGTCTTGTAGCTCCAGTAGCCGAAACGCTGCTCCAGGTAAGAGTAGATGCTCACCAGCCGCAGCCGGTAGTAGAGCGGTAGCAGCACCGTGCCAATCACCAGGTAGCCCGCCACGAAGCCCAGCGCCACGGCCAGGTAGCTCCAACTCTTGCCGTACACGTTGCCCGGCACCGAAATAAACGTAACGCCCGACAGCGAGGTGCCAATCATGGCAAACGCCACCATGTACCACGGCGCGTTGCGATTAGCCACAAAAAAGCTCTCACTCGTCGCCCCCCGCGAGGTGAGCAGGGCAATGATGATGAGGACGATGAAATAGCCCGCAACCAGGCTTAAGATAAGGGTAGGGGACATTCTTTTTAGGGTAGGAGGGTGTGCGGGTAGGAGGATAATAGTTTGAAAGAGGGCGCTAAGGACAAAGTTCGGTAAAAAATGCCCTATCCTTCGCTCACTACTATCAACTCCTACCCGCCCACCCCCATACCCTCTTACCCTAAATTCTATTCCCAACCCGGCCAGCGCAGAATTTCGCCCACGGCGGGGGCGTGCAGCTCGCCGCGCAGCATGCCGCTGGCCGCCACCTCGGTGAGCAGGCGTAGCGGCTCGGAGGCGGGCTCGTCGCTCAGGTCGAAGGTGCCGTGGTGCATGGGTACTAGGTGGCCGGCCCGCAGCACGTTGGCCGCCTTGGCGGCCTCGTGGGGATTGACGTGGCTCAGGTGCATCATGAAGGGCGGCTTGTAGGCCCCGATGGGCAGGAGCACGATGTCGAGTGGGCCGAACGTCTGCTCGATCTGCTCGAAGTGGTCGCCGTAGCTCGTATCGCCGGCGAAGTAGATAAGGCGGTCTTCGGTCTTAATCAAAAAGCTGCCCCACAGTACCCTGTTTAGGTCGAAGAGACCGCGCCGGTGCCAGTGGCTGGCGGGCAGGTAGTACAGCTCGAAGGGGGCCGCCGGCCCCAGGTCAAATTGCTGCCACCAGCCGGCTTCCTGCACCGGCAGGGTGGGGGCCATGCCGCGTAGGAGGCCCGCCATGCCCAGTGGCGCGAGGGCCTGCATCTGCGGGTTTTGCTG
>CAJYVK010000063.1 GCA_913778455.1 uncultured Hymenobacter sp. | reverse complement strand
GCAGCATCTTGCTCGCTTCGTTGGGATTCGTAGCCCTAGCGGTGCGGGTAAGATGCTGCGGCAAACTCAGCATGACCGACGTTTTTAGGAGGGATGTCTCTTTAAATAACTTCACTATCTCATAAAAAATACCTCACAGCCGAGCGCGAACGCAGGCGACCGGAAGCAACCCTTTCTTTGCACGAAGAACGGGATAGATGCAGTGTACCAGGCCAACCGAGCCGCAACTCATAACTTCTAACTCCTAACTCCTAACTCCTTTTGCTCTCCTTCCCCAACGCCAAGCTCAACCTGGGCCTCTACGTGACGGCCAAGCGGCCCGACGGCTACCACGCGCTCGAAACCGTCTTCCTCCCCCTGCCCTGGACCGACGTACTCGAAGTGCTACCCACGCCCAAGGGCCAGGCCGCGTCCGACCTCACGCTCACCGGCCGACCCATTCCCGGCGAGGTGGCCACTAATCTGTGTCTCAAGGCTTACGAGCTCCTGAAAGCTGATTTTCCGCAGCTACCGGCCGTGCAGATGCAGCTGCACAAAATCGTGCCCATCGGGGCGGGCCTGGGCGGCGGCTCGGCCGACGCGGCGTTTGCCCTGCGGGCCATTAGCGAGACCTTTGGCTTGGGCTTGTCCACCGAGCAGCTCGAAAGCTACGCCCGCCGGTTGGGGGCCGACTGCGCCTTTTTTATTCAAAACCAGCCCTGCTTGGCGCTGGAGCGCGGCGACGTATTCGAACCCATTGCGCTGGATTTGCGCGGCACGGCCTGTGTGGTCGTGTACCCGGGGCTGCACATCAGCACGGCGCAGGCCTTCGCAGGCATCGTGCCGCAGGCCCCGGCCTACTCCCTGCGGGCCGCGCTGGCCGAGCCCATGAGCACCTGGCGCGGTACCGTGCACAACGATTTCGAAAAGTCGCTGGCTCCCACCCACCCCATCCTGGCCGAAATCAAGCAGCGCCTCTACGACGCGGGGGCAGCCTACGCCAGCCTTTCGGGCTCGGGCTCGGCAGTGTATGGCCTCTTCCCCGGCCAGCCCGAAGCGCCCGCCCTGGCGTGGGAGCCGGAGTTTCTGGTATGGCGGGGCACGCTGTAAGCTTCGGCGTGAGCATCTTAGCAGCATGATGGCTCGTCTGCTTTCCAAAACCTTGCTCGCCGCTGGCCTGCTGCTGGGCGGATTGGGGCTGGCCGCGTGCACCCGCCCGCCGGCCAGCTCCCCAGCTAGCTCGGAAGCCCCAACCTGCTGCCAGAGCCGCTACCCAGCCGCCACCTATAAGCAGTACACCACCCAGCAGCTGGGCCAGGAATACCAACGGCTGCGGCTTATCAAGTGTCAGGCGTGCAGCTACTACGGGGGCGATTTCCATCAGCTTATGAAGGAGCTCGGCACCCGGCTCAATGGGCAGCCCCGCGCTACCGTTCGGCGCATTATGGGCCAGCCCGACGCCATTTCTAAAAATACGCTGGTGTACTACTGGCGCTACACACACGATTACCTGCGCTTTCGCCCGGCGGCCCACGGCACAGTCGTCAGCTCCTGGTACTTCGCGTTGGAATGAGGTCGTAGCCGGGATCAGCTATTTTTGTCGCACTCGCCTTACCACCCGTGCCCAAACACCTTCCGGTTACTTTACACGTTGAGGATCTCGTCGTCGAAGTCGTGCGGAAACCCGTGCGCCGGCTGCGCCTCACCATTCGCCCGCCGCAAGGGCAACTGCGCGTAACTGTGCCGCTGGGCACGCCCGAGGCCACCATTCGCGAGGTGGTGCGTGGCAAGCAGACCTGGATTCGCCGCCACCAAGCGGCGATGCAGCAGCACCCACCCGTATCGGTGCTGCGCTACGAGAGCGGCGAAACGCACTACTACCAAGGGCAGGCCTGGCGCTTGTGCGTGCGCGAGCAGACGGGTCGCGCTCACGTGCGGCTGGCCCCGCAGGAAGGAGCGCTTCACTTAGTCGTACCCGCAGGCGCTTCGCCCGAGCAACGGGCACTGGTGCTGGCCCGCTGGCGGCGCACGCAGCTACGCGCCCTGGTGCCAGCCTTACTAGCCAAGTGGGAGCCCGTAGTAGGAGCTCAAGCCGCCGCCTGGGGAATTAAGCAGATGAAAACGCGCTGGGGCACGTGCAGCATCCGCGCCCGGCGCATCTGGCTGAGCCTAGAGCTAAGCCAATGGCCGCTGAGTTGCCTGGAGTACGTGCTGGTGCACGAGCTGACGCATCTGCACGAGCGGTTGCATACGACGCGCTTTTGGCAACTGGTTGGCCAGGCGATGCCCGATTGGCAAACTCCGCATCAGACCTTGAAGCAAGGTAGCCTTGCGGCCCTGCTTGCCCCTGCCGACTGACTCTCACACTTGCTTTTTTCGCCTTGCTTTCGGGGCTGTTGTCACTTCCCTTACACGAATAGACTTTAACTATACGCAAGGATGTAGTGCGTACGGGTCTCTCCCCCACTCTCGGGGGGTGACAAACCAGTGCAAAATATCCAAAAACTGCACGTCTATCGCCAGTTGGGTAAGATCTATAAATTGCTCTGGAATCCAAGCGAATAGAATACCTCTCCCAGGCTCGCTATCGCCATTATAAAACCAGGTGTCAATGGGTGGCAGATCCCACTCGTCGAAGAAACCAGCTGTTTCCGCTTCTACCGCGCCGTCGGGAATATTCGAGCCGTATTCAACAACCAGTATCCGGCCTGGATAGAACGCCTGCTGCGCCAGTTCCGCGCTTGCTGCACTCTTATACCTAAGTTGTTGAGCGAATATTTTCGCGAAGCGCACCGCGTAATAGGGATCGGCATGGCGTAGCCACTCCGCTAGCTCCATCGTCGCTGCCTCCCCCTTCAGGCCTGGTGCGGTTACAAAGCACTGCTGATGCTCGTAGACTGGCTGTAAACTAGTACGCAATACCAGAAATTCGCCCTGCCACGGCTGTTGTAACTGCTGAGCACAATAGGCTTGAGTAATAGCTAGATTGATAAAAAACTCCTCCTGGTCGATTATGAGCATCACTCTTACTATTATCAGGTCGGGTTGGCAAGTTAGCGGTGACAGCCCCCCCTGTATTCCACGCTAAGCGGCGGCAAGTACATCAAGTAGCTGAGCAAGGAATTTACTTTCCGTTCTTATTACCATGGATCCCGTAACGAACGCCGCCAATAACCTGCTGCAACAAGCCCTAATTGGTGCCGCTGTAGAGAGTTTTGGGCTATCTCATCAATTCCCCTTCATCGAATTTCGTGACAACGGCCCTGAAGACCACGTCCTAAGCATTGACACGGAAGTGACCTCGAATGTAACGTTTAATGAGACCATTGGCCTGACCCAGCAAGAGCAGATGCTGCTGTTATTCAATCGGGTAAATCTGCGCTACGTGACGCAAGTGGCGTGCGACGAGCAGGCAAATCTTGTCTTGACGTTTGATAATGACGTGCAACTACGCTTCGCCGGTAGCCCCCAAGAGTATGTTGCCGAACCGTGGCAAATAGCCAGTAAGGCCAGTTCCGATGAAGGCGGTTATCTCCTCATTGCATTTCACGCCGGTGGCTACGCCATCTGGGATTGCACTACGAAAAGCGTTTGAGTCGTTCTGCTTAGCGTTGATATAACCCCCTTTCCGCATACGCTGGCCCTACACCACAGCTTCGGCGGCGTCCCGCTGCCGGGCGCGGCGCTGGTTCCACTGGTCGAGCACGGGGTGCACGAGCACGCTGGCTAAAATGAGTACCGTGCCCAGGTAAAAGCCACCCGACATTTTTTCCTGCCCGAAGCCCGGCACGCCGAGCAAGAACATGCTCTGCGCCAGCACGATACCGTACACCGGCTCTAGGTTGATGGTGAGATTGACCACGAAGGCCGAGATACGCTTCATCAGCTCGACCGACGCGGAGAAGGCGTACACCGTGCACACGCCGGCCAACAGCAGCAGCCACAGCCAGTCGAAGCCGTGCCAGGCCAGCCGCAGACCCTGCCCCTGGGTGAAGTACGCGCTGTAAACGGGAAAGAACAGCGCGATACTCAGGCACGCCCCCGACATCTCGTAAAACGTGAGCCGCACCGGCGCGTGGCGCTTCACCAGCTGCGAGTTGAGCACGCTGAACAACGCCGACAGCCCCGCCGAGGCCACCGCTACCAGCAGCCCGGTGAGCTGCGTAAACTCGGCCTGCGAAATGAGGTACAGCCCCACCATCGCCAGCAGCCCCAGCCCCACTTCGTAAGGCCGCACCCGCCGCCACAGCAGCAGCGGCTCTAGCAGCGAAGTCCACAACGCCAGCGTAGCCATCCCCGCCAGGCACACGCTTACCGACGACAAGCGGGCCGCCAGGAAAAACGTAATCCAGTGCGCCGCCACTATCGCCCCCACACTCAGTAGCTTGATCGCCTCACCCGGGGCTACGCGCCAACCCGTACCCCGCGCCAGCAGCAGCCCCGCCAGCCCGACGCTAGCCAGCAGCGTGCGCCAAAACACCAGCTCCACCGGCGGCACCGTAAGCAGCTTGCCCAAAATGGCCGTGAAGCCCCACAGCAAAACGATAAAATGCAGCTTGAGGTAGTCTTTTAACATATGGTGAGGTGGCGAAATGGTGAGTAGTGAGTTAGCGAATAAGTGGCAGTAAAACAGCGACTATCCTTCCAAACCGGAAAACTCACCACTTCACCATCTCGCCATTTCACCACTACTTTGGTACTACCCGGTACAGAAACAACCCGATAATAGAAAATACGATGCCCGGCACCCACGCCGCCAGCATGGGCGGCACCGAGCCTACCGAGGCCAGGTTGCGCGAGAGCATCACGAAAATGATGAAGACGAAGGCCAGCACGAAGCCCAGAGCAATTTGCCCGCCCACGCCGGCGCGGCTCTTGCGGGCACTCAGCACCACCCCGATGAGCGTGAGGATAATGGTATCGAAGGGATAGGCGTAGCGCTCGTACTTCACGCTCAGAAACTGGGCCGTGTCGTTGGCCCCGCGCATGATTTTGGTATTGATAAGGTCGTTGAGCTCGGGGGAGGTCAGGGTTTCGGCCAGGCGGTAGGTGCTGGCAAAGTCTTTGGGATAGAGGTTGAGCGTAGTATCGCGGGCCGGGATGGTTTGCAGCGTTTCGCCGGTTTGCCCGTGGAAGCTGTGTACGGTCTGGGGCGTCAGCTTCCAGGCTTGCTTGGTCGAATCCCAGGTAATGGCGTCGGCCGTGATGCGGCGACGCAGAATGGTACTATCGATGGTTTCGAGGGCAAAGTGATAACCCACGTTGTGGTCGGAGTCGTAATTCTCCAGGTACACGTAGCTGCGCGGCCCAACTTTGATGTGCACGTTGCGTCCCTCAAATTTCCAGGGCTCCTGCACGTGCTTGCTTTCAAAAGTTACGATGTGCTTGGTTCCCTTCGGGATAACCCAGCTGATGAGCCCAAAAGTGAGCACCGCGATAATGCTGGCCCCCATCGCGTACGGCAGCAGTAGCCGCTCAAAGCTCATGCCGCTGGCCAGCATGGCCACCAGCTCCGTCCGCGCCGCCAGCCGCGAGGTCACGAATACCACCGCGATGAAGATGGTAATGGGAGCCAGTAGGTTGGAGAAATACGGAAACAGGTACACGTAGTAGTTCGTGAAGACGTGCCAGAACGTGAGGTTGTGGTGCAGAAAGTCGTCGTTCTTCTCCGTGTAATCAATCACGCAAATCACCGATACCAGCATGACAACCGTGAAGAAGAACGCGGTCAGGAACTTGCCGATGATGTATTTATCTAGAATCTTCACAGGACCGCAGATTTAACGGATTAAACGGATTTCGGGGATACGCCCGCCAGCCTGCGGCGGCGGGCTGGCTAGCAGTACTAGGCTTGGAAGGTTGATTTGACGAAGCGGCGGTATTGGAGGGAGGTACTGCCGAAGTTGAGGAGCAAGCCTACGTGTAGGCGGTAGGCTTCGAGGTAATTGATAACTTGAGCGAAGTGACCGTCGGTAAATTCGGTGACAGCTTTCAGCTCCAGCAGAATCGGTTTTTCGGGATGTGGGCCTTCGACCATGAAATCAACGCGGCGGCTACCAATTTTCTGCCCCCGAAAGTAGATGGGCGTTTCCACCTCACGCCGGGCCTGCATCCCCTCCCGCGCCAACTCAATTTCGAGCGCCCGCTGATAAATTATCTCTGGAAAGCCCACGCCTAGAATGCTATGCACCCGCATGGCGCAGCTAATAGCCCGGTGCGTAAACGGTGTGTAAGCCGCCAGATCTACCCCATCAGCAGCCCCCGGCTCCGCCACCAAAACATCAGCACTCACCCACTCATCCAAAAGCTCATACATAGCTAAAAACCATTTAGTCAGCTCGCCGCCACAGGCTAGCGGGCGCATCCCCAAAATCCGTTTAATCCGTTAAATCTGCGGTCAAAGGCGGCGCATCAGCTTCTCCACCATTACCGTTTTCCACGGCCCGTAAGTACCGGCCATAATCTGCTTACGCGCCTCTTTCACCAGCCAGAGGTAAAAGGTGAGGTTGTGCTGCGAGGCAATCTGCGCCCCCAATATTTCCTTTGAGTGAATGAGGTGCCGTAGGTAGGCTTTTGAGTAAAAGGTACTCACGTGCCCGCCCAGTTCCTCGTCGATGGGCGAAAAGTCAGTCGCCCACTTCTTGCTACCCACGTTGATAATGCCTTGAGTAGTAAAGAGCATCCCGTTGCGGGCGTTGCGGGTGGGCATTACGCAGTCGAACATATCAACCCCCAACGCAATGTTTTCCAGAATATTGGCCGGCGTACCCACGCCCATGAGGTAGCGCGGCTTGTCGGCGGGCAAGATGTCGCAGACCAGCTCCGTCATTTCGTACATCAGCTCGGCGGGCTCGCCCACGCTCAGGCCGCCGATGGCATTGCCAGCGCGGCCCTGCTCGGCTATAAACTCGGCCGATTGCTTGCGCAAATCTTTGAAAGTACTGCCCTGCACGATGGGAAATAACGTCTGCTCGTAGCCGTAGAGCGGCTCGGTGGTGTCGAGGCGCTCGATGCAGCGCTTGAGCCAGCGGTGCGTCATGTCGAGTGAGCGGCGGGCGTAGTCGTACTCGCAGGGCCAGGGCGTACACTCGTCGAACGCCATGATGATATCGGCCCCAATGCGGCGCTGAATATCCATCACGCCCTCGGGCGAAAACAGGTGCTTGCTACCGTCGATGTGCGAGCGAAACGTCACTCCCTCCTCCTTAATCTTGCGGGTACCGCTGAGCGAAAACACCTGGTAGCCACCGCTATCGGTCAGGATGGGCCGGTCCCAGCCGTTGAACTTGTGCAGGCCGCCGGCGGCTTGCAGCACGTCGAGGCCGGGACGCAGGTACAGGTGATAGGTGTTGCCGAGGATAATCTGCGCCTGCACGTCGTCCTTGAGTTCGCGCTGGCCCACGGCCTTCACCGTGCCAGCCGTGCCAACGGGCATGAAGATGGGCGTCTCGATGGCACCGTGGGCCGTGGTGAGGTGGCCGGCGCGGGCCTTGGTGCCGGGGTCGTGGGCTACTAAGTCAAATTTCATTCTGCCAAAATTACCGCCGGCGTACCTTTGCAGACCAGTCCCGTGTCATTGCCTCCGCTCCTCCACTTTCCGCCTGCCCTGCTTTTACTACCGCTGCTGCTCGTGCAGGGGTGGTTCTGGGGCCGCTATTTCCGACCGCTCACGCGCCGGCCACTCGAAGCCCCCGCCGAAGAGCCCGGCCCCGACACCGAGCCCGTGTCAATTATCGTCTGCGCTCATAATGAGCTGGATAACCTGCGCGAACTGGTGCCCATTCTGCTGCGCCAAGAGTACCCCGCGGGCTTCGAGCTGGTGCTCATCGACGACCGCAGCTACGACGACACCTACCTCTACGCCCAGCAGCTGAGCCAGTACTATCCCGGCCGCTTCCGGCTCGTCACGGTGACGCACACGCCGGCGGGCTTCTCGCCCAAAAAATACGCGCTCACCCTCGGCATCAAGGCCGCGCGTTACGAGCGCCTGCTCTTTACCGATGCCGACTGCCGCCCCGTCAGCTACGACTGGCTGCGCCTGATGCAGCGCGGTTTCGCCCAAAAAAACGGGGCCGAGCTCGTCCTCGGCTTCTCGGGCTACGTCGAAGCGCCGGGCTTGCTCAATCAGCTCATCCGCTACGAAACGCTGCTCACCGCCGCCCAGTACCTGGGGCTGGCCTGGGCCGGTCGGCCATACATGGGCGTGGGCCGCAACCTGGCGTACACCCGCGCTATCTTCAACACTACCAAAGGCTTCGCCAGCCACATCCGGCAGCTTAGCGGCGACGACGACCTCTTCGTGCAGGATGCAGTAGCCGCCGGGGCCCGCGCCGCCGTAGTAGCCGACCCCGACGCGCAAACCGTGAGCCTGCCCGCCGATAGCTGGGGTGCCTGGTGGCGCCAAAAGCGTCGGCACCTCTCGGCCGGCAACCGCTACCGGGCGGACGACCGCTTCCGAATCGGCCTTTTTATGGCCAGCAACGTAGTATTCTACCTCCTGACGCCTGCCGTTTTGGCGTTTGGACTGGACCGCGAAAACTTGGTATCTTTGATGATAATCTGGTTGGCGCGAACATTGTTGCTCGTTCTGGCTTATATACCCCTGGCGCGCCGCCTGCGCACCACGCTGCCCCCGCTGGCTCTGCCGGCGCTTGACTTTCTTTACTTTATCCTTTATTGCGCCTGGGGAATATCCTTACTCCGCCGCCGCTCGCTCCAATGGAAGTAAACCCCGCCGATATTCAGAAACAGTTCTCGTCCAAGGCCAAGCACGATTTTAAGCTTATTCGGGCCGCCGTGGACCACAACGATCAGAACGCGTACGCGGAGTTGATGCACATCTACAAAAAGCCGGTGTTTCACGTCGTGCTCAAGATGGTGCGCAACCCTGACGATGCCGAAGACCTCACCATCGAGGCTTTCGCCAAGGCATTCAAGAACCTGCACAAGTTCAACCCCGAGTTTGCCTTCAGCACCTGGCTTTTCCGCATCGCCACCAACAACTGCATCGATTTTATTCGCAAGAATAAAATCAAGACCATGAGCATCGACTCGGCAGTAAAAATGGGCGATGGTGATGAGATTCAGCTGGAATTCCGCGACAACGACCTCAACCCGGCCGACACGACGATTAAAAACCAGAAAATCGAGATCATGCGCCACGTCGTGTCGCGCCTGCCCGATAAATACCAGCGTCTCGTGAGCCTGCGCTACTTCGACGAGCTGAGCTACGAAGAAATCGCCACCGAGCTCAAAGCCCCGCTCGGCACCGTGAAGGCCCAGCTGCACCGCGCCCGCGAGCTGCTCTTCGACATGGTGAAGGATAAGAAAGAGTTTATTTAATTCTTACGTTTCGCCTCTCCCCTACCTGTCATTGCGAGCAAAGCGAAGCAATCGCACCCGAACGACACTATCCGCACCAACTCTGTGCCGGCGGGTCGTTTAGGTGCGATTGCTTCGCTTTGCTCGCAATGACAAACTTATTTTATGTCGCTTCTCTCTACCTACTTCCCCGACCTCACCACGCAGCAGCTCGCCCAGTTTACACGCCTCGAAACCGAGTTTAAAGCCTGGAACGCGCAGATCAACCTGGTGGCCCGCACCGACACCGATAACCTCGTGGAGCGCCACATCCTGCACTCGCTGGGTATTGCTAAGGTGATTCAGTTTCCGGCGGGCAGCGCGGTGCTCGACGTGGGCACGGGTGGCGGCCTGCCGGGCCTGCCGCTGGCCATCATGTTTCCGGAGGTGAAATTTCACTTGGTCGATAGCATTGGTAAGAAGATTCGGGCCGTGCAGTTCATGGCCGCCGACTTGGGCCTTACCAACGTGGTAGCCGAGCAAACCCGCGCCGAGCAGGTGCACGCCAAATTCGATTTTGTGGTGAGCCGCGCCGTGGCCCGGCTGGCTACCTTCCACCCCTGGATCGCCCACCGCTACAAGGCCAAGCCTGCTAAGGGAGCCGGCCTCTACTACCTCAAGGGCGGCGACCTCACCGAGGAAATTGCTGAAAGTGGCCTAGTGGCGCACGAGGTTAATTTGTCGGACTTCTTCCGGGAGGAGTTTTTTGAGACCAAGAAGGTGGTGGTAGTGCCGGTTTAGGTGCGTTTCACGCGGAGTTTCGGGATATTGAAAGCGCAGGGTTTCGCAGTGTGAATACATTTATCCACTGCGAAACCCTGCGCTTTTAACATCCCGAAACTCTGCGTGAAAACTCTACGCCTGCTGCGCAAACAATTTCTGAAGCTCTTCCATCAGCCGGTTGCGCAGCGCGTCTTCCTGGCCGGGCAGCGTGTAGGCCCGGAAAGCTACCTGCGCAGTAGCGCCGGGCTTAAGGCTGACGAGCACTAGCTGCGGCGCGGGCTCGGGCAGCGCCTGCTCGTCGCGCAGCAGCAACGGCAGCGCCCGCTGGCGCAAGGCATCGAGGTCGGTATCGGCGGGCAGTTCCAGCTGAATTTCGACCAAGGCCCGCTGCGGGTGCGCTTTGTTGACAATCACCCCGTTGGAGGTAGCGCCGTTGGGCAGGATGACGGTATCGCCCTGCGGGGTAAGCAGCAGGGTATTGAAAATCTGGATGGCCTGCACGGTGCCGCTCTTACCCTGGCTTTCAATCACGTCGCCCACGGTGAATGGCTTGAAGATCAGAATCAGTACCCCACCTGCAAAATTGGCCAACGTGCCCTGCAAAGCCAGACCCACGGCCAGGCCCGCCGCGCCCAGAATGGCCACGAAAGAGGTCGTTTCGAAGCCCGCCATGCCCGCCGCTGACACGAGCAGCAGCACCTTGAGCGCAATGCTAAACAAGCTGCTCAGAAACGAACGCAGCGATACATCGAAGTGTGCCACCGCCACGGCCACCAGCCGGCTGGCCCAGCCTATTATCCACCAGCCCACCACCAGCAGCAGCAAGGCACCCGCCAAGCGCGGTAGGTACAGCACTGCCAGACTGGTAAGGCGTTCAACATAAAGCTCTAGCTGGGGGGCCGATAGGGCGGTGGGTAGGGGCATAGGAGAGAAATTACGACTAGGTAAAAAATGACTAACTGGTTGTGCAACTACTTCATTACTAACTCAAAAAACACAGAACCAGACAACGAGATACTAATGAAAATACTGCTTAGTGCCTTGCGTAACGTGCCAATGCTCCAGCATGGCAGCGTTGTTGGCCGATTCGGCAGGATTGGTGATGAGCTTCCAGGATAGTACGTTACAAGTCTGCGGAAGCTGCACAACCGAGGTGGTAAGCGGTGCCTTGGCTAGGTCGCTGAGCGCTTGGCGCTCGCAAATATTATTATCAGCTACTTGCAGTTTGCGGTCGGCATTGGCATAGATAAATACTACCAGCAGGAGGGCCCCGGTGTACCACGGCCTGGCCCGCGTTGGCAGGCTGCGCAGCAGGTGGCAAGCCGACAAAACATAGAAGAAGCACAGTGCTAGCGTAATGGGAGAAATAGAGTCGAAGCGCAGCAGGTAGGGCCGGTAGCTACGGTAGCCCCCCAGGGGCAACAGCAACACGTAGGCAAGCGCAAACCACCCCACCCAACGCAGCACCAGCCTGATGCGGTGGTTTTCTGCGCCAGGCACTGCCCAGCGACGTAGCAAATACGCATTGCCCAGGCAGAGTAGCACGAGTAGCGGCATCCCTAGCTTGCCCGTTAGTTGCTTCAGTACCCCCATCGGTAGCAGGCAGTAGCGGGCACCGAGCGAGAGCGAGGTCCAGGCATTTTCCGAATTATTACGGCCGATAAAGAGCGAGTAGGCGCATAACGCCCCCAGCCAGGCAAGCAGCAGTACCGGCTGGAGTGGTACCGTCCGCAGGCGCAGGCGCCACGAGCTTCCCGGCGCGGAGCGCAGCCAATGCAGCCCCCCGCCAAGTAGCAACACTGCTACTACCCCCGGTATAATCGGCCCGCTGAGCGCCAGCACCGGAGCTAGGGCGGCGCTAGCGCTCAACCCCAGCAGCGACATATGCCACGGTTTACCCTGCGCCAGACGGTAGAACGGCAGCAGCCATACCAATAGCAGCAGCAGCGGCCAGGGATAAAAGAATACGTAAGAGACGGCCTGCGGAATAATGGCCATTTCTCCGGCGTAGCCCTGCGCTTGGAAGAAGGGTGTCAGCAGCGCCATTGCCGCCCACAGTCGAACATTACTCAAGCGCCCCGTGCCGCTGGCGTACACGGCCAGCACATAGAGCAACAAGGCTTGGATAATGGTACTAAACAAGGCCGCCGCCGCGTACAAGCTGTCGATAGGAGAAAGAATCGCCTGCAGCCACCCGGGCGCTACCCGAAAATAAGCGGCCAGGGTAGCGTGGGAGAAGAAACGGTTGGGCGCTGCGTACACGGCCTGCTTCGTGAGCACAGACCACCCCAGCGGGTCGTGCAGGACCGCTGCATAATTGGCTGAGGGCCGCGCAATAGCCGTGAGGTCGCCATCGAGCGGCATGCGGCTGTACTGCGTGAACGTGCAGACCAGGTCTGTGATTACGTACAGTACGCAAAGCCAAAGCAGATATTTATGCTTCATCTAAGCAAGTTCTTATACTAATTTATTTTTTTGCCATTTCAATACCGACTACCTTATCGCCGACTTCCAGCCGCTGCACTACGTCCATCCCCCGCACTACTTGGGCAAAGATCGTGTAGCGACCATCGAGGTGCGGGGTGGGTTGGTGGGTAAAAAAGAACTGGCAGCTCTCGGTATCCTTGCCGGCCGAGGCCAGCCCCATCGCCCCCGCCCCGTAGACGAGCTGCGAAAACTCGGAGCGCAGGGTGTAGGGCGTGCTGCCCGAGCCGTCGCCCCGCGGGTCGCCGCCCTGCACCACGAAATCGGGCACTACCCGGTGGAAATACAGCCCGTTGTAGAACTGCTTGTTCAACAACGCTACGAAACTGGCGACCGAGCCGGGGGCTTCCGTTACTTTCAATTCCACTACTATCGCGCCTTTTGTGGTCGTCACCGTCACCCGCTGGCCCACCGGGATAGTCTGCACTAGCGCCCAGTCGATGGGATGCTGCGTAGCCTGCCCTATGGGCGCGGGAGTGGGCGTGGCCTTTTTTTCGAGCTTGTCGAGCGTCTGCTGCAAGCTCAGCCACGCTTCTATCTCGCTGGGCAGCGTGAGCTTGCCCTGGGCCTGGCGCAGGGCCGCCAGGTCTTCGGGCTGGGCGGCGGGTACCAAGGTCGGGCTGGCAAACGCCTCGGCGGCGGTAGCCAGTTGGGCCACGTCGCCACCCGCCAGCGCCCGGCGCAGAGCGGCCGTAAAGTCGGCCTGCCGGCTGGCCGGGAAATTCTTGTTGCCCCGCAGGCTCACCAGCGCCGCCAGCGCCGAGCCGGGCACCACGGGCGGGCCGGTGGTGCGGGTAGCCTCCTGAGCCAGAAAGTCAAACTGGGCTGGGTCTTCGCTGAGCGCGGTGAGCAGGGCGGCCTTTTCGTATTGATTGGCCGTACGCTCGTAGCGGCGGCGGATGGTATCGGCAATGGATGGGCGACGCGCGGAAGGCACGTGGCGCAAGGCAGCTTGCCACACGGTGGCGCGAGCACGCCAATGATGCATGCGACGAGCATCAAACAGTAACTGGTCGGTATAAAACGATAAAAAAAGATTCTGCTTGGATGTATCGGCTACTGTAGGCCATGACTTGAGCAACCATTCAGCCGCCGCAAGCGATTCCTGCGCCAAAGGCTGTAGTAGACTAGCCCTCGCACGATCCAGATTACTATTCACGTACTTAATTAGCTGGGCTGGCTTGGCAATACCCGGCGCAGCAGTACTCGGCATTAATTGTTCGGCGTAAGTATACGGCCCGCTCGGTAGCGCCCGTAATGCGGCAATGCGCACCCGGTGATCAGCGTCACCAGCAGCTTTGAGTAGCGCCTTTCTTGCCACTGGCCGCGCCACCCGCCCCAGCGCCAAGGCGCAATTCTCCCGCACGAAATAATCGGGGTCATTCCCCACCGCCTTCAGCAGCGCGGGCAGCGCCACCCGGGCCAGCGTCGAGTCTTGCCCCCGCATGCGAATGAGCGCGGCCGAGGCCCCCGCCCGCGCCGGGGCCAGCCGGGCACCCGGCTGCGCCAGCAGCGCCGTCGCCTGCCGCACTACCTCGGGCGTGGCCAGCCCGCGCAGGCTAGCCCGGTACAGCGCCCACGCCCGGCCGGGCGCGGCGGCCGAGTCGGGACCGGGCGCCTTCACGGTATAGAGTTGGCTGACTGAGCTTTTCGTTACGCAGCGGCCCAGGGCCTCGTAGGTGGCGCGGCGGGTCGCGGCGCTGGCTTCGGGCTGGGCCAAGCGCTGGGCCAGGGCGGGCACGGCGGTGCTGTCACCGGCCTGGCCCAGGGCGAAGGCGGCGGCCCGGCGCACGGCGGGGCTGGCATCTTGCAGTAGCGGTAGCAGCGCGGGCACGGCTTTCTTATCCTGCACCGAGGCCAGCGCCTCGGCGGCGGCGGCGCGGTAGACGGGATTTTTATCCTGCAAGAAGGGCAGTAAAATGGCCGTCTGGCGCTCATCCTGGGCGGTGGCGATGCGACGGCGCGTCGCATCGGCGTAGGGATGGGCGGGCGGCGCCACGGCGTGGGCCAGCAGGGGTAGCGCGAGAAAAAGCGGGGTAAACGGGCGCATGGGCTAAGAAATTTGAGGTTGCAAGTAACGGGCGGCCCGACCTTTGCCGCATCTAGCTACTTCTTTATGTCCGCCGTCCCCGCCCCTACCCAGCTCCGCATTCAGGATTTTACCTACGAGCTGCCCGCCGAGCGCATCGCGCCCGAGCCGCTGCCCGACCGCGCCGCCAGCCGCCTGCTCGTGAGCCGCGCCGGCGTCATCACCGACCAAACTTTCCGCGACCTGCCCGGCGAGCTACCGGCCGACAGCCTGTTGATTTTCAACGATACCCGCGTCGTACGCGCTCGCCTGCTGGCCCGGCGCCCCACCGGCGGCGCCGTCGAATTATTTTGCCTGGAGCCGGTATCCCCGCACCGTACGCTGGAGCTGGCCTTGCAGCAAACCGAAGCCTGCACCTGGCGCTGCCTGGTGGGCAACGGCCGCCGCTGGAAAAGCGGCCCCGTCACCCTCGATTTTACCTTCGCCGGCCAGCCCGCCACGCTGTGGGCCGAACGCCAGGCCACCGAAGCCGGTGGCGAAAGCCTGATTGATTTCCGCTGGGAGCCGGCCTCATTGCCCTTCGCCGAGGTACTGCGGGCGGCGGGCCACCTGCCCCTACCGCCCTACATCCACCGCCCCGATACGGCCACCGATGCCGTGCGCTACCAAACGGTATACGCCGCCCATGAAGGAGCCGTAGCGGCCCCCACCGCCGGCCTGCATTTCACGCCCGAGGTCCTGGCCGACCTGGCCGCCCGCGGCATTGCCAGCGGCTACGTGACGCTGCACGTCGGGGCCGGCACCTTCCAGCCCGTAAAAGCGGAGACGATGGCCGACCACCCCATGCACGCCGAGCCCATCATCGTGCAGGCCAGCTTACTGCGGCAGCTGCTTGCCCACCGGCCCCGGCCCGTCATTGCGGTGGGCACCACCAGCTTGCGCACGCTCGAAAGCCTCTACTGGCTGGGGGCTGCCCTGGCCCGCCAGCCGGCCGCGCCCGGCACGGAGCTGCGCGTGGAGCAATGGCAACCCTACGCCGCGCTGCCGCCCGGCGAAACGGAAATTTCGCCCGAAGCGGCCTTGCAGGCCTTGCTTGATTACCTCGACGCCAGCGGCTCGGCCGCCATCGAAGCCAGCACGCAATTACTTATCGCACCGGGCTATCGCTTCCGGTTGGTGCGCGGACTGATCACCAATTTCCACCAGCCCGAAAGCACCCTGCTCCTCCTCGTGGCCGCCCTGCTGGGGCCAGGTTGGCGAACCGTGTACGAACACGCGATACTCCACGGCTATCGCTTTCTAAGTTACGGAGATTCATCACTTCTACTTCCCTAACTAACGCGCTTTCGATAAGTTGCAAAGTATCTGGCACGGCCTTTGAAACAGGAGGGACAGCCCGCGACAACTCACCCAATAATGTCGCGTAGAAGGCTTCGAAAACACCTTTTCCCTCTTTCAGTCATGAAAAAAGTAATGTTGCTGCTCGCCGCCTGTGCTTTCACCACCGCCGCGATTGCCCAGACGCCCGAAACCGAAGTAAAAGTGCGCGATAACGGCACCAAGAAAGTGGTGACCAAAACCGGTAAGACCAACGTGGGCCAAGCCCTCGACAACACGGCCGACGCCGCTGGCAACGTAGCCAAGAAAGCTGGCCGCGGCATCAAGAAAGGCACGCAGAAAGTAGGTCGCGGCCTCAAGCGTGGCACCAAGAAAATGGAAGACAAAACCGAGTAGTCTGGCTACTCGTTAAGTCGTAAGCAAGAAAGCCCTGACCACGGTCAGGGCTTTCTTCGTTTTACGGGGTTACTAGCGCGGCAGTCTCAGTTGCCCGGTTCGGAGGCGGGCGTCCGCTCCCGAACCTCGTGCAAGACGCGCTCTACTACGCTCTGGCCAAATACGCTGATGCCAGCGTTGAACACCACAAGGGCCCCGGTACCGGCCGCGACCCAGTTGGTCGTGGAAGCCCCTTTTTCTTTCAGCATACTGGCCCAGCTAATGAGGCAGGCCCCTGCTCCGATGAGCATTAGGCCACTGGGAGCCAGTATCGCCCATTTTTTTTTGTGTGTCATCATGAGTGGCAGCTAGTTACTAGGCTAAGTGGTGGCCCAACGGCCTTTCCTCCTAACGCTGGCCCCTGCGTAGGGTTGTGCCAGTTCGCCAAGTACTACGGAGTGGCTCAACAATTCAGCACGACCCTCTTCAAAAGCAGGCTAGTCAGTCAATTTTTACTGATTTTATGAAGAATACACCCCATTTTTAAAGGTAATTTCATTTTTATTAGGCTAATAATTATCAAACACCCTATCTTCGTCCAGGTCATTTCGCTATTCTATCCCATATGTCACGTAAACAGCTGCTCGCCCGCCCCTCCCTGGCGGTTTTGGTCATGCTAGCCCTGCTGGCTGCTTTTGCTCCCCACCATCATCCCGACGCGGCCCCCAATACTTTGCAGGCGGCCGACGTAGCCTGGATGCTGGTATCCACGGCGCTGGTGCTGCTGATGACGCCTGGCCTGGCTTTTTTCTACGGCGGCATGGTCAACCGGGGTAATATCATCTCGACCATGCTCCAGAGCTTTATTTCGCTGGGAGTGATTTCGCTGCTGTGGTACGTGGTGGGCTTTTCGCTGGCCTTCGGCGATGACATCGGCGGGGTGATTGGCGACCCGCGCACGTTTTTCATGTTCAACAACGTGGGTACGGCTCCCCACCCCACGCTGGGCGCGGGGCTGCCGCTGGTGCTGTTTGCCGCGTTCCAGCTCAAGTTTGCCATCATCACGCCAGCTCTCATCACGGGCGGCTTTGCCGAGCGCATCCGTTTCTGGGGCTACCTCATTTTCATCTGCTTTTTCAGCCTGTGCATCTACTGCCCGCTGGCCCACTGGGCCTGGCACCCGCAGGGCTTCCTGTTTAAATGGGGCGTACTGGACTTTGCGGGCGGCACGGTAGTACACATTTCGGCGGGCTTCGCGGCGCTGGCCGGGGCGCTGGCCATCGGCCGCCGCCGGGTGCACCTCGACGGCCACAGCCACGCGCCGGTCAACATTCCGTTCGTGATTCTGGGCACCGGCCTGCTGTGGTTCGGGTGGTTTGGCTTCAACGCCGGCTCGGCGCTGGGGGCCAATGCTCAGGCCGTGCAAGCCTTCGTCACTACGCACTTCGCCTCGGCCGCCGCCATGCTCACCTGGATGGTGCTCGAAGCCTCGCGCGGGCAGCGGCCCTCGGCCATGGGCGCGGCAATCGGTGCCGTGGTGGGGCTAGTAGCCATTACCCCGGCGGCGGGCTACGTCACGTACGGGCCGGCCATCGCCATTGGCATCCTGGCGTCGGGCGTGAGCTTCGGGGCCGTTATCCTGAAAAACCGCACCACGCTCGACGATACGCTGGACGTATTTCCGTGCCACGGCGTGGGTGGCATCGTGGGGATGCTGGCCACCTCGCTCTTCGCTCAGAAGGGCGGCTTGTTTACGGGCGGTGGACCGACGCTGCTTTATTATCACCTGCTTACCTTGGTAGTGGTGGGGGTATTCACCTTCGGCGGCTCGTGGCTTTTGTACCGGGCCACTAACTTTATCGTCCCCATTCGGGTAAATGCCGAAAACGAAACCCACGGCCTCGATACCAGCCAGCACGGCGAAACCCTGCTGGCGGCCTAATCTCTGCCCGGCCACGCGCCCGGCGGCGCGTTGCTATGACCCAATTATTTTTCTCGGAATACGAAGCCAGCCCCGACGATGACCAGGTGCCCCCGCGGCCGCTGGCCATTGCCGGGGCTGGTGGCTTAGGGCGCGAAGTGGCCCTGCTTATCAGCCAAATCAACGCGGCCGGTACCCGCTGGGACGTGCGCGGCTTCTACGACGACCGTGCCCCCGCCGTACCTACCGTCGGCGGCCTCCCCTACCTCGGCACGCTGGCCGATCTCAACGCCGTTAGCACCCCCCTGGCCGTGGCCGTGGCCGTGGGCAGCAGTGCCAGCCGGGCCGCCGTAGTAGGCCGGCTCACCTCGCCGCACTTATCGTTTCCAACGCTAGTGCACCCGGCCGTGACCTTATCCCCCGAGCAACGCGTGACGCTCGGCGAAGGCTGCCTCATTCAGCGCGGCTGCATCCTCACCTGCGATATCACCCTGGGACGCTTTGTGTTGCTCAACCTGGGCTGTACCCTGGGCCACGACAGCGTACTCGACGATTTTTGCTCGCTCATGCCGCACGCCAACGTGGGTGGCGGCGCACACCTCGCAACGGGCGTATACTTAGGCACTAATGCCACCGTTATTCACCAAGTAACCGTAGCGGCGGGCACCACTGTAGGCGCGGGTGCCGTGGTAGTGCGCGACCTGCCCGCCCACTGCACCGCCGTGGGCGTACCCGCGAGATTAATTAAAAATTATGAATTATGAATTCAAAATTTGCAGCCAGTATAATGGCCTATCGTGCCACTCCACCCGGCGTTTGAATTCATAATTTCTAATTCATAATTCATAATTTAAGAACCTCCCCTGTGGACCGCATTTACCTTTCCCCGCCCCACCTGGGCCGTCACGAGCTCAACTACCTGCACAAGGCGGTGGAAGACAACTGGGTAGCCCCCGTCGGCCCCAACCTCGACGGCTTCGAGGCTGATATCAGCGCGGCGGTGGGCGTGCCGCACTGCGTGGCCCTGAGCTCGGGTACGGCGGCCCTGCACCTGGGGCTGCTGCTGCTGGGAGTGGGACCGGGCGACGAGGTGCTGTGCCCCTCCTTCACGTTCGTGGCGACCGCCAACGCCATTCTGTACTGCGGGGCCACGCCCGTATTCATCGATAGCGAAGCCGATACTTGGAACATGTGCCCCGAGCGCCTGCACGAGGCCCTCGCCGACCGCCAACGCCTGGGCAAGCTGCCCAAGGCGCTGCTGCTCGTGCACCTCTACGGAATGCCCGCTAAGCTGCCCGAGCTGCTGGCCCTGGCCGCCGAATATGCTATTCCCGTGCTCGAAGATGCCGCCGAGGCGCTGGGTGCCTGCTGGCAGAAGCAGCCGCTGGGCAGCTTCGGGCGCGTGGGTATTTTTTCGTTTAACGGCAATAAGATCCTGACTACCAGCGGTGGTGGTGCCCTCGTAACGGCCGACCCTGAATTGGCCCGGCGAGCCCGCTACCTGGCTACTCAGGCCAAGGACCCGGCCCCGCACTATCAGCACTCCGAGGTAGGATTTAACTACCGGCTCTCCAACCTACTGGCCGGCATCGGCCGGGGCCAGATGGAGCTGCTGCCCGACCGCGTGAAACGCCGCCGCGAGATTTTCAACTGGTACCGCGAGCACCTGGCGGGCCTGCCCGGCCTGGCGCTGGCCCCCGCCGAACCCAGCGGGGCCTACGCCAATCGCTGGCTTACTACCCTGCTACTCGACCCCGCCGCCACGGCCGCCACGCCCGAGAGCGTGCGCCGCCACCTCGAAACGCGCAACATCGAAAGCCGCCCGCTCTGGAAACCCCTGCACTTGCAGCCCCTCTTTACCGAGGCCCCCATGTACGGTGGCGCGGTGTGCGCCGACCTGTTCGCCCGCGGCCTGTGCCTGCCCAGCGGCACGGCCATGAGCGACGACGACCTGCGCCGGATAGCCAAAACCGTGCGCGAGGCGCTGGTCTAATTTACGGTGGCCCGCAGCCTGGCCAGGGTAGCCTCTATCTCCGGGAAAAGTGGCCGCTGGCTTACTTCCGGCTGCGTGCACCGCTGCTGTAACGCAACCAGCGCGGCCAGGGAGTTGGGGTCGCCGGCCGGGCAATGCGCTACCAGCTCCTCGAGCAGGCAGCCAAAGGCCCGTGCCTCCAGCCGGCACAGACCAGCGGCGGCCGGCCCAGTGGGGTCGAAGAAGCTGGCCGCGCCAAAGTCACCCAACAGGGCTTCGCCGGTAATCGTAGCCAGGATGTTGTGCGCGTACAAGTCGCCGTGCATAATCCCCTGCGCGTGCAAATGCGCCGCCGCGGCGGCAATGCCGTGAGCCAGCTGCAGGGCCGCCGCCAGCGTAAACGTGGTACCGGGCGCGTACACGTCGCGGGTGCAGCTAGCCAGGCTCGGCGGCCCGGCCAGATTACCAAACGCGGGGTCTATTAATTCCAGGACCAAGCCCTCGGCTCCCGCTGGGTGGTGGCTGATTTTACCCTCTACCCCAATCAGGTTAGGATGTTGGCCCGCCGCGATGCAGGCGGCCATTTCGCAGTGCGGCAGGCCGTCGCTCGTCACGGCTCCTTTAAAAATCTTGATTGCCACCTCCTTGGCTGGCAGCCCATCCGGCCGCCAGCCCGCCCGTGAGATAATGCCCGAGGCCCCCTCCCCTAGCTGTTGATGCAGCGCGAGCGTTGCCCACGCAACGGAGCCAATGGGGTGCCGCGCCACGGCAGCGGCCTCCGCCGCTTGCCCGGCGGAGTTACCGGCGTAGGCCAGCCAAGCCAGGCGCGGCATCGTCAGCAGCCACTCCGGCAGCGCGGTGAGCTGGTTAGCGGCGATGCGCAGCAGCTCCAGCCGGGTGCAATTAGCTAGCGTAGCAGGTAGCTCGGTAAGCTGGTTGCCCGCCAGCATCAGCTTTTGTAAGTGCTGGCACTGGCCGATTTCGGCCGGCAGACTACGTAGCTCATTATCGGTGAGAATTAGCCAGCGCAAAGCCGGGGGCAGCGCGGCGGCGGGCAGCGTATGGACTTTATTGGCCTTGAAGCCCACCATCCGCAGGCTAGGGCATCGCCCCAGCACTTCGGGCAGGACAGTGAACTGATTGTCGGAGCAAAAAATCACCTCCAGCCGATGCAAGCGGTCTAGGTCGGCGGGCAGGGTAGTAAGTTGATTGCCCGATAGGTTGAGAATTTCGAGCGAATCGGCGAGGTCGAATATTTCCGTAGGAAACTCGGTTAGGCCAGCCGACAAGTCGAGACGGCGCGTACCGGCCAGCTTGCCGGCCCGCAGATCTTCTAAAGTATGCATCAAAGCAAAGGTCGGCACTTCGGCTGGAATGGGCCTAGTCCCCTGTAGGGTAAGCTTTAGCTTGCCCAGCGTTAGTAACGTCAGCAAGCACGGGCAGCCGTTCAAGTCCCCCACGCGCACAAGCCCCAGCTCGTCCCTCATCAACTCACATTTTGGCCCAGCCAGCGCCCAAAACTTCGACCACCAGCCGCGCTCAGCCGTTAAAACCCGAGCGGCTCCGGCTTGGCCTACTTCTTGAATAGATCTTTCTCAAACTGCCTCGCCCATATGCACGCAATTCGCCTTACTGCTCACTCTTTGCTTATGAAACGCCTTTTCTGGCTGGCCATTCTGGCCCTGACCGCCCCGCTGGGTGCCGCCGCCCAAACCAAACCCGCTACGCAAGAAGTAAAGGAAACCGTGGAAGAGCTCGACCCAGCCACGGGCAAGGTCGTCCGGCGCACCACGCGCACCTACAACGTACCAGCGGGCACCGCCGCGAGCAGCACTGCGGCTAGTTCCAACAGTACTAGTACTACTACCAGTTCTACCCGCACCGAAGACAGCGCCACCCCGACCCGCGCCGCCAGTGACGCGGCCGTTTCGACCTTCTTCCGCGAAAAAGTAGCGCTGAGCACCACCACGGCCCCGCAGCTGCTGCGCCTCTACAACGAATTTATCGAAACGGTCCGTAACGAGCGCTCGGGCTGGAAACCGGCCGATTGGGAGCGGGCGGCCGCCGTACTCAGCAGCCTCAACGCCCGCTACGAGCAGGTACGCTCCTCTTTCACGCTCGACGACAAGCTGACTATTCGCTCGCAGCAGGGTGAGTTTCAAACTCTACGCACTGCCCGCCAGCTTTCCGATCAGATTTCGAACAAGCTGTAGGACTATCCCGAACCAACAACAAGGCCCGGCCTCACCTAGTGAGGCCGGGCCTTTTTGCGAATGAGCCTTAGGCGGCGGATTAGCCCTCGCCCAGCGCCTGCTCCAGATCTACGAGCAGGTCGGCCACTTCCTCAATCCCCACGCTCAGCCGGATTACGCCGGGCGTGATGCCCAGCAGTGCCCGCTGGGCCGGCGTAAGGCCCCGGTGCGAGGTAGCCGCCGGGTAAGAGCACGACGATTGCACGCCCGCCAGTGACGGTGCCAGGGGGAAAAGCTTGGTTTTTTGAATAAAGCACTCTACGGCCGCTACTGAATCGTCGGCCAGCCGGATGCTGAGCATCCCGCCGTAGAGGCCACCCAGCAGCTGGTGAGCGGCCAGGTCGTGACCTGGGTGGATATCCAGGCCAGGGTAAAATACCTGCGCCACGGCGGGCATATCAGCCAGAAACCGGGCAATCACCATCGCGTTTTCGGAGTGCTGACGCATGCGCAGGCGCAGGGTTTTGAGGCCGCGCACGGCCAACCAACTGTCGAGCGGGGCCAGCATGAGGCCGAGGTTGGTGGCGATTTGGCGCAGGCGCTTACCCAAAGCGGGGTCGCGGGCCACCACCACCCCCGCCGTAAGGTCGGAATGGCCACCCAGGTATTTGGTAGCCGAGTGCCACACCATATCGGCCCCCCAAGCCAGCGGCTGGGTTAGAATGGGCGACGTAAACGAGCTATCGATGAGCAGCAGAATTCCTTCCTGCTGGCACGCCTGGGCCAGGCGCGGACCGTCGAGCACAGTCAGCAGCGGGTTACTTAACACTTCGGCCAACACCAGTTTAGTATTGGGGCGACGGTGTTGAGCCACGTCGTAAAGGTCGGCCAGCGGCACGTAGCTCGTTTCAATGCCCAGGCGGCTGAGCTCGTTGGAAAGCAGCACGACCGAGCCGCCGTAAAGCTCGGCGGGGCACAGCACGTGGTCGCCCGCCTGGCACGTGGCCAGCACGGCGGCCAACAGCCCGGCCAGGCCCGCGCCGGTGGCTACGCCGCCCCCGGCGGCTCCTTCGAGGCGGGCCACTTCGGCCACAAACTCGTCGGAATTCGGGTGCTCGGAGCGCGAGTAGCCGTACATTCCTCCGTGATCGGGGGTGGTGTAATATTCTTCTAGCTCGGCCAGCGAGCTAAACTTGAAGACCGAGGTCTGATAAATCGGGGTGACTTTCGGATGAATTGGGGTCAGGTCCATGAGAGCGAAGGTAACTGAACGCAAGGCACTGGATACATACCCCATGCGCGGTACTCGCCGGAACGCACCAAAATAACCGTTTGCCGCTCTGCTATTTCAGCAACTTCACATCAGCCTTCAAAACTTGAAAAGTTATCCGCAACCGGTAGCTTGAGTTACGCTACTGCGTCCGGCGCACTTCTTCTATCTCATCCCGGCGCTGCACGGCTTCGTCCACAATCTCCTCGGCCTTGGCCGTGGCAGAGTTGGGCAGCAAGTGTAGCAGTACCCGGTTTTCGCGGGCAAATACCTGCATCAGCACAATGAGATACGAGAGCAGCAGCGGCCCGATAACCAAGCCCACGATGCCAAATATCTCCACGCCTAGCGTCAGGCCCACCAGCGTTACCCAGGGGTGAATGTCGCCCATATACTTAGCCAGCCAGATGCGCAGCAGGTTGTCGATGTTGATAATCACCACCACGCCCACTATCAGGATACCAATGCCCTGGCCGCTGTGCCCCTGCGCAAACTGATAGAGCGCGGCCGGCCCCCACACCAGCGGCGTACCCAGCACCGGAATAAACGCCATGAAAAAGGCGATAACCGTCCAGAAGCCCGGGCTGGGCACCCCGAATATCCACAGCGTAATCCCCGTGAGCAGCCCTTGCACCAGGGCTACCAGCCCCTGACCCAGTACGTTGGCATTTACGTTATTGCGCAGCGACTCACTCAGCTCCTCCAACGTTTTCTCCCGGAAGGGCAGGTAGCGGCGCAGCCCGGCCAGGAAGGTCTCTTCCTGCATGAAGAGATAGTACATCGTGAACAGCATAAGCCCCACTACCACGATGATATTAAGTACGCTGCTGGCCAGCGTCGGAATCCACTGGCTCACTTTAGCGGCTCCCTGTTGCAACAGCTGCCGCACTTGCGCCTGCTGGGTTACTTGTACACCCAGCTTCCGCTCGATGCCCTGCACGGTGGCCAGAATCTGGTCGGTGTTCTGGGCCACTATCCGCACCTTATCAATGAGTAGCGAGGTGAGAGCGAAAAACGGAATAATGAGCACCACTACCGCGAACAGCAACAACAGCACGGTTACGAACGGCCGATTCCACTTGCGCTTGTGCACCAGCGCCGTAAACCACGGCCGGAGCACCACGTACAAAATACCCGCCCCCAGAAAAGCCGTGAGGTAGCCCAGCAGGCCGTAGAGCGCCAGCAAGCCCAGGACTACCAGGGTGATGATGAGTAGCAGGTAGCGCTGGCGGGGCGTGTAGATGTTGGTTTCGAGGTTGGTCATAAAGCTTACAGCTTCTGCAATTCAACGGTGTACTGCTGGCACGCCTCTTTAAAGTCGGGATACTTACCGAGGCGGGTCAGATAGCCCTTAGCGGCCGTTTTATTCCGCAGATTGAGGCTGATACGTAGGAGATTATTGATATTCTGAGGGTCGTCCGGATTACGCTTATCCGCCTCTACGAACCACTTATACGCTTCTGCGCTCTTCTCGGTGAACGCGTAGTAATTTCCCTTGTTGAAATATCCCAGCGAGCTGGTTGGGTAATACTTAATGAGCAGTTCAGCCAAAGCCAGCCCACTTCGGTAGCCTTCGGGCGTGCCGCTTTGCCAATAGGGCACCATGTACTGTTCCAAGCTGCCGGTAACGAACGTTGCTTCGGGAGCCGGCAGAGCGCCGCCGTCGCGCCAGCGCCACGGCTTACCCGCCGCCGAGGCCCGCCAGGCCAGCGCGTCGCGCAAAATGGCCAGCTGCTGCGTCGGGTCGTACTCCAGTTCGGCGGCTTTGGCCAGGCCAAAGCGGATATCCAGCCGATCGGGCGCGAGCGCCAAGCCTTTACGCAGCACATCCATCGCCTGCTGCACCTTCCTGGGGTCGTAGCCCCCGCCGCCGATAATGCCTACCTCCTTGCCGGTTTTAGGGTCTTGGATGCCGATTTCACCGCCTCGGGCGGGCCTAGCCGACATGGTTAATACTTCCGCTTCGCTCAGGATAAGGTTGAACTTCGCCACGTACAAATCGGGGTCCCGCGGCTGCGCTTTTTCCCACTGCGCCACTATTGCCTTGGCCTCCTTATTCTTACCCTGACGCAGCAGGGCCTGATATTTTTCCCGAAAGCCCGGGCCGGGACCAAAACTCGTCAATTCGCAGGCCAGCCAAAGCCCACTTAGTACCATCGCGAAACGCATGAAGCAGTAGGAAAAAAGGTGAGTGCCCAAGATACGCGCCCGC
>CAJYVK010000062.1 GCA_913778455.1 uncultured Hymenobacter sp. | reverse complement strand
CGCCAGCGCCGACGCGTTTTTGGCCCACGCCTGGTTGAACTCTGCCAGCGTGCCCAGAATTTTCTGGAAGGCCTCGGGGCTGCTGGCCTTACTGCCCACAATAAAGCGCCAAGGCTGCTCGCCAAAGCACGAGGCGGCCGAGCCGGCGGCCGTAAAGAGCTGCTGTAGTACCTCGGTAGATACCACTTGGTCGGCGTAGGCGCGGGGGCTGCGGCGCTGCGTGAGCTGGGGTAGAATGGGGTGCTCGGTCGCGAGCACGTTGGTGAGGTCGGACATGAGAAAAAAAGGGTTTTGCCGGCTTCTAAGCCGGTGGCGGGGCATTATGTTTTGGCAGGGGCATCGCTATTCAGTTTTTTTTAGCGTAGGAAGTACGAAGCGGCCCGGTTTACTTTGCCTGGGCTATCTCCTGCCCGTTTTTCTCTTGCCTATGCAGCCCCAGCCCCACGCGCCCGAAGCCCTATTCCCCGACTCGTTATTAATAGAAGTAGCCTGGGAAGTGTGCAACCAGGTGGGCGGCATCTACACCGTTATTCGCTCCAAGGTGCCCGCTACCATGCCGGCCTGGGGCGGGCGCTACTGCCTGCTGGGGCCTTACTTTCCGCAGCAGGCCCAGGGCGAGTTTGAAGCCTACGACGACCAGCAGCTCGCCGGCATGAACGACCCCTACGCCACGGCCGTGCGTACGCTACGCGCCCAGGGCATGGATATTTGCCTGGGGGTGTGGCTCGTAACGGGTCGGCCCCGCGTGGTGCTCATCAATCCCTTCCAGGTATACGACCGGCTGGGTACGCTCAAGACTGACCTCTGGCGCGACCATCAACTGCCCGCGCCCGACAACGACGACCTGCTGCACCAGGTCATTGCCTTCGGCCACCTGGCCACCCAGTTTGTAGAAACTGTGGCCCGCCAAACGGTGAACCAGTGGAAGGTAGTAGCCCACTTCCACGAGTGGATGACGGGCGTAGCCATCCCCGAGCTGCGCCGCCGCCAGGTGCCCGCGCACCTCGTGTTTACCACGCACGCCACGCTGCTGGGCCGCTACCTGGCCATGAACGACCCCAATTTTTACGACCACCTGATGATGGTCGATTGGCGTAGCCAGGCGCGGCACTTCAACATTGAGCCCGCCGTGAGCATGGAGCGGGCCGCCGCCCATGGCAGCCACGTCTTTACGACGGTGAGCGAGCTCACGGTGCGCGAATGCATTTACCTGCTGGATAGAATTCCCGACGCGGTACTGCCCAACGGCCTCAATATCGAGCGCTTCGTGGCCCTGCACGAGTTTCAAAACCTGCACAAGCTCTACAAGGATAAAATCCACGAGTTTGTGATGGCGCACTTTTTCCAGTCGTATTCCTTCGACCTCGACCAGACGCTCTACCTCTTCACCTCGGGCCGCTACGAGTACCATAATAAAGGCTTCGACCTCACGCTGGAGGCGCTGGCTCGCCTCAACCACCGCCTGCAAGCCAGCGGGCTCGAAGGCCAGGTGGTGATGTTCTTCATCACCAAGCGTCCTTACACCAGCATCAACCCGCTCGTGCTGCAAAGCCGCGCCCAGTTGGAGGAAGTCCGCCAGACCTGCCGCGCCATCGAGGAGCAGGTGGGCGAGCGCCTGTTCTACGCCGCCGCCGCCAGCCAGGACCACCGCCTGCCCGACCTCGACAGCATGGTTGACGACTACTGGAAGCTACGCTACCGCCGCGGCCTGCAAAGCTGGAAAACGACACAGCTGCCCTCCGTTATCACGCACAATCTCGTCAACGACCACGACGACGACATTCTGAATTTCGTGCGCCGGGCTAACCTCATCAACCATCGCCACGACCGGGTAAAAATCGTGTACCACCCCGATTTTGTGAGTACCACCTCGCCCCTCTTCGGTATGGACTACGGGCAGTTCGTGCGCGGCTGTCACCTGGGCGTGTTTCCGAGCTACTACGAGCCCTGGGGCTACACGCCGCTCGAATGCGTGGCCCGCGGCGTACCGGCCGTCACCAGCGACCTTTCGGGCTTCGGCGACTACGTGCAGAAAAACGTACCGGAGCACGAAGACAAAGGCATTTTCGTCGTGCGCCGCCAAGAGCGCTCCTTCGACCAGGCCGCCGAGGAGCTCACCGACATGCTCTGGAATTTCGTGCTGCTCAACCGTCGCGAGCGCATTACCCAGCGCAACCGCGTTGAAAGCTCGGCCGATATTTTCGACTGGAAAAACCTGCGCGTGTACTACGACCGGGCCTACGCCTTAGCCCTGGAGCGGCACTAAGTATTGCGCAGCAAGCTACCGCCGCGGAGCGCGGTGGGGAGGCGCGGAAATTGGCAATACCCACGTATTCGACCAGCTTCCGCTTCTTCCCACGGCGTACCGCGGCGGTACTTTTTGACTACCCCGTGCGCAAGCTCTTCTTCTTTTTACTAATCGGACCAGTTGCCCTAGCCCAGCAGTTTTGGCTGCAACCAGCCGGCTTTCGGGTGGCCGTTAATGCGGCCGTACCGGTGCAGTTAGCAATAGGTGACAATTTCACCGGCCGAGCCTGGCCCCGGCCCCTGCGCCGGGTGCTACGCTTCGTGTGCTACGGCCCCGCCGACTCTACCGACCTGCGTTCGGCCCTGCTCGCCGATTCACTGGCCCCGTCGCTGCGCTGCCCCTCGCCCGGCACGCACCTGCTGGCCCTCACCAGTCGGCTGGCTTATCTCGAACTACCCGCTGCCGAGTTTACCGCCTACCTCCGGGCCGCAGGTCTCGGCTACGCGCTTCGTCAGCGCCAAGAAGCCGGCGAAGCCAGCACCAAGCCCGGCCGCGAGGCCTATCAGCGCTGCGCCAAAGCCTTGTTGCTGGCTACGAGCGGCCCGCACCTACCCAGCGCCGCGGCCGATACCGCTTTTCGCCGGGTACTGGGCCTGCCCTTGGAATTAGTGCCCGAGCAAAACCCCTACCGCCTCCGGCCCGGCGCCGCCCTCACCGTGCGCGTACTGCACTACGGGCAGCCGGTACCCGGCGTACGGGTGCAGGTATGGCAGCCAGCGCCGCCCGCCTCCAAACAAACCGCCGCGTCGTCGGTTACTCACTCCGAGATATCCAGCAATTCGCAAGGCCGCGTGCTGTTGCGCTTAGTGGGGGCCGGCCCCTACCTACTGGCTGCCGTGCGGATGGAGTCGGTGCCCCCGGCGCTGGTCCTCGCGGGCACGACCGCTCGGCCCGATTGGCTCAGCACCTGGGCGTCGCTCACCTTTGGCGGCCCCGGCGACACCCCCAAAGGTCGCTAGCCGCAACCCACCAAGCAGTTACCAACGAGCCTTCGACCCGGTCCGATTTCGCGTTTTCCTTTTTATCCCTACCTTCGCCACTCAGCACCAATTTCTCATCCTCCCGCCGCGGTTTTATGAAGTACTCCATCGATAAAAAAGAGAGCTACACTGTCATCACCATCGATGAAAAAAAGCTCGACACCACCGTTGCGCCAGACCTGAAATCGGAGTTCGTTAAACTCAACGCTGAAGGCAGCAACAACCTGATACTCGACTTACAAAACGTAAAATATACGGATTCATCGGGCCTCAGCTCCATCCTTATTGCCAATCGCCTCTGCAATTCTACAGGCGGCCTGCTGGTACTCACCGGCTTGCAAGACCACGTGCTGAAACTCATCACTATCAGCAAGCTCGAATCGGTGCTGCACATCCTGCCCACGGTAGAGGAAGGCATCGACCGCATCTTTTTGCACACCATCGAGCGCGACCTGACGGATAAAGAGTAGTTTTTTTTAGCTGTGAGCCGTTAGCTGCTAGCCGTTAGCTTTTTGTCTTCGTTACAAGGGCCAACGCTTAGCAGCTAGCGGTTATGCTTTTTCCGGCGCTTTGCCCGTTGCCGAGCCCGGAAACAGCCCGCAGCTAGCCGCCAACGGCTAATCGCGAAACGCCAGTGAATTTCGAGCTTCAAATTTTGGGCAGCGGCTCGGCCACCCCCATGGTGGGCCGCCACCCCACGGCCCAGCTTCTGGCCGTGGGCGAGGGCCGCTACCTTATCGACTGCGGCGAGGGCACCCAGCTGCGCCTGCTGGAGCACCGCCGCCGCCTGAGCTCCATTCGGGTTATTTTTATCTCCCATCTGCACGGCGACCATTACTTCGGGATCTTCGGCCTGCTCAGCACGCTGCACTTGCAAGGCCGCCAGGAGCCGCTGACCGTAGTCGGCCCGCCCGGCCTGGAGCTGATACTTACTACCCAGGCCCTGCACTCGCAGATGCAGCCGGGCTACAACATCACCTTCGTGCCCGTGGATACCGAAGCCCACGCCGTGGTGTATGAAGACGCGCTGGTGCGGGTGTGGTCGCTGCCCATGCGCCACCGTATTCCGTGCGCCGGCTACCTTTTTGAGGAGCAGCCCCGCCGCGACAAGCTGGTCAAAGAGCGCCTGCCCGCTGGCCTAACTCCCAACGAGCTGGCCCTACTGGCCAGCGGCCAGGATTTACCGGCCGACGAAGCTACCGGCCGCCCGGCAGTGGCCCACGCCGACGTTTCGGTGCCAGCGTCCCCGCCCCGCCGCTATGCTTTCTGCTCCGATACCCGCTACCAGCCCGAGCTGGCCGAGCTTGTGCAGGGGGTAGACTTGCTCTACCATGAGGCTACTTTTCTCGACGACTTGCGCGAGCGGGCCGCCACTACCTACCACAGCACCGCCCGGCAGGCAGCCAGCATCGCCCGCGACGCCAATGCACATCGGCTGCTCCTTGGCCACTTTTCCTCGCGCTATAAGGAGCTGACCTGGCACCTGAAGGAAGCCCAGACAGTTTTCGCTTGGACGGAGCTTGCCACCGAGGGCTTGGTAGTGAGCGTATAGGGTGAGCTTGCGCTTGCTTCACCCCTCGCTATCACCCCTTCCGCCGGCAAGCTAAAGCTTACCATACATGGCTACTTACGCCCACAAGAAACAACAGCTGTACTTGGTGCTCAGCGGCATTTTTTTGGTAAATGCCCTGCTGGCCGAGATTATTGGCGTCAAAATATTCTCGGTGGAGAAAACGTTCGGCCTGAGTGGTAATCTCACGGCTGGGGTGCTGGTGTGGCCAGTGGTATTCATTTCTACCGACGTTATTAATGAGTATTTTGGACGCAAGGGCGTATTGCGCATCACCTTCCTCACGGTGGGGCTCATTCTGTACGCCTTCCTCGTCATCCTGGGCACTACGCGGCTGGTGCCGGCCGATTTTTGGCTCGACCTCAACAAGACCGACGCCTTGGGCCGACCCTTCGATATTGAATTTGCCTACCAGAGTATTTTCCGGCAGGGACTAGGAATTATCGTGGGCTCGCTCACGGCCTTCGTAATTGGGCAGGTGCTCGATGCCAGCGTATTTCAGTTGTTTCGGCGCATTACGGGTAGCCGTTATATCTGGCTGCGGGCCACGGGCTCCACGCTCGTGTCGCAGCTCGTCGATAGCTTCGTCGTGCTGTACGTAGCCTTTTACTTGTTTGGTAACTGGTCGATGGCGCAGGTACTCGAAGTAGCCCGCTTCAATTACTGGTATAAATTTGCGGCAGCCATCGTGCTCACTCCCGTGCTCTACTTCGCGCACTACGCCATCGACCGCTATTTGGGGCCAGTTGAAACGGCCGAGCTGCAAGCGGAGGCCTTAGCCGACCAAAGTGCCTAATGTTTCTCTTCGATTCGATGGTTCTGACGCGGCTCCTCTTAGTAATACTTGGTTTAGTATCGCTACAAAAGCTGGCAGCCCAGCAACCAGCTTCAAAACCTGATTTTTACATCCTTGCCGACAGTCCTTCCATTAGGCATGCGACCACGATTAAAAGCGTAGGTGATCAAGAAATTACGATTAAAGAAAAGGGCCTCAAGCACAACATTCAAAATGCCAACCTTCTAGCCTTCAGATACGAGTCGCGTAATTTCCAGGCTTTTGAGAATTTTTACCTCAAGCCTGCTAATCCTGGCAGCCGGATTAGGCGAGCTTTTGTAGAGGTACTCGATAGCGGGCAGGTATCGCTCTTTGCTTACCGATACTCTAAGGCTACCATCATGCCCCTGGTCGTATCGGGCACTATACTACCCGGTATTGGTTCCTCTGTCCAAACGGTATATTTACTCCGCGACGCCGCGACGCAGCAGATTACGACTGTTCCGACCGATGGCCTGCTGACAATTGGAGGCGATCAAGCGTTTCGCACTGCCTTGCAGCCTTTCCTACTTAAGCGGCCTGATCTACTTGCCCCACTCTTAGCTAAGCATCTACATTCAGAAGATTTGGCTGATATTATTCGGGCTCTTAATTCCAACAAGCCCTTTGCGAGAACAAACAGGACTCCTTTCGGCGTAGATTAACTTTTTATGTCCCGCATTCTTACCGGCATCCAGAGCACCGGCCGCCCGCACCTGGGCAACCTGCTCGGGGCCATCCTGCCCGCCATCGAGCTGTCGAAAAACCCAGCCAACGAGTCGCTGTATTTCATTGCCGACCTGCACTCGCTCACTACCGTGCGCGATGCCAGCGTGCTGCGGGCCAACACATACGCCGTAGCCGCCGCGTGGCTGGCTTGCGGCTTCGATACCGAAAAGAACCTGTTCTACCGGCAGTCCGACGTGCCGCAAGTGGCCGAGCTGACCTGGTATCTCTCGTGCTTTACGCCCTACCCGATGCTGGCCAACGCGCACAGCTTCAAGGATAAGAGCGACCGCTTATCCGACGTCAACGCTGGCCTCTTCACGTACCCGGTGCTAATGGCGGCTGATATCCTGCTCTACGACGCCGATGTGGTGCCGGTGGGCAAAGACCAGGTACAGCATCTTGAAATCACCCGCGACATTGCCAGCACCTTCAACAGCCGCTACGGCGACACGTTGGTACTGCCCCAGGCCCGGGTCGACGAGCAGGTGATGATTATCCCGGGTACCGACGGGCAGAAGATGAGCAAGAGCTACGGCAACATCATCGACGTATTCGCGCCCGAAAAGGAATTGCTCAAGGCTATCAAAGGCATCATCTCGGATAGCACGCCCTTGGAAGCACCCAAAAATCCGGCCACCGACGTCACGTTCAAGCTGTATGCGCTGCTGGCCAGCCCCGCCGAAACGGCCGAGATGCGCCAGCGCTACGAGGCCGGCGGCTATGGCTACGGCCACGCCAAGCAGGCGCTCTACGAGTTGATTTTACGCCGCTTCGCTACCGAGCGCGAGCGCTTTAATTTCTACATGAGCAACTTGCCCGAGCTAGACGCCGCGCTGGCCATCGGTGCCAGCCGCGCCCAGGAATACGGCGCCGGCGTACTGGCCAAAGTGCGCCAGAAAGTCGGCTACGGACCGCAGATTTAACGGATTTAACGGATTGCGCGGATACGCCCGCCGCTGGAGGCCGGCGGGCTGACTAAGTGGTATATGCTGCAAAGGAAAAGGCTACCCATTGGTAGCCTTTTCCTTTGCAAGACAAATCGAAAGCGAGCTCATCAGCCCGCCGCTGGAGGCCGGCGGGCGTATCCGCGCAATCCGTTAAATCCGTTAAATCTGCGGTCAAATCTGCGGTCAGCGCTGCTTGTTGGTGAAGTTGAAACCTACTTTGCTGCCGCGGCTCACTTGTTGGTTTTCCAGCTTTTGCTTGACCGATATTTTTTGAATTTCGGGCAGCGGCGGGGCGATGAGGTCGTTATTGACGGCCGCAATCATAGCGCTTTCGACAAACAGGCGCAGCGACTCGGCCGTAACGGTGCTGCGGCTCATATCGGGGTCGGGTAGCTCTAGCTGCTTCACGCCCTCCAGGAAGTAGTGACTGTCGATGTTGATGAGCAGGCGGCCGAGCAGGTAGCCGGGGTCGTTCATGCGCTGGTAGCGAATGCTATCGGCCATGAAGTTGTAGGCCATAATGTGGCCGAAAAATCGCCGCCGGAAATCGGCCTCCACGTAGAGCGTATTGAGTGGGCCAAAGTCGTCGGGAAACGTGACGATGTTGGAGTGCATGACGAACACCAGCAAATCGCCCGAGAAGCGGATGTGAAACTCCATCTCGTTGACGGGCAGGCACTCTATCTTAACGCTGGCATCGGCGTCGGTGGTCACTTTCTGGGTCAGCTCCAGGCACAGCTGCTGCGAGGTCTGACGCAGCAACGTAAAGGCAGCCTGGGTAGCCCGGAAAATTGCCTGCTTGGCGCTCGACTTCTCGCGCAGACCCTGGGCGATGAGGTTGAGGCGGTCGGGCGGTAATGCCTCCGTTACCTCAGCAGGCTCGACGAGTGGGGCGGCGGGGATTTTTTTGGGGCGTACCGTCTTTTTGCGGGCAGCGGGCGGGTCCGAAGACGGAGCGGCGGCGGACGCCGGGGGCACAGTTTTAGCCATAGGAGCACGAAATGAGGAGTAGCGCAGCCGTCGGCAGCGGGCGGCTTTACCGTGCAGGTACGTAGCGGGGCCAGCCCTGAGTTTCCGAAAAGGAACTTTAAAAGCGAGGGGGCTTTTGCACTAGCTAAGCTGGCCAGAAGCCACCCGGCGGTGCTATTGCGCGTCTCTGACGCAATACTACCCAGCGGTAGCGTATGGCAATAACCTGCCCTGTGGCGTAATTTCAGCCCCTCAAACCTCCCTTTTTTAAAAGAAATGATACAGCACACAGTCCGCCAGGCGGGCGTGGCGATGGCGCTGCTGCTGGCTGGCACTACCGCCACCCGGGCGCAGTTTGGCCCCGGCACGCAGTGGACCAAAGACGGCTACGGCTACCTCAAGACGGACAAGGATGCCATTGTGCAGCTCGACGCCCGTAAGCCCGGCCAGTCTACCACCATCCTGACTGCGCAGCAGCTCACGCCCCAGGGGGCGACGGCCCCGCTGCGGGTGCGCCGCTTCGCCCTTTCCGAAGACGGTAAACAGGTGCTGCTCAACACCAACACCAAGAAAGTGTGGCGCTACGACACGCGCGGCGACTACTGGGTATATGACTTGAACACCAAGCAATTAACTCAGCTCGGCAAGGGCCGCCCCGAGTCGTCGCTGATGTTTGCCAAGTTTTCGCCCGACGGTAAGAAAGTGGCCTACGTGAGCGAGCACAACCTGTTCGTGGAGAACCTGGCCGACCACAGCATTACGCAGCTGACGCAGGACGGCACCGACCGCCTCATCAACGGCACCTTCGACTGGGTGTACGAGGAGGAGCTCGACTGCCGCGACGGCTTCCGTTGGGCACCCGACGGCCAGAGCCTCGCCTACTGGCAGCTCGACGCCACTAAGACGCGCAACTACTTGATGCTAAACACTACGGATGCGCTCTACCCCTACACCATCCCGGTGGAGTACCCGGTGGTGGGCCAGGACCCCAGCCGCGCCCGCATCGGCGTGGTGCCAGTGGCCGGTGGGGCAACTAAGTGGATGGATATTCCCGGCGACGCTGTGCAGCACTACCTGCCGCGCATGGAGTGGGCCGGCCCCGGCCAGCTGATTGTGCAGCAGCTCAACCGCCGCCAGAACGAGAGCAACATTATCCTGGTAAACACGGCCAGCGGGGCTGCCAAGCCTATTTTCAGCGAAACTGACAAGGCGTGGATTGATGCCAAGGACGGCGCGGTGGGCTGGAATTGGATTGAGGGCGGTAAGCGCTTCGTGTGGGCCAGCGAAAAGGATGGCTGGCGCCACCTCTATGCCATCGACCGCACTGGTAAAGAGCAGCTGCTGACGCCCGGCAACTACGACGTTATCAGCCTCGAAACCATTAGCGAGCCCACGGGCACCATCTACTTCACGGCCTCGCCCGCCAACGCTACCCAGACCTACCTCTACAAGGTGGCGCTGAAGGGCGGCAAGGCCGAGCGCGTAACCCCCGCCGCCCTCACCGGCTCGAACAGCTACGACATCTCGCCCAACGGCAAAATTGCGCTGCACAACTTCTCCAATGCCGCCACTTACCCGGTGGCCGATGTCGTGAGCCTACCCGCTCACCAGCGCCTGAGCGGCGGCGAGGTATCCGAGCAGGCCAAGTCGCTGAAAATGCCCAAAGCCGAGTTCTTCCAGGTGAAAACGGTTGATGGTGTGACGCTCGACGGCTGGATGGTGAAACCCACCAATTTCGACCCTAGCAAGAAGTACCCCATCGTATTCATGGTCTACGGCGAACCGGCCAGCCAGACGGTGGTCGACCGCTTCGGTACGGGTGTCAACCGCCTCTATCAGGGCAGCATGGCCGACGACGGCTACATCTACGCCTCGCTTGAGAATCGGGGCGCCCCCGCCCCGCGCGGCCGCGAGTTCCGCAAAGCTATTTACCACAACATCGGCTCGTTGAACATCCGCGACCAGGCGATGGGGGCTACCGAGGTGCTCAAGAACAAGTGGGTCGACACCAGCCGCGTGGCCGTGTGGGGCTGGAGCGGCGGCGGCTCCTCCGCCCTCAACCTGCTCATGCAGTACCCCCAGATCTACAAGACCGGTATCAGCATCGCGGCGGTTGACAACCAGCTCAACTACGACAACATCTACCAGGAGCGCTACATGGGCCTGCTGCCCGAGGACCGCCACTACTTCGTCGACAACTCCCCGCTGGCCCACGCCAAGAATCTGCGTGGCAACCTGCTGCTCATTCACGGCACCGGCGACGACAACGTGCACTACAACAATGCCGAGCAGATGATCAACGAGCTGGTCAAGTACAACAAGCCCTTCCAGCTCATGAGCTACCCCAACCGCTCGCACAGCATCAACGAGGGCGAGGGTACCA
>CAJYVK010000061.1 GCA_913778455.1 uncultured Hymenobacter sp. | reverse complement strand
GATGCTTCCTTCGTCAGCATGACGGACGTATTTGGGTTATGATATCCGAGTCGGTTTTAAATACTGCGGATCACGCCGCCGTCGGCGCGCACTGAGGCCCCGTTGGTAGCGGCGGCCAGGGGGCTGGCAAGGAAGGCCGCCGTATTGGCAATCTCATCGACCGTGATGAAGCGCTGAAGCAGCGACGAGGGCCGCGCATCGCGGAAAAATTCGTGCTCGGCTTCCTCGCGGGTCTTGCCTTCGCCGGCCAGCTTCTTTAAAAACTCTTCTACGCCCTCCGAGGCCGTGGGGCCGGGCAGCAGCGAGTTGACGGTGACCTGGGTGCCCTTGGTAAGCTCGGCCAGGCCCCGCGCCACGGCTAGCTGGGCCGTTTTGGTGGTGCCGTATTGAATCATCTCGGCCGGAATCTGGAAGCCCGACTCGCTCGAAATGAATAGAATGCGGCCCCAGTCTTGCTTGAGCATCAAGGGGAAATACTGGCGCGAAAGGCGCACCCCGCTCAGGACGTTGACCTCAAAAAAGTGCAGCCAATCGGCATCGGTGATGTCGGCGAAGGGCTTGGGCTCGAAAATGCCCACGTTATTGATCAGAATGTCTACCGCTGGTACTTGCTTAAGCAGGTTATCAACCTGCGCGGCATCACCAAAATCGACGGCTACGCCGCGCACGCTGGCCCCCGGCGTGTGGGCCAGGATGGTTTGCTGGGCTTCGTCGAGGCGCGCCTGGGTGCGCCCCGTGAGGATGACGGCCGCGCCCTCGGCGGCCAGCCGCCGGGCAATGGCCAGCCCGATGCCGCCCGTGGAGCCCGTGACGAGCGCCGTTTTATGGGTGAGTTGGATGTCCATGAGGTTGGAAAAGGAAAAGGGTGTTCGGACCTAAACCCGCTAGGGGTCGATTTTGATTTTTGGGGGGCGCGGAGGGGAGAATTCTCGGGGATACCCTACGTGAGATAGCGTCCAGACCAACCTTTCGCCCGCGCGGCGGGTACATGCCTCGGCCGGGATAGTACCCCGGCCGTTGCTTATGAAAGAATACGCTACTCAACTACTCACCAAATTGCCCGACGGGCTGTCGGCCTTGTTGGTGGTGGGCGGCAGCCTGGTGGCCGGCTGGCTGCTGAAGGTCGGGATTTTCTGGCTGCTGCGTGCCTATGAGCGGCGCACGAGTTCCACGCTGGCTGGCTCGGTCGTACGGCACCTGGGCACGCCAGCCGCCTACTTTATCCCGGTGCTGCTGGTGGCGGTGCTGCTGCCCCTGGCCGCGCTGGAGCCCGGCCCGCTCGAAGCCGTTCGCCGGGTGGTGGGCATTGCCTCCATCGTTACGTTTGCCTGGGTGCTGACGCAGGTCATGGACGTGCTCGAAGACCTGGTGCTGGCCCACTACCGCCTCGACCGCGACAACAATCTGGCTGTGCGTAAGCTGCTCACGCAGTTGCAGTTCGTGAAGAAAATCGGCGTCTCGCTCATCTTCTTCGTAGCCCTGGCCCTGGTGCTGATGAGCTTCGCCACGGTGCGGCGCATCGGGGCGGGCCTGCTTACCTCGGCGGGCATCGCCAGCGTGATTATCGGCTTCGCGGCCCAGCGCTCGCTGGCCAACCTGCTGGCGGGCTTCCAGATTGCCTTCACCCAGCCCATCCGCATCGACGATGTGCTGGTGGTGGAGGGTGAGTGGGGCCGGGTGGAGGAAATCACCTTTACCAACGTCATCATGAAGCTCTGGGACGAGCGCCGGCTGGTGCTGCCGCTCGACTATTTCATCGAAAAGCCCTTCCAGAACTGGACGCGCACCTCGTCGCAGCTGCTGGGCACGGTCTTCCTGCACGTCGATTACAGCCTGCCCGTGGAGGCCGTGCGCACCGAGCTAACGCGCATCGCGGCCGGCACCCCGCGCTGGGATGGCCGCGTGGCTCTCGTGCACGTTACCGATGCCCAGGAGCGTACCCTGCAGCTGCGCATCCTGGTAAGCGCCGCCGATGCCTCCACGGCCTTCGAGCTGCGTTGCGAGGTGCGCGAAAAGCTGGTGGCATTCATCCAAACCCACTACCCCGAGTGCCTGCCCAAAACCCGCGCCGTGGTCGATGGCCCCGAGCCAGCGGCCGCCGCGCCTACGCTAGTGGGCTAGGCCAGCCACAGCGCCGCCAGGGTCAGCACCGCCGGCAGCGTCTGCACGAGCAGGATGCGCCCACCCGCCGTAGCCGCCCCGTACAGCCCCGCCACCGCCACGCACCCCAGAAAAAACGTGCCCACGCTACGGTGCCACGCGGGGTCGGTAATGAGCAGCGTCCACCCCAGCCCCGCCACCAGGAAGCCATTGTACAAGCCCTGATTGCCCGCCAGCGTCTTGGTCGCCGGAAACAGCTCGGCCGGCAGCGACTTAAATACTCTCGGCCCCCGCGCCACCCAGGCAAACATCTCCAGCCACACGATGTAGGCGTGGATGAGGGCCACTAGAGCGATGAGTAGCTGGCTGAGTAGGTGCATGATAAGGGTGGGAAAGGGTTTGACCGGCCAAAGAAAGGTGTAGGCAGCAAAAAGGCCCGCCGGGTGGGGCGGACCTGGAGTTATGCGGGCGGCGTATCTGCTTTCTCGATTCTACTAAAAATAACATCCGCTATTTTGTTAGCCAACCGATGATTTATTTCGTGAATTTGTTGGTGGCTAGGCGTATCTAAGTAAGATGATTCGAAGACTACTTGTGAGCTGAAGCCATATCCATTCTTTCCCCTCTCATAAGCAGCAAATGAAACCTGGTAACTATAATCATTAAAACTGATTTCTAGATGGGCTCCTAAACTAAAAGGATAGGTAAAATCTAAGAGATTGTCCCATTCAAAATAGAGTCTTAACTCTTTAGTGAGACGGTCAATATTATTATTGAATATTCTGTCGGCAAACTCCAAAACATTTTTACCGTTGTTGCTAATAATTGAAAAATCTTTAGGCAGAAAACTCTGATCTCTAATATCATGAGCTGCTAAGCGAGCCTTTTCTTGCGCAAATAACTCATCAAAGCGTGATGCTTCATTTGCTAAATCTGCTAGCCAGAAGGTTAACGTTTCAGCATGAATTTTTTTTTGGTTTGTTAAGCTCCAAACTGCTTTGTTAAACTCGTCCCGTGTTTTTAGACGTTTTTTAAGCAGTGCTAACTTCTTATCCAAATCATCCGGCTCCTCAATAGATTCTCCCTTCGCCGCCCGAATCATTAGCCGTAACGAGGCTTCCACATTCTCACTGACGAAGCGCAGAAATGGCTCCGGCTCACCCGCGTCGGCTTCGGAGAGAGCAGCGAGGTAGCGGTTGCGGTTGGTTTCGTCGGCTTTGATGACGGTAATGGGGTAGCCGTGCCGCATTAGAATCAGGTTCATCAGTAGGCGCGACATGCGGCCGTTGCCATCGTCAAACGGATGGATGCTGACGAAGCGATGGTGAAACTCGGCCGCCAGCGCCACGGGGTGCAGCGTCGGCATTTCGACCTCCTGGCGATACCAGATGATGAGGTCGTTCATGCGCGCAGGGGTTTCCTCGGGGCTGGCGAAGTAGAAGGTTTCGCCAGTGGCTGTGCGCACGTTGTTGCTGCTCGTTTTATACTGGCCGGGCACGATGCGCTGGCGCGTGGGCTGGCCGGCGGCGGTGTAGGCTGCCTTGTAGTGCTCGTCGCCCAGCAGCACCTGGTGCATCTCGCGGATAAACTGCTCGGTGAGGGGCCGGTCGTCGTGCACGATTTCCTCCAGCCCGCGCACTGCCTCATCATGTCCTTTAATGTCGAGGTGGTCGCGCAAGGGCTTACCCTCCGCCGTGAGGCCGTGCAGCAGCAGCGAGCGCGTTTCGCCCAGCGTGAGCGAGTTGCCCTCAATGGCGTTGGAGTTGTAGTTCCAGTCGAGCCGAAACTTTTGCAGCACCCGCTGCTCCTGCTCGGGGGCCAAGGGGCGCAGGGCATCTATTTCTGCCTTGAGGCGGTCGAGTTCGGCAAAGAGGGACATGGGGGAGAAAAGCAGGCCAGAGATGGGTAGTAATAGGAAAGTTATTGTAGAGGCGTCCACTTACTAAATCGTCCGTCATGCTGAGCTTGCCGAAATATCTCTATCGCTTCGTTGTTGAGCCCTTCATCGAACCTGCCAAGATGCTTCGGCAAGCTCAGCATGACAGAGCGTACTTAGTGAAAAGGATTTTCTAAGCAGTCTCAGCAGCAAATTGCTGATTTAACGACAATAGGTAAGCGGCCTGCCGATGCTTCCTACGTAGCCGTTATTTACGCTTCCAACTTCCTCAAAATCTCCAGTGCCGCCTTGGCGATCACCGTGCCCGGTCCGTAGATGCCCGCCACGCCCGCCTCGTAGAGTTGCTGGTAGTCCTGGGGCGGGATGACGCCGCCGGCGATGACGAGAATATCGGGGCGACCTTCCTGCGCTAGCTCCTTGATGAGTTGGGGCAGCAGGGTGTTGTGGCCGGCGGCCAGGCTGCTCACGCCCACCACGTGCACGTCGTTGTCCACGGCTTGGCGGGCGACCTCGGCGGGGGTTTGGAAGAGGGGGGCCAGGTCCACGTCGAAGCCC
>CAJYVK010000060.1 GCA_913778455.1 uncultured Hymenobacter sp. | reverse complement strand
ACGCGCGACACCTGGAAGTTTGTGTCGCACTATAATATGGTGCCCGTCAATGGCTACAATGGCCCGGCTACCACGGCAGCTTTCTACGATCTGTTTGAGGCCAACGACAAGCGCCGGGGCGTCGCTTATCAGTCTTCGGGCGGGCCAGCCAACCCCGGGGGCCGCATCAACGTGGGCTTCCTCATCGGCCAGCAGTACAATCTGACCAACGATGCGCCCCTCACCACCCGGGGCGGGGTGCCGCTGATGTTCACTAAGGATATCAACCTCTTTGAAACCGGTGCCGACCTGGAGGCCAAGGGTATCCGCCCCATGAAGTACCCCGTTGACTACGTGAGCGAGGCCAAAGGCGGCAACGGCTGCGAAAACGACCACGTAAGCTTCCGCTTGGCCGATGTGCTGCTGATGAAGGCCGAGGCAATTATGCGCGGCGGCACGGCCACCAGCGCTGGCACCTACGGCGCTACCGCCCTGGACATCGTCAACTCAATCCGGACGCACTCCTCACGCGGGGCCAGCGCCCTGACTTCTCTCAGCCTCAGCACCTTGCTTGATGAACGCGGCCGCGAGTTGTACGGCGAGTCGTGGCGGCGGCAGGACATGATTCGGTTCGGCACGTTCTTGCAAGCCCGCAAAGACAAACCTCAGAGCGATGCCAAATACCTCATTTACCCGATTCCGCAAACGCAGGTAGATGTGAACTCCAACATCGTCCAGAACCCCGGCTACTAAGCCTCGAATACGTCACTAGCACTACTATTTTTCCCTATACTACACAGGACTCCCCGGTTAGCCGGGGAGTCCTTTTTAGCGTTTACCGAATTACTATTTTCACCCCTTCCGCTGCGCCCGAATACCCGCCAGCCGCAGCTGAAAATAGTCGTACTTCTCGCGCAGGTGGTCGAAGAGGTCGCGCAGGCCGGCGTCGGGGCCGAGTTGGGCGCGGGCGGCGGCGATTTCAGCCAGTTGCGAATCGGACAGGAAGTCGTGGAGACGTAGGTCGAGGCCCTTGGCGTAGGCTTTTTCGAGGTGGCTGCGCACGGTGCTCACCGTCAGGCCGCGCTGCGCGGCGATCTGCTCGGGATTCAGGCCCTGGCGGTGCAGGTTGAAGCTCAAGTCCTCGGTGGGCGTCGCGTCGCGGTCGGCGGCTTTCTTGGCGGCGCGGGGGGCGGAGGCGAAGTCGTCGGTGAAGGGCGGCACGTCGGGCAGGTCGGCAGCCTCGTCTTCGGCGGGCACGGGGCGGGGAGTGCCGTGCTGCAAAATCGCCTCGATGAATGCCTCACCGTAGGTTTCAAACTTCTTCATGCCCACGCCCGATACCGAGAGCATGGCCACCCGGCTGGTAGGCTGCTCGCGGGCCATTTCTTGGAGCGTCGTGTCGGTAAAGACCACGTAGGGCGGCACACCCTGCTCGTCGGCAATGCGCTTGCGTAGCTGACGCAGGTGCTCGAACAACCGGGCCTCGGGCGTACCGGCCCCGGCGGCAGCGGCCTCGGCGGCTGCTTTCTTGGCGGCGCGGGTTTGCTTTTCGGCCTTCTCGGCCACCTTGAATTTCTTGAGCGACACGGGTAGCTGGCCCTTTAGCACCTGCTGGCCCCGCTCGGTGATTTTGAGCGCGTAGCCCTCCTCGTAGGCAATGTAAAACAGGCCGTCGTTCAGCATCTGGTGGACGTAGCTATACCAGTCGAGGTACGGCAAATCCTGGCCCGCGCCGTAGGTTTTGAGCTGCTCGTAGCCGTGTTGCAGCACCGCTTGGTTGCGCATCCCGCGCAGAATGTCGATGAGCAGGTTGATGGCTACCCGCTGCTGGGTGCGGGCACTGGCCGAGAGCGCCTTCTGGGCCAGCAGCGTGCCGTCGAAGGTAGTGGGCGGGTTGCGGCAGATGTCGCAGTTGCCGCAGTCGCGGCCTAGGTCTTCGGAGAAGTAGTGCAGCAGGATGCGGCGGCGGCAGCTGGCGGCCTCGGCAAACTGCTGCATGCGCTCCAGCTTGGCGGTGTTGAGCTGGGCCTGGCGCGGGGGCACGTCCTTGGTCACCATCTCGCGCATCGACATTACGTCGGCGAAGCTGTAGAACAGGATGGCCGTGGCTGGGCTCCCGTCGCGACCGGCGCGCCCGATTTCCTGGTAGTAGCCCTCGATGTTTTTGGGCAGGTTGTAGTGCATCACCCAGCGCACGTTGCTCTTGTCGATGCCCATGCCAAAGGCGATGGTAGCCACGATTACCTGCGTATCGTCCTGCAAGAACTTCTCCTGGGCTTCGGCCCGCTGGTTGGGCGTCATGCCGGCGTGGTAGTAGCCCGCCTTGATGCCTTTTTGCTGAAGCTTCTGGGCGATGGTTTCGCAGCTCTTGCGCGAGAGGCAGTAGATGACGCCCGCGTCGTTGGGATTACGGCCGATAAAGTCGAGAATCTGCCCCAGCCGGTCTTGGCCGGAGCGCACCACGAGGTTGATGTTGGGCCGGTCGAAGCTCGACAAGAACACCCGCGGCTCGTGCAGGTTGAGCTGGGTTTTAATGTCGCGCTGGGTAAGGCGGTCGGCCGTGGCCGTGAGGGCAATAATGGGGGTGCTCGGAAAATGCTGCCGCAACACGCCCAGCTGCGTATACTCGGGCCGGAAATCGTGACCCCAGGAAGAAATGCAGTGCGCCTCGTCGATAGCGAACATGCTCACGTTGAGCCGCTTCAAAAATTGTAAGAAGCCTTCCCCCAGCAGCTTCTCGGGGCTGACGTACAGCAGTTTCAGGTGCCCGCTGAGGGCGGCCCGCGAAATGTCAGTGGCCTCGCTCTGGCTCACGCTGCTGTTGATGTAGGCCGCCACGATGCCGTTGGCTTTCAGCGCCTCCACCTGGTCTTTCATAAGCGCGATGAGCGGCGACACCACCACGCACACCCCCTCCGAGACCACGGCCGGAATCTGAAAGCACACCGACTTGCCGCCGCCCGTGGGCATGAGCACGACGGTATCCTGGCCCGAGAGAATGCTCTGGATAATGTCGCCCTGCATAGGTCGAAAATTATCGTAGCCATAGTAGCGTTTGAGCGCTTGGCGGGCGGCAGTGAGCGAAGCAGCGGGAGCAGTAACGGCGGGCATAATAGGCAACTTATTCGGTGGAACCGTATCCCCTGGCCCTCCTTGGTAAGTAAAGAGGAGCCGGGCGATGAAGCTCACGGGTTGGCAGATGGCAAGTACCGCCGGCTGGGGGCCAACCCCTGGTCCAGCCGGGGCAGTACTTGGTCGTTCGAGCAACGAAGTTCGGGAAAACCTAATTCCTTTAGCACAAAGGTCCGACCCGAATTGCAATGCACCTGCTTAAGGTTACCGCGAATTTTCCTACTTGCCCTAACTAGTAGTCTGTGGCTCAGGCAAGCACCGTATTCCCTACAAGCCCCCATCGCGTATAGTCGCCAAAATTTTATTCCTAATCCGGCTGCGCATAGCCGCATCGCCGGTCCCAGTAGCACCAAGCTCCAGCTTGGTAAGGCGGCTGGTGAGCGTAGGCCAGCGCCTCACCAAGCTGGAGCTTGATGCTACCTCATTTTACGCCTTAAGCAAACCAGATTCTACACAAAGTCCTCCGTAACCACCCTGAAACGCGGCGAAGCAAAGTAGTTTTTTACCCGGTAATTGTTGGGCTTAAGATAGAGAAGTAGTGCGTTGGGCGAAGCGCTCGCTCGCTGCGAAACCAACCCCCGGACCCCCGGCGTAGGTTTGAGTCCCTTTTCTACCCAATGAATTCTCTGCTTAATACCACTCTTTCGCTGGCTTTGGGACTTCCGTCGCTGGCGCTGGCCCAAGGCACTGCCGCCCATCCGGCTTCTTCCGGTGTACTGGCGCTGCACCTGCCCGCCAGTGCGCCGGCTCAGTCCCAAACCTACCGCTTGACTGGCCGCGTAATCAGTGCCAAGGGCGACGCCCAGCCAGGGGCCACGCTCCGTCTGAAAGGCTCGAGCCAGATCGTCACGACCGATGCGACGGGCAATTTTGCTATCGACGTACCCTTGCCAGCCGCCAGTACCCTGGTGGCCAGCTACGCGGGCTGCGATGACGTAGTAATTCCGCTGGCGGCTCCCAAGGGTGCTCTCACCATTCACCTGCGGGCCAGCCTGGCCGCTGGCCTCGCCCAAAACTTGCGCATCGGCGATTTTGCTCCTGATTTTGACTTGCCTACGGTCGATGGCAAAAACTTCAAGCTCAGCGAGCACCGGGGCCATCCCCTGGTTTTATACTTTTATCCTAAAGACGGCTCGCCGGGCTGCACCAAGGAAGCCTGCTCGTTTCGCGACCAGTACAAGGAGTTTGAGGCGATGGGGGCCGAGGTTATCGGCATCAGCTCCGATAACGAAGCTTCGCACCGCGCCTTTTCCGCCAAAAACGGCCTACCTTTCCCCCTGCTGAGCGATGCCGACGGTCAACTGCGCAAGAAATACGCCGTACCCCGCGCGGCATTAGGGCTGCTGCCCGGCCGCGTCACCTACGTACTCGACGACGAGGGCCGCGTGCTGTACGTGTTCAGATCCCTCAACAAGGCGGCTAATCACGTCAACAATGCCAAGGCAGCCTTGAGCGATGCCTTGTAATACATCCAGTCTCCCTCCACGTAAACAGCGGCGAGTTAGTCTCTTTCCGAAAAGACTAACTCGCCGCTGTTTACGTGGGGGACTACCAAGTAAAAGGCTCTCTGGCCAACTACGCTATTTCAGCGCGTTCTTCAGCTCGCCGCTGGCCAGGGCCTGGGCCTGCTTAGCCTCGGGTACCACGGTGGCCATGCCGAAAAACTCGTGGGTCACGCCGTCGTAGTTCTGATACTTCACCGGTACGCCGGCTTTTTGCAGGTTGTCGGCCAGCATTTTGCCCTCGCTCATCAGGGGGTCGTACTGAGCAGTAATGACGGTCGCGGCGGGCAGCCCCTTGAGGTTGGCGTGCACGAGGTCAATCATCGGGCTCTTGCCGTCGGCGGGGGTGCGCAGGTAGTACTTAAAGAACCACGCCATTAAGTCTTTGTTGAGCGGCTTGGTTTGGGTATTGGCTGCGTACGAGGGCGTGTTCAGGTCGTAGCCAGCGATGGGGTACACGAGCAGTTGGTGCTTGGGCATCTGCACTTTTTTGTCGCGCGCCATCATGCTCACGGCGCAGGCCAAGTTGCCGCCGGCGCTCTCGCCGGCCACGGCTACGCGGGCGGGGTCGCCCTTAAAGCTAGCCGCGTTTTTGAGCGTCCACTGGTAGGCCGCGAAGGAATCGTTGTGGGCGGTTGGAAATTTGTTTTCCGGAGCTTGGCGGTAAGCAACCGATACTACGATGGCACCGGTCTGCTCCACCAAAGCCCGCACCGAGGGGTCATAGGTGTCGAGGTTGGCAATTACCCAGCCCCCGCCGTGATAGTACACGATTACCGGCAGCGTCCCCGTGGCACCCTTGGGCGTGTAGATGCGCACCTTCACGCCGGGCATGAGCATGCGGCTCATGGTATCGGCCGTGACGGGCGGCGCGGGGATGTTGAACTTCTGCATCGTCGCCATCGTGGCATCGGTGGCGCTGGGGGCCTTACGAGCTTCGGCGGGCGTGAGCTGAGTCATGGGCTTGG
>CAJYVK010000059.1 GCA_913778455.1 uncultured Hymenobacter sp. | reverse complement strand
AAGGTCGCTGGTAGCCCCAACTCCCGCGTAAACGCCGTAACGATGCGCTGCACAAACGAGTCGATGGTACTCACCGCGAAGTCGGCGTAGTGGTACAGCACCAGCTTGAAGGTGGCCGCCGCCCGCCACCGCACTTCCTGTTGCCACTCGGTGGGCGTGCGCAGGTGCGACGGTAGCTGCTGCTCCTGGGCTAGCTCGGCAGCTACTTCCACCAGCAAGGCATCGGGCTTGCCGCCCACCTCCTGCGTGAAGCGCCGCAACGCGCCTACAATGCGCTCCTTCATCTCGCCCGCCGCATCGTTGGTGAAGGTGATGGCCAGAATACTCTTGAAATAATCGGCCTTATACACCCGCTCGCCCGTGGGGTCGGCTGGCTGCGGATAGCCCAGCGCCAGCTTCAGGTATTCTTTGGTTAATTGGTACGTTTTGCCGGAGCCGGCAGAGGCGGAATAGATGCGGAAGGGAGCTGGCACTTGTAATATAATTTATTTGGTAGTAAAGGGGTATTTTTTAAAAGTAAAAATCCCCGTACTCATATTGACTGTACATTCAAAAAATGTTTTCTGCTTAAAAGGAGACCTTTTTAATTCAATCAATGTCCGAATAGGCTTCGTACCCTTTGGTACTTCGATAAAATAGACGTGTTGTATTCTAACGCCTTGCTCAGGTGCTACGTTGTAATAATACTCGGCTAATTCTTGCCAGCATAGATCTTCGTATATTTTGAAGCCAGTTGTCAGGCAGATAACATTAGCTATTCCATTTTTAGGTGTTTCTCGATATTCTGCCGTAATGCTACCACAGTTAGGATAACTTGATTTAGTAATTTTAGATGGCTGCGCAGATAAACTTGAGTTTTGAGTAATTATAAAAGCCAAGATTATGTAGTTTTCGCGTGTCATAAAGAATGCAATAGCCTATAATGTTGAGCTATTTTGAAAAGGTAGCCCTAACTAAAATCAGGCATCAGCCGCTCTGCCACTTCCCCCGGCACCCGCACCGGCCGGCCGCTAGCCCCATCCAGCAGCACCCACTGCGTTTCGGCGGCGCAGAGGAGCTGGCCGTCGGCCACGCGCTCGATGCGGGTCAGGCGCTTCGAGCTGGCGCCTTTCACGTCGGCCACCCAGGTGAGGGCGCGCAGCTCGTCGCCGGCGTAGGCCGAGCGCAGGTAGCGCACGCGGTGCTCCTGTACCACCCATACCTGGGGCGGTAGCTCGGCCGTGGGTGGGTAGATATGGTGCCAATGGGCGGCGGCTACGTCCTGCACCCAGCGTACGTAGGCCACGTTATTGGCGTGGCCGAGCTGGTCGATATCGCTGGCCTCTACAGTAAAGACGTGAGTATAAGCGTGGGTAGGGGCGGCGGGAGTATCCATAACTTTTTTAGAAGATAGGCGAAGTTCGGGAATTCTGTCTATCTTTGGCGCAACTCAAGGCCCAGTGGTGCTGTTCCGGTCCGCCCCGGTGTATTTGCATCCAAGGTCCCCAGCTTGCCGCTAGGCTTTGACGACACTCCAAATTTTTTTTATTATGCCGACCGGAACGGTAAAATTCTTCAACGAGACCAAAGGCTTTGGTTTCATCAAAAATGACGAGACTGGCCAAGACATCTTCGTCCACGTCACCGACCTAGTAGACGCCAAGACGCTACAAGAAAAAGACAAAGTTCAGTACGAAGAAGCGCAAGGCCGCAAAGGCCCGAACGCTGTTAAAGTGTCGCTGCTCTAAGCACTTAACGCCTTCGTATTATGGTAAAAAGCGCCTTTCCCAACGGGAGGGCGCTTTTTTTGCTTTGCTGTTTGCTCTCGTATCAGTCCGTGGCTTGCGCACCACTCCCACCCGTCATGCTGACGAAGGAAGCATCTTATCACGCCAGAATAAACCTGACGAGATGCTCCGCAAGCTCAGCCTGACGGGTAGGGGTGAGAAGAATTTTAGCTAGCGCGTTAGCCTTTTTCAAAAAAAATCCGTACCTTTGCACCCGCATTTGAGAACGGCCCCATAGAGTGGCCGGGGTGGCCCAGGTTAAGTAATTGGCTGCCGAGTAGTTCCCGTTTAGTTCGGTCGTATTTTTTCCGCCTTGTCGTTGTTAGGAAAGGTTGAGGGGGGAAGAAGCGCCGCCGCTGTTGAGCCGGCTGTTTTCAGAGCGTAGTCTCCTTCCCCAGGTCACCCAGGTTTTGGAAAACCAGGTGGCCTAGCAACCTATTTTCTTCCTCTCATGGAACCTACGACAGTAGAAAAGACCACCGACAAAGCAAAAATCCGCTTCGACGAGCTCAACCTCTCGTCCGAATTGCAGCGCGCCATCACCGAGATGGGCTACGAGGAAGCCTCGCCCATTCAGTCGGCCGCTATTCCCGTGTTGCTTGAGGGTAAAGACGTTATCGGCCAGGCCCAGACGGGTACCGGCAAAACGGCTGCCTTCTCCATCCCAACTATCGAAGGCATCAACGGCGACAGCCGCGACGTGCAGGCCATCGTGCTATGCCCCACCCGCGAGCTCGCGGTGCAGGTATCGGGCGAAATCCAGAAGCTCGGTAAATACAAGAAAGGCCTGGCCGTGGTGCCGATTTACGGCGGCTCGTCGTACGACCGGCAGTTCCGCGCCCTGGAGCGCGGCGTGCAAATCGTAATCGGTACGCCCGGCCGGGTAATGGACCACATCGAGCGCGGCACGCTGAAGCTCGACAAAGCCACTAAAATCATCCTCGATGAAGCCGACGAAATGCTCGATATGGGCTTCCGCGACGACATCGAGTACGTGCTCAGCAAGATGCCCGAGAACCGCCAGACGGTGTTCTTCTCGGCCACGATGAGCAAGCCGATTATGGAAATGACCAAAAAATACCAGCGCGACCCGCAGCTGGTGAAGGTCAACCATAAGGAAATGACGGTGTCGAACATCGAGCAGAGCTACTTCGAGGTGCGCGGCCCGCAGAAGAAGGATGTCCTGACTCGCGTGATGGACATGTACAACCTGAAATCGACCATCATCTTCGCCAACACGAAGCGTATGGTGGACGAAATCGTGGCCGACCTGCAAGCTAAAGGCTACTTCGCCGACGGCCTGCACGGCGACATGAGCCAGGCTCAGCGCCAGAACACGCTCGATAAATTCCGCAAGGGCACGCTCGAAATCCTGGTAGCTACCGACGTGGCCGCCCGCGGTATCGACGTAGACAGCGTGGAGGCCGTATTCAACTACGACCTGCCCGCCGACGAAGAGTACTACGTACACCGCATCGGCCGCACGGGCCGCGCCGGTAAGAATGGCCGCGCCTTCACTTTCGTGAGTGGCCGCGACATCTACAAGCTGCGCGACATCATGCGCTTCACCAAGGCCGACATCAAGCTGGCCCAGGTACCGTCGTTCGCCGACGTATCAGAAGTAAAAACCACGCTCTTCCTGAACCAGATCAAGGAAGTAATCGAGAAAGGCAACCTCGACAAATACATCGGCCGCGTGCAGCGCCTGCTCGACCAGAGCGAGGACATGACCTCGCTGGACATCGCCGCTGCCCTGCTCAAAATGACGATGAAGGAAGACAAGCGCAACGAGCAGAGCCTCGATGCCAGCCGTGAAAAAGGGGCCAGCCGCCCCGGCTACACGCGCCTCTTCATCAGCATGGGCAAGAAGGACCGCCTGCACCCCCGCGACGTAGTTGAGTTGATTTCGGAAAGCACCAACCTGCCCGGTAACAAAGTAGGTGATATCGCGCTCTACGACAAGTTCAGCTTCGTGGAAGTACCCGCCGAGTTTGCCGAGGAAGTAGTGGCTCAACTGGGCCGCAGCAGCATTCAAGGCCAGCCGGTTACGTTCAGCATCGCCACGCCGGTGCAGGATGCCGCCGCCAAGGAAGAAGGTCTGAATCGTCCCGAGCGCCGGGGCTTCGGCGACGGTGAGCGTCGCGGGGGCTTCGGTGGCGACCGCCGCGAAGGTGGCCGTCCGCCCTACGGCAGCAGCAACCGCGGGGGCTACGGCGACCGCCGCGAAGGCGGCTTCGGTGGCAACCGGGGTGGCTACGGCGACCGTCGCGAAGGCGGTAGCAGCTACGGTGGTGGCTACAAAGGCAACCGCGATGGCGGCAGCAGCTACGGCGACCGCCAGGGTGGCGGCTACCAGCGCGGCGGATACAAAGGCGGACAGGGTGGTAACTCGTACGGCGGGGGCTACAAGAAGCGCGAAAACTTCGACGAATAGACCGCAGATTTAACGGATTAAACGGATTCCGCTGATACGCTTGCCTTTGGCAAGCTGACTAAGGGGGAATGAACAAAGAAGGCTACTCGTATGAGTAGCCTTCTTTATTAATTAGAATTAATTAGAGATCATTTGCCACTAGCTAGTTCGCATAGTGAACAATCAGAAATAGAAAAGGCGGCTTCAGTAAGCCGCCTTTTCTATTTCTGATTCCTTAGCCAGCTTGCCAAAGGCAAGCATATCAGCGGAATCCGTTTAATCCGTTAAATCTGCGGTCTATTTGGACGAATCACGCAGGCCGCGGATTTCGTCGTGGGCAGCTTTTACGCCCTGGGCCTGCTTCTCGATAATCGATTTCAGGTCGCCGGGCAGGTCCTGTACTTTGGTGGCTTCTTCGTAAGCCTTTTTGGCTACGTCTTCACCGCGCTCGCACTCGGCGAGGATGGCGTGGTTGTCGTGGCCGGTTACGGCCGATTTCAAGTCAATCCAGGCGTGGTGGATGGCACCGGCAATCGACGAGCCCTCGTCGGTGTCGGGCTTCAGGTCGAGCTTGAACATCTGATCTTCCAACTCGGTCACGTAGCTGGCACGCTGAGCCGAATATTTCTTGAACAGGTCTTTCAGGTTCTGGTCTTTCACATCGACCATCGCGTCGGCGTAGCCTTTCTGGCCATCTTTGAGGACGGTGATGAGCGAATTGAGGGCGGTTTGGGTGACTTTGGCTTCCATGATTGGAAAAGAAATGTAAGTTGGAAAGGTGAGCCAGTTTACTAGCCAACCGCCCGCAGGGTTACAAGCGGACCTGGAAAGCCCTGCTTTTCCGCCTTACTTCCTACTCACCCTAGCCGGCTACCGGCTGCGTGATTCCGACCATTGCCCGGCCCGCGAGAAAGCCGGAAGTCCAAGCTGCTTGAAAATTGAATCCGCCCGTGATACCATCAATATCAAGAACTTCGCCGGCGAAGAAAAGCCCGGGTACCCGGCGGCTTTCGAAAGTGTTTAAGTTAACTTCGCCCAGCGGGATCCCACCGCAGGTGACAAACTCATCCTTGTGCGTGGTTTTGCCCTGCACCTGCAAGGGTGTGCGCAATAGCAGCTCTAATAGGCGATTCTGTGCCTTGGCCGGCACGTCGCTCCAGCGGGTTTCGGGACCAATGCCCGCTTCAGTGACTAGGGTGCGCCACAGCCGGGTGGGTAAGCCAAACTGCGGATGCGCCGCCACCTGCTTCTTCCCATTTCCGAGGCGAAAGCTCTGGGCCCAAGGGCGTAGCGTTTCATCGGTGTAGGTGGGTACCCAGCTGACGAGCGCCGTGCCGTGGTAGCTCAACTCGTGCAGGCGGCGAGCTCCCCAGGCGGAGAGCTTGAGTACGGCCGGCCCGCTCACTCCCCAGTGCGTAACCAGCAGTGGGCCTTCATATTGTAGCTTCTCACCGGCCAGTACGACGCGGGCGTGGGGCACGCTTACGCCGGGGAGCTCGCGCAGGGGTGAGGCTGGTACGTTGAAGGTGAAAAGCGAAGGTACCGGCTCGGCGATGCTGTGCCCCAGCACCCGTAGCCAGTCGTAGGAGGCCGATTTGGGATTGCCGCCCGTGGCTACCAGCAAACGACTGGCACGTATCTCCGGGCCTAGTGTCACGCTGCCATCACCGCTGATTTTCAGGCAAAAACCGCCTTCGGGCCGCACCGTTATTTCATCGGCTGCTGTGCGGGTGAGGATGCGGACGCCGGCGCGGCGGGCGGCCTCTTCCAGCGTGCGGGCAATGGTTTCGCTGCTGTCGGTAGTCGGAAACATGCGGCCGTCGGCCTCCGTTTTCAGCGCCACGCCCCGGGCCCTAAACCAGGCAATGGTGTCGGCTACGCCAAACCGCCGGAAGGCTTCCTTCAGCTGTCGGCCCCCGCGCGGGTAGTGCTGCACCAGCTGCGCGGCCGACTCGCAGGCGTGCGTGACGTTGCAGCGCCCGCCGCCCGAGATGCGCACCTTGCTGAGCAGCTTAGGGCTTTTTTCGAGCAGATAAACAGCCTGTTGCGGATTAGCCTCGGCGCAGGCAATGGCCCCGAAAAAGCCCGCCGCGCCGCCGCCCAGCACCACAATGGGCGCGGAGAAATCAGAAGCAACGGGAAGCAAAGCAGGCGTAGGCATCCTACAAAGATAAGCCACCGCCCGGAGCCTAGCCGCCTAGCAGTAAGGAAGGGCGGCTAGCACGTCGTCGTAGCGGAACTGGTAAGGCACCAAGCTGCGCAGGCGGCTCGAATCGATAGTTTTACCAGTGTTGTTATCGAGCTGAAAAGTGGGCGGCTCCAGGCCGAGGTAGGTAGCGGCGGCGGGGTAAAAATCGCGCCGGAGCGGGTGACACTGGGCACAGACATTGAGTGTGTGCCCCCAGATGCCCTGGCCCACGATGGCACTCAGTACGCCCACGGCGTCGGTGAGGTGCAGCAGGTTGGTGGGCGCGTCGCCCTGCGGCAGGTTGCGGCGGCCCGCCAGGAAGCGCCCCGGGGCCCGGCCGGGGCCAATAAGGCCACCCAGCCGCACTACCGTGCTCTGCCACTGGCCGTAGCGCGGTACAAAATGGCCTTCGGTACGCAGCACGTCGGAGGCCGCGTCGCGGGTGCTGATGGCGTCGGTTTCTCGCATCAGCCGGGGCTCGTCGGGGTACACGCCGGTGGTCGAAACGAACAGCACGGCTTGCATGCGGGCCGCCACCACGGCCCGGTGCACCGGGCGCAGTAGCTGCGGGTAGCCGCCCGCCGTGGCCGCCCGGGGCGGTACGTTGAGAATCAAAATAGCGGCCCGGCTCAGCAGTTTGGTCAGGCGGGCTTCGTCGGCCGCCGAAAAATCAGCGCCTAACTGAAGTAGCTCGGCCTCAACGCCAATGGCGGCCAGCAGAGGCAGTTGTTCAGGGGAGGTAGTAGTACCTAGTACGCGGTGGCCCTGCGCCAGCAGGTGCTTTGCCAACGGGAGGCCCAGCCAGCCGCATCCCAGCACGGCAACGGTAGTGGGAGAAATGGCGGCACTCGCAGGGAGAGGGGGGGACATGGTACTTATTTTCGATATGCTAGTTAGCTATGCTAAAAGGATGCAAGTTGCACATGAATTGAGCAAAGCCGCACAGTATTGCTAGGATTACTTACCTTCGGGGCGATAATTAGCCAGCAAAGTGCCGGCCCCCAAATGCTATGACGCCAACCGCTTTTGCCCAGCCCATGCTCCGTGATAATGCCTTAGCCGGCAAAACGATTATTGTAACGGGCGGGGGCACGGGCCTGGGCCGGGCGATGACGACATATTTTCTGCAATTAGGGGCCAACGTCACCATCACTAGCCGCAAACTCGCCGTACTGGAGCAAACAGCGGCTGAATTGCGTCAGCAAACGGGTGGGCGCGTGCTGGCCCTGGCCTGCGACGTGCGTAAATACGATGAGGTAGAGGCCATGCTGGCCCGCACTACGGAGGAGTTTGGCCGCGTCGATGTACTGCTCAACAATGCTGCTGGCAATTTTATCAGCCCCACCGAGCGCCTTAGCCACAAAGCCTTCGACGTAATCGTGGACATTGTGCTGCGCGGCTCTTACAACTGCACGCTGGCCCTGGGCAAGCACTGGATTGCCGCCCAGCAGCCCGGCACCATCCTCAACATCGTAACTACCTACGCCTCGGTGGGCTCGGCTTTCGTCGTGCCTTCGGCCACTGCCAAGGCCGGCGTGCTGGCCCTCACCCGCTCGCTGGCCGTGGAGTGGGCCAAGTACGGCATCCGCTCCAACGCCATCGCGCCGGGGCCTTTTCCCACTGAGGGGGCCTGGAGCCGCCTGTTTCCTGAGCCGCTGGCCAGCCAGCTCGACCCCGCTGCCAGCGTGCCGCTCAAGCGCGTGGGCCAGTATCAGGAGCTGGCCAATCTGGCCGCTTACTTAGTTTCCGATTTTTCGGCTTACGTCAACGGCGAGGTAGTGACCATCGACGGGGGCGAGTGGCTCAACGGGGCCGGCGAGTTCAATAAGCTCAGCGCTTTGTCGCCGGAAATGTGGGATACCATCGAGAAAACGATGCGGCGCTAACCGCCGGCCCTACAGCTTATAGCCTTTGTAATCCTTGCTGAATTCGGCTAGGGGAATGGGCTGGTTGGCTACCACGTTGAGAAAGTGATACTGCTCATATAAGCCCCGGTCGTCGTACACCGTCACCGAGGCGGGGAGGTAGGTTTTGGGATCTACGAGCACGATAACGCGCCGACCGTAGGCATTGGGTACCTGCACCACCTGCCCTTCGGCCAGCTTGCTGTCGATGGCTAGGTTATTGCGCTCCGCAATGCGGTATTCGCCGCAGCCGAAGCGGTCGGCCACCGACGCAACGGTTTCGTTCTTGCCTGCCCGGTACGCTACGTAGCGAAACTGTGGGTAGTCGGAGCGTAGGATGTAGCAAGGGCGGCCCTGGGCCGTGCTGTCGCCCGCGTAGCGAAACGAGCGGGTGTAGACGTTGTCGGCGCGGCCGTCGGGGCCACTCAGCAGGGCGGTAATCATGCCGAAGCCTGCCTGCAGCGCCGTGTGGTGCTGGCCCTTGCGCATGAGGGTGCCCAGCGGGTTGAGGCTCAGCGTAATGTAGGGAAAGGCTGCGGGGTATACCCAGGCTTCATTGTTGTTCTGCCCGGTTACGTATAGCACCTCAGCCGCCTTGTGGTTCTTTAAATACACCCGGTACGGATTGAAGGTGATTTTCATCTTCGTCAAATCAGGTTCCAGTTTGGAGCCAATCCGCTCGCGGGCCTCGGCCTCGCAACGCAGTGATTTGAGCCCTTGAATGGCCGTCGTAAGCCGGGCAATGAGCTGTGAGGTGGTTATGGGGGCGGTAGGGGGCTGCGCCCAGCCTGATAAGCCGACAGCCAATAAACCGAGAAACAATGAACGACCGAACAAATTAATGACTTTAACCACGAACGAAAAATAAAATTAATTTAAGCTGATGTGCGGAAAGCGAGAAGCCGCGCTATCAAAAATGAATAGCTCATCAACGTCGGCAATGTGGAGATAAGGATACAGAGGGAATTGTGCGATGAGATTGCGAACGGCTTGTTCATTTTCTCCATTAATTACTACCCAGCCGCGGCCCCGGCTCGCGCTGATAGCATAAGCTTCAATTATATGCTCAGCCAGCAGTTGATTGATAAATAAGCGATGCTGCGGAATAATAGCTAAAAAATCTTCCGAAAAGGAAGTGGGCAGGTGTAGTGAAACGGCAAAAAAAGGCATAGTACTAAAGGCAAAAAAGGCGTATAATGAGTAGAGCTTGCATTCACCATCGGAACGCAAGCTCTACGTGCGGAGAAAAAGTAGCAACGCTATTCCTGCATTACGAATGCCCCAGCTCGGCTACGGCGGGTAATTCCCGATTGCCTTGCGCGGGGGCGGAGGGAGCCAATTGGGTCGTACCCGTACGGGCTTCCCACTCGCGGAAGTTAGTAATCTCTCCCTTAAACTTACCAACAAACCAGCTTATTAAACTCAAATCATCAAGAAACCCTACCACCGGAATAAAATCGGGTACCAGGTCGATGGGGCTTAGTACGTAGAGGAAAACGGCAATGCCCGATACAATAGTGCTCGAATGTACCTGGCGGTATTCGCCGGCTACGTAGCGGCGTACCAGGCGCACTACCGCGAGGGCCGTATCGATTAGCTGCTTGAATTTATTGTCTTTGCTGTGCGCGTCGGCTAGCCGGGTGGCTACTTCGTCCAAAAGGAGGAATACCTTAAGGGGCTTGCCGAGCACCTTGGTAGCCCGCCCGAGAAAAGAACCGAAAATAGCGTTTTTGGAAATGCGAAAGCCACGCTGTGCGAAATCCGACATGGAAATGAGCTTAAAATGAAGGGGATGGCTAGCTGATACGTAGCTCCCCGGGCTTAGTTGGTATGGCTTGTCAACCGCTTGAAGCTAAGCTATTTCTCGAAGAGCGGCGTGGTGCCGCCGACCCAATCCTTGTTCTTGTTGAAGTCGACGCCTATCATTTCGCCCCGGCTCAGACGGGCTAGGCCCGCCACCAGCGTGGGCTGAGACTCGGCGGGCGGCCAGGTGTAGAGCAGGCGAATCTCGCACTTTACGAGGCCGTCGGGAGATTGTACTACGGGCTCGTAATTGACTTTGCGCTGCAATAAATAATGCTGCTTGTCGGGAATTGCGTCGAGCTCCTGGGCCGTTACGTGCAGCCGCACGCCGGCACCGGCAAAGGAAAACAGTGGTTTCAGCACGTAGTTTTCCAAGTCGGGTGGGTAGGTAGCGAGCTCGTGCAGATAGTAGCTGGGCGGGGCAAACGGGCTGGTTATCAGCGGTAGCGTGTACTTACTAATGCGGAAAAACCAGTTGGGGTGGCCCACCCAGGTTACATCCACGTCGTCGGTCAACTTGAATTCAGGATGCAGGTCGGGGTAGCGGGCTAATTCGTAGAAAATGATGCGATTGTAAATACGCTTGATGCGAATTTCACGCCCGTCTTTTTCGTAGAATAATTCCCGGCCGCGCTTGCGTACGTCGGGCAGCGAAACGGCTTTAATACCCCAGTATTTTTCGGTGAGGGCGAAGTCGATACGAGTTTTTTGCTGCTCCGGAAAAAGCTCCAGCAAGATGACGTTTTCGGGATTCTCGCCGGCCAGAATTAGTTTTTTCAGATTGGCGTGGTAGGCCGCCGCATCCTCAACTTCCAGAAAAGCCGATACGTTGTCGGGGATGGGATAGTGCGCCTGAAATACCTCGGGTAAGTAAGCCTGGAAGGCGTAGAGAGAGGGAAAGCCTTGCATCTCAATGAGCTGTGGCTCCAGCTCACCCGCCGCATTGCGGCATACGGCAAAGTCAAAGGTCAAAAATTCGGCGTGCTCGTCTTCGTTGGGTACGCGCTGGCTGGCCGGAATGGCGTCCTCTGTACGCTGCTTGAAATCGGGCCGCTGAATGACCTCGATAATGTCCTGCCCGGCGGCAATTAATTTATCCCGCAAGGCCGCTGGTACGAAGATGGGCGTTTCGGCAACTCGAAAATCTAGCTGGCCGGGTAGTTGCTGGTCGATGTCGGCCAGCATCCGCTGGTAGCTCTCGGGCGTAAAAGCAGCGTTGAACAGGTGGCGCGCAGCGGGAATCATACGGACAAGCAAGGGGTGAAAAAATAGTGGCGCGAACCGCTAAGCCGCGCCACTATGCTGGGTTAAAAAATAACAGAACTATTAAGCCAGGGCGGGCTCGTGCCGCGCCGCCAGGGCGCGCTGCAAAAACGTGGGTACGATGATACTCTCGGTAACCTCGATGGTATCGGGGCTGGCCAGCAAGTGTACCATTTCGTCGTACTTGTCTTCGCCGTACGCGGCAATTACTTGGTTCTTGCGCTCCTCGGTGCGCATGTAACGCAGCATGCCTTCGCCATCGGCCTCGGGGTGAAACTGAGTGCCGATGATTTCGGGCGAAAAGCGCAGGGCCATCACTGCCCGGGCCAGCGGGATGTGGGGTCGCTCTTTCTCTAGGCACAGCACCTCGATGCCCAACTCGGCCAGACGCTCGGGGCGGACATCGGTGAGCTGATAATCGCGCGAATCGACGGCGTAGAAAGGCTCCGGCAGCTGCGCCAAAACCGGATCGCGGTGGCCAGCGGCGGTAAGGTGCACTGGTAGTACACCAAAGGAAGTAGACTTCCGCTTGCTCACCTCGCCTAAACCCAAGTGCCGGCTAACTAGCTGGAAAGAATGGCAAATGAGCAGCAGGTGCTTTTTTACGCTGGCTTTTTTGTTGTAGGCGAACAAGGCGTCGATAAAGCCAAAGTACAGAGGCTCCCAAGGCTCGTCCGATTGGAGCGGGCTGCCGGGGCCGCCGCTGGAAATGTACACGTCGTAGGTAAGACCGGGGACTTCATTATTGGCGCGTACGTTGAACGTATCGACCACGAATTCAGCCTGGTTGGCCTGCTCCGCCCGGTGCAGCAGCTGCCGAATGCAGCGCATACCCTCGTTCGGGGCGTTGTTGTACATATCCAGAATAGCAATTTTAACCTTACTCATACCAATAGCCTAGGCTTTAAAGAATTGATAAATGGGCCTGGTCAGCCAATTTATAAAAATACGGCCAGCGAGGCTATTTACCAGCGCTACAAGCCGTGGGTTGTTTCGGACAAGATGTAGTCAACAACTTTTTTAAGGTCGCCGGTTTCATGGAATACGGCTAATTGCCGATCGGCACCGGTGCCCATTTCCAGCATTTTGAGCACGTATTCCACTTCGTGGCGGCTACCCAGCTCATCGAGTACGTCGTCGACAAAGTCGAGCAGCTCCAGAATAAGCTGCCGGGCCGGCTTTTCCTCCTGCGAGCCAAAGTCAATCAGGTTGCCGTTGATGCCGTAGCGGGCCGCCCGCCACTTATTTTCCTTGATGAGAGCGCTGCGGTAGAGTCGGAAATTCAGGTTCTGGCACTTGAGCTTATAGATTTTAGCGACTAGCGCCTGCATGATGGCGGCCACGGCGATGGTTTCGTCGGAGCGCATCATCATGTCGCAGATGCGGTACTCAATGGTATCGAAAAAGGGGTGCAGACGCAAATCCCACCAGATTTTTTTGCCATTGTCGATGCAGCCGGTTTTAATCAGCAGCGCGATGAATTCGTCGTAATCCGAAGCGCTGGTGAAGTAACCGGGAATACCCGTACGGGGAAAGCGCTCAAATACCTTGGTACGAAACGACTTATAGCCCGTTTCCCGGCCTTCCCAGAAGGGCGAGTTGGTGCTGAGCGCGAATAAGTGCGGTAGAAAATACCGCAGCGCGTTCATCATGTACACGCCGAGGTCGCGGTTTTCGATGCCGATATGGACGTGCATCCCAAAAACGAGGTTCGAGCGGGCGGCCTCCTGCAATTCTTCCACGATTTTGTCGTAGCGGGCATCGGGCGTGATGGGCTGGTCCTGCCAGCGGGAAAACGGGTGCGTGCCGGCCGCCGCGATTTTCAGGCCGACGCGGTCGGCCAGCTCGATTACCTGGCGGCGCAGGTGCACCACCTCGGTCCGCGCCTCGTCAATGTTGCGGCAGATATTGGTGCCTACTTCTACTACCGACTCGTGCATTTCGGCTTTCACCTGCTCGTGCAGCGTGATTTTGCCGTCCTCCACAATCTTCGACATGTGCGAGCGCAAATCGCGCGTGACCGGGTCGATGGTTTGAAACTCTTCCTCAATTCCGAGGGTAAAAACGGGCCGTGGCATAAGCGGGCAGCTGCTGGGAGATGGGTAGGCAGGGCTCTCTACTTAATAAATAGAGAAAGCGAAAACTGCGCAGAAGGGCTGCCACCGGCCAGCGATGGCAGCCCCTTTGCGACGTAAAAAATACCCGGCGAGCGTTATTTTTTAGGAGCCGGCTTTTTGGGTTTGGCCGGTGCGTCGGCGTCGGGCGTCGGCTTGGGAGCCTTGGACTTGGGGGCCGGTTTGGGTACTTCGCCTTCCGGGGCTACGGGGGTAGGAGCAGCCGGCTTTTTGGGCGGGGCGGCTTTCTTGGGAGCCGGCTTGGGCGGGTTGGCGCCCAGGTCGTTGGTCTGGTGTACGGCGGCGCCGACGCCCGCCTCACCATCGGTGGATGCGATGGCCGTTTGGCGGGCCGACTTCTGCACGAAGGTGCCCCAGGTGAGGTTGTCGCGGCCGGGCTGCTGGGCCTGGGCGCGCTCAATAGCCAGGTTGGCGGCGTGCTCGACCACCCACTCGAAGTTTTCGGGACCTACCGAGTTAATGTCGGCGTCGGGGGCGGGGTTACCGAAGTCGATGGCGATTGGAATACCGTCGCGCACCGCAAATTCCACCGTGTTAAAGTCGTAGCCCAGGCCCTGGCACAGGCGCAGCACGTAATCCTTGATGGTAGCCAGCAGCTTTTCGCCTTCCTCGCCCTGGGTTTTCATCTCCGTCTGGTAGCGCTGGTGCGGGGCGTTGCGCGGCTCGTAGGGCATGATGAGCACATCCTTACCGCCGAGGCAGTAGCAGCGGAAATAGTCGGTGAAGTCGATGGCCTCCTGGTAGAGCATCACGAGCTGGCCGGTTTCGTCGTAGGCACGCCAAGCTTGCTCGGGGTTGTCTACTTTGTACACGCTCTTCCAGCCGCCGCCGGCGTGGGGCTTCATGAAGGCCGGGAAGCCGATTTTCTCGAACGCCTTGTTCCAGTCGAACATGGACAGGTTGCGGAACGAGTTTTCGGTGGTATCGTCGGGGCGGGCCTTGCTGGGCAGCAGTAGGGTTTTGGGCACCGGTACGCCGAGCTGTACGGCCAGGGCGTTGTTGAAGAATTTCTCATCGGCGCTCCACCAGAAGGGGTTGTTAATCACGGCCGTGCCGGTGAGAGCAGCATTTTTCAGATAGGCGCGGTAGAAGGGCACATCCTGCGAGATGCGGTCGATGATAACGGCGTAGTCGGTGGCTACGGCCTGCTCTACTTCCTCGATGCGCACAAACTCGGCCGTGATACCATCCACGGCTTTCTGATTGACGCGGTCCACAAACGCCTGCGGAAATGTATTTTCCTGGCCGAATAAAATACCAATTTTTTTCATGGGTGAGCTGAACTAGCTGCTAAGGTGTGGGTGAAAGAGGGGGCCGAAGCTGGTAGCGTGTACGCGCTTAGCCGGCTAAAAGATAGTTGAAACGTATTCGGGGAACATGTCGCGCCACACCGGCCAGTCGTGGGTGCCGTAGGGGCGCACGTCGAGACGGTGTGGAATGCCCTTGCGGGACAGGATTTCGGACATGCGGTAGTTGGCGTCCTTACAGAAATCATGCTCGGCAGTGCCCAAGATGATGTTCATTTTGTAAAAGTTATCATCTTGCGCGTTGGGCATGAAGTCGGGCGGATTGTGGAAGTACGCCTGCTCATCGTAGTGCCCGTCCAAGAACATCTTGATGTCGAAGGCGGCTCCCATCGAAAACAAGTGCGCCACTTGACCAGGATGGCGGAAGGCGAAATTCAGCGCTTGATAACCACCTAGTGAGCAGCCCGCTACGCCTACTTTATCAACGTGGCACTCCTGCTGAATGCGCGGCACGAGCTCCTCGCTGATCATGCGGTCGTAGAGGCCGTGGTTGTGAACGCGGGTGCCGGGATGCAGGTGCTTGGCGTACCAGCTCCACTTGTCGCCGCTGTCGATGCAAAAGAGCTTGACGAGGCGGTTTTCGACGAACCAGCGCACCGACTCAGTGAGCTGAAAGTCACGGGCTTCGTAGTAGCGGCCGTTGGAGGTGGGGAAGATGATGATAGGGTAGCCGTAGTCGCCCACGACCAGCATTTCCATGTCTAGGCCCAGGTGTTGGGAATAGAAGCGGCGGTATTCTTCGTGCAAGGGGAGGGGGCCGGCGGGAGTGACGCGCCCGCCGGAACCGGCCGCAAACTAAGCATATAAATCTGAACGCCCAATGTTTCGGCAAAGTGGAGCTAAGCGCGTTTCTTTGCGATACAATGGCAGTTTTTCGGTTTCAGTCGCCGCGCGGTGCCACGGTGGTGGTGCGGCGCGACGAGTATTTATTTTCAGTGGCGCTGGGGCGCGTGGTGCGCCTGGATGTGGTGCTGCCGCCGGGGTTTTCAACCCGGGCCGCGCAGCCCTACCCAGTCCTTTACCTAAACGACGGCCAGGACCTGGCCCGGCTGCACCTGCCAGCCACGCTTAACCGGCTGTTTCGGCGCGGGGAGGTGCGGCCGTTTGTGCTGGTGGCCATTCACGCCGCCGACCGCTTGCAGGAATACGGCGTGGCCGCTCGGCCCGACTACCTGGGCCGAGGCAGCCGGGCCGGCCGCTACACCGATTTTATACTCAACGAGCTGCTGCCCTACGTGCAGGCCCACTACCACGCCAGCGCCAACCCGGCCGAGGTGGCCGTGGCGGGGATGTCGCTCGGGGGCCTCATGGCATTTGACTTGGCCTGGCATCATCCCGAGGCTTTTTTGAAAGCGGGAGTTTTCAGCGGCTCATTCTGGTGGCGGGGGCGGGGGCTCAACGATGGCTACACCGACGCCGACCGCCTGATGCACCAATTGGTCCAGGCGCGTCCGGCCCGGCCCGGCCAGCAGTTCTGGCTGCAAACCGGCACCAACGACGAAACCAGCGACCGCAATAACAACGGCATCATCGACGCCATCGACGATACGCTGGATATACTGGCGGCGCTGGCTGGGCAGGGCCTACCCGCTGCGGCCGCTCGCTACGTGGAGGTACCCGGTGGCCACCACCACCCCGATACCTGGGGAACCATCATGCCCGACTTTCTGCGCTGGGCCTTCGGCACGCAGGCGCTGGCCAGCCCCGAAGTGGCGGCCCGTGAGCCGCGCCCGGCCCGCTGGCGGCTGGGGGGGCGGCCGCTCCTGCGCCGGCCCCGCGGCGCGGCGCGGTGGAAATTCCAGTATCTGCGGCGAGCGGCTACCTTTGCCGCCATGCCTACTACTGCTGCCATTACCCAGGCGCGGCCCGCGCCGGGTACGTACCTGCCGTACACCCAAGCGTACATCGACCTAGT
>CAJYVK010000058.1 GCA_913778455.1 uncultured Hymenobacter sp. | reverse complement strand
GAGCCGGGTGGCCCTGGCATGGGCGGCTCGCTACACTCGCCCCCGCAGCCCAGCGGCGCACTACTTTCTAGCGGGCCTGCTGGCAACAGTAGCGCTGGCTTTTATTGCCGACCGGATCTGGCCCCTGCCGCTGGCCCCGCAGTATTCGCCGCTGGTGCTGGCCGCCGACGGCACCGTGCTGCACGCCTACCTCAACCCCACCCAGAAGTGGCGGATGAAAACCGAGCTGACCGAGATTACGCCGGCGCTGCAAACGGCTATTATTGAGAAGGAAGACCGGTATTTTCGCTACCATTTCGGGGTTAATCCGCTGGCAATTGCGCTGGCGGCCAGCCGCAACACCTTTGGGCGGGGCCGCACCACGGGGGCCAGCACCATCACCATGCAGGTGGCCCGGCTGCTGGAGCCCAAGGAGCGCACCGTGGGCAACAAGCTGCGCGAAATGCTACGGGCCGTGCAGCTGGAAGCGCACTTCAGCAAGGCCGAAATCTTGCAGCTTTATCTCAACCTGGTGCCCTATGGCTCTAATATCGAAGGCGTGAAGTCGGCGGCGCTGCTCTACTTTCAGCAGCCGCCCGATTACCTTTCGCTGGCCCAGACCGTGACGCTGGCCATCATTCCGAACCGGCCGGGCGGGTTGGTATTGGGTAGGAACAACCCCGAAATTTTGCGCGAGCGCAACCGCTGGCTGCGGTATTTCCAGCGCGAAAAGCTTTTCCCCGCCCAGGACATCGCCGATGCCTTGCTGGAGCCGCTCGATGCCCGGCGGCACCCCGCGCCTACCCTAGCCCCGCACCTGGCGCGGCGGCTGGTGCGGGCGCAGCCGGGCGTGGCGCTCATTCACAGCACCTTGCGGCCAGCCACCCAGGTCAAGGCCGAGGATCTGGCCCGCAACTACGCCCGCCGGCTGGCCACGCTGGGCATTACGCAGGCCGCCGTACTGGTCATCAATAATCAGACGCACGCCGTGGAAGCCTACGTGGGCTCTGTCGATTTTGCGGATGCCAGCGCCCAGGGGCAGGTCGATGGCGTGCTGGCCGTGCGCTCGCCGGGCTCCACGCTCAAGCCGCTGCTCTACGGGCTGGCCTTCGACCGCGGCCTGGTCACGCCCAAGACCGTGCTACCCGACGTACCGACTAACTTTCAAGGCTTTCGCCCCGAGAATTTCGACAAGCACTGCCAGGGCGAAGTGACGGCAGAGCGCGCCCTTACGTACTCGCTCAACATTCCGGCCGTGCGGCTGCTGGCGGAGGTCGGGGTCGATAATTTTACTGGTACGCTGCGGCAAGCGGGCTTCCGACAGGTGGCCCGCGACGCGCCCCGGCTGGGGCTAAGTACCATCTTGGGTGGCTGCGGCGCTACGCTGGAAGAATTGACCGGGCTGTACAGCGCGCTGGCTACTGAGGGACGTTACGCGGCACCGACGCTTACCTGGCAAGGGACTTTGCCTTCTCGAAATGCTGTAACCCCAAGCTCCAGCTTGGGGTTACGCTCGGCAAACGCCCCCGGACGTAGCCCCAAGCCGAAACTTGGAGCTACACCGAGGCATACGGTTTCCTTACTCAGCCCCGCCGCTGCCTACCTGCTCACCGACATTCTGGCCCAGCGCACCCGGCCCGATTTGCCCGTCGATGCGGCCAGCAGCCGCCACCTGCCGCGCATTGCCTGGAAAACCGGCACCAGCTACGGCCGCCGCGATGCCTGGAGCATCGGCTACAACCGGCAGTATACCATCGGGGTGTGGCTGGGTAATTTCAACGGCCAGGGCAGCCCGGCGCTTACGGGGGCCGACATTGCCTCGCCGCTGCTGTTCGATTTATTTAATGCACTGGCTTATAACGGCAAGGCCGAATGGTTTGCCCCGCCGGCCAGCCTCGATTTCCGGTTAGTGTGCGCCGAAACCGGGCAGGTTCCCGGTGAAAACTGCACCAATCAGCTGCTGGATTATTACCTGCCCGGCATCTCGGGCGGCCAGCGCTGCCAGCACCTGCGCGAGGCGCTGCTCTCGGCCGACGGCCAGTACAGCTACTGCCGCGCCTGTGCGCCGGCCAGCGGCTATCGTCGCGCGCTGTTCGCCAACTTGCGACCCGAGGTCCTCGCTTTCCGCGAGGCGCAGGGCCTGCCGGCCCGCCGCCTGCCCCCGCACAACCCGGCCTGCCGCCTCGTCCACGGCACCGAGGCTACTGGTCCGGCGGGTCCCGACGCCGCGCCGCTGCTCGCCATTACTTCCCCGGCGGCCCACGCCGAATACGTCCTCACTGCCGGGGAAAAGCAGCAGCTCCTGCTGAGCTGCGCGGCGGCCGGCGAGGTGCGCCAGGTACACTGGTACGTAAACGACCAGTTCTTACGAACTGCCCCACCCACGGCCCGCGTGTTTTTCCGCCCGCCGCCCGGCGAAGTCAAAATATCGTGCGCCGACGACCACGGCCGCACCGTGGACGTGCGCGTGCTGGTCCGCGAGCTGTAGCCCTAGCCGTTGGCCAGCGCAGTTTCGCCGTCCAACACTGGGGTTAGGCTTTGCTCCTCCGCCGCCGTGAACAGCCGCGAGCGAATGAGAAACCGCACGCCCAGCGGAATTTCGAGCGAGAAGCTAGCACCCCGGCCCTTCACCACATCGACCGTAAGCTGGGTGTGTTTCCAATACTCAAACTGGCTGGCACTCATGAAGAAGTCGCAGCCGTGAATCTGCCCCAGCCACACGTCGTTGGCCCCCACCCGAAACTCGCCCTTGGCAAAGCACATGGGCGAGGAGCCGTCGCAGCAGCCCCCGCTCTGGTGAAACATGAGCGGGCCGTGCTCGTCGCGGAGCAAGTCGATGGTGGCCTCGGCGGCGGTGGTAGAAAGCACGCGGGGAGTAGACATAACTATAGGGTAAGCTTTAGCTTGCCGGGCGGATGAACTGCTGATTTATAAAGAAAAAGCTACCACTGAGATATGGCAGTGGTAGCTTTTCCTGGTGCGAGGGCAAGCTGAAGCTTACCCTACATTTTTTAGAAGAAGCCCAGCGGTTTTTCGCTGTAGCTGATGAGCATGTTTTTATTCTGGCGGTAGTGAGCCAGCATCATCTTGTGGTTTTCGCGGCCGAAGCCCGAGGCTTTGTAGCCGCCGAAGGGAGCGCCGGCCGGGTAGTCGTGGTAGCAGTTGACCCACACGCGGCCAGCCTGAATGGCGCGGGGCACTTGGTACAGCTCATGGGCGTCGCGCGTCCACACGCCCGCGCCGAGGCCGTAGAGCGTGTCGTTAGCGATGGCAATGGCTTCCTCGACCGTTTTGAAAGTGGTGACGGATACCACCGGGCCGAAGATTTCTTCCTGGAAAATGCGCATTTTATTGTGGCCCCGGAACATGGTGGGCTGGATGTAATAGCCCTCCCCCAGCGCCCCGTCGGGCTGGGTGTAAGCCTCGCCGCCCACGAGCACTTCGGCCCCTTCGGCCTTGCCGATTTCGAGGTAGCTCAGAATTTTCTCGTACTGGTCGTTGCTGGCCTGGGCACCCATCATCGTGGTCATATCGAGTGGGTTGCCGAGCTTGATGGCCTTCACGCGCTCGATGACCCGGGCAATGAACTCGTCGTATATATCCTCGTGCACGAGCATGCGCGAGGGGCAGGTGCAGATTTCACCCTGGTTCAGGGCAAACATCACCGCGCCTTCGATGGCCTTGTCGAGAAAGTCGTCGTCGGCATCGAGCACGCTCTTGAAGAAGATGTTGGGCGACTTGCCACCCAGTTCCATCGTCACCGGGATGAGGTTTTCGGCGGCGTACTGCATGATGAGGCGGCCGGTGGTGGTTTCGCCCGTGAAGCTGGCTTTCTGAATGCGCGGCGACGAGGCCAGCGGCTTGCCGGCTTCGAGCCCAAAGCCATTGACCACGTTGACCACGCCGGCCGGGATGAGGTCTTCGAGCAGCTCCATCAGCACCATGATGCTGGCGGGGGTTTGCTCGGCGGGCTTCATCACCACGGTGCAGCCGGCGGCCAAAGCCGGGGCGAGCTTCCAGGTGGCCATCAGCAGCGGGAAGTTCCAGGGGATAATCTGGCCAATCACCCCCAGCGGCTCGTTGATGTTGAGCGAAACGGTGGTGGCATTCAGCTCAGTAGCGCCGCCTTCCTCGGCCCGGATCACGCTGGCGAAGTAGCGGAAGTGATCGACTACCAGCGGCAGGTCGGCGTAGGTGGTTTCGCGGATGGCCTTGCCGTTTTCCACGCACTCCACGGCCGCCAGCATGGGCAGGTTTTCTTCGATGCGGTTGGCAATTTTCTGGAGAATGTTGCTGCGCTCGGTGGCCGAGGTTTTACCCCAAGTTTGGAAGGCTTCGTGCGCGGCGTCGAGCGCCAGGTCGATATCCTCCTTGGTCGAGCGGGCGACTTTGGTAAAATTCTTACCGTCGATGGGCGACGGATTGTCAAAATACTGGCCCTTGACCGGGGCCACCCACTTACCCCCGATAAAATTGTCGTAGTGCGACTTAAACTGGGGCCGGGCCACCAGGGTGGTGGGTGCTTCAAGCGTTTCTGCCATGACGAAAAGGAAAAGGGAGCTAGGTGGGAGAACGTGACAAAGGTGGCCCTTCTTCCACTCGTGTTGAGTGTGGTATTGTCGCAGAAAGTGCGGGAATTGTCGCAACTTGCGTAAGCGTTAGTAAGTGCTTACTCAGCATGATGATAGCCGTCGTAAGCCGGTACCCGTTTTCCGCTCAAGCCCATGCCCACCCGCGTTCACCTCCCCGCCGCCGTGCCCCCTCTGGCCCTTAACCGGCTGCATTCCTTGGTTGAAAACCGCACGGTATTCGCCCTTGATGCCTTCGAGCTCAATATTTTCGAAACGCATCAGGCGGCCCACCGGGTGCCCCTGCGCCTCGACGGGCTGGCCCTCACCACCATGCTGCGGGGCAAGAAGATAATGCACCTCCCCGACCGCCCGGCCTTCGACTACCTGCCCGGCGAAACGGTGGTAGTGGGCGAAGACGAGCTGATGGAAATCGACTTTCCCGAGGCGTGCCCGGGCCAGCCCACGCAGTGCCTGGCGGTAGCCATTTCCCCCGATACCATCCGCCAAACCGTCGACTTGCTGAACGAGCGCTATCCCCGCGCCGAAACGCACGCCCCCTGGGCCCTGGCTGGCCCCGACTACGCCCACCTGACCAATACCCCCGAGCTCACGGGCACCCTGGAACGCTTGGTAGCCGTGTCGCGCACCGCCGATGCGGCTAAGGATGTGCTGGCTGGCTTCACGCTGCAAGAGCTGCTGGTGCGTCTCATGCAAACCCAGGCCCGCGAGCTAATTTTTCAGGATTACGCCCGGCACCTCACCACGCACCGCTTCGCGGCGGTCGTGCAGCACATCAAGGAGCACCTGGCCGACAAGCTGTCGGTAGACCAGCTCAGCGCGCTGGCCTGCATGAGCAAGGCCACGTTTTTCCGGCTGTTCAAGCGCGAGTTTGGCCTCACGCCCGTCGAGTACATCGTGCGCGAGCGGCTGGCCGAAGCCAAGCGCCTGCTGCGCCAACCGCTGCTGAGCGTGGCTGACGTATGCCTGCGGGCTGGGTTCAATAACCTGTCGTATTTCCAGGCATTATTCAAAAGACACGAGGGCATAACGCCCGGGGCCTACAAAAAACAGTAGCCTCGCTCCGACCGGACGTTTCCGGGCGCGGGCGCAACTTTCGGGTGCGGTGGCTGGTTCTAACTCCCATGCCTGACGTACTGACTTCTGAATTACCCACCTACCGCGCTGCCAAGCCGCTGCTCAGCGAGGCCCTGGTGTGGTTGATGGCCCTCACCTGCGGGCTGGTGGTGGCCAATATTTATTACAACCAACCGCTGCTGGCTGCCATTGGCCACAGCTTCGTGATTTCCGACAGCCGGGCCAGCTTGCTGGCGACGGCTACCCAGGTCGGCTACACGCTGGGCATGGTGCTGGTAGTGCCCCTGGGCGACAAGCTGGAGCGCAAAAATCTTATTCTCTGGATGCTGGGCGCGTCGGCCCTCTGTTTGTCGGCGGCCGCCGTGGCCCCCACGTTTCTACTGCTGGCCGTAGCCAGCGTGTTCGTTGGCATTTGCTCCTCCGTGCCCCAGCTATTGCTGCCGATGGCCGCCACCCTGGCCCCCGAGGCCGACCGGGGCCGCATCGTGGGCCGCGTGATGAGCGGGCTGCTCATTGGTATTTTGCTCT
>CAJYVK010000057.1 GCA_913778455.1 uncultured Hymenobacter sp. | reverse complement strand
GCGCGGCGGTATCCAACGAGCGGGTAGGCGGAGCGGCATGCCCCAAAAGTACGAGACGGGGCAACTCACCGGCGGGACATGGGGTAGGAGGGTGTGAGGGTGTGAGGGCACCTCCTACCCTCACACCCTCACACCCTCACACCCCATGTCCCGCCGGTGAGTTGCCCCGTCTCGTACTTTTGGGGCATGCCGCTCCGCCTACCCGCTCGTTGGATACCGCCGCGCCCCTGGCTTTTGCTGGGGCTGCTGGCGGGCCTGGCGTCTTGCCAATCCCAGCCCGAAGCCGCCGGGACAGTCCCCGCCACGCCGCCGACCGGGCACTTCGCGGGCACGCTGCAAGCGCCCGGGCAGCCCGAGCTACGGGCCGTGCTGGAAGTGCGTCACCCCCGCCCCGGCCACTACGAGGCCGAATTGCTGCTCCCCGAGCAGCCGGCCCTGAGCTTCGTGGCCGACTCGCTGACGTTCACCCACGATACCCTGCGGCTGGCCCGCCCCGGCCAGCCCGACCAGCAGCTGACGCTGGCGCGGCAGGGCAACTTCTGGCGCGGCACGCTAGGCCTCGACTCGACCCGCTACCCGCTGCTGCTGGTGCGGCGCGGCGAGCCCGAGCCCGCCGTGTACCGCGTGCGGCGCGATGCCATCGCCGGCACCACCGCCCCCGCCCTGCTCTTCAGCCCCGCCGATGAAAGTCTGCCGGGCCTGGCGCTGGCTTTTTTCCCGAGCACTGCCGATAGCCAGGCCGGCCCGGTTTGGGCCGATGCGCTGGCCCGGCAGGGCCACACCGTGCTGCTGCTGCCCCCGGCCGACAGTCTCAGCGCCCCCGCCCTGGCCAATGCGCTGGCCCTGCTGCGCCGCACGGCGGGCGTCGATACGGCGCGGGTCGGAGCCTGGGTAAATGGCCCGGCGGCGGGCCTGCTCCCGCTGGTGCTGGCCGAGAATACGGCCTCCCGCCCGTCGTTTGTAGTAGTGCAGAATATGCCCGCGCCGCTGCTAGCCGTGCGGCGCGACTGGCAGGCGCTGGCCCAGCGAGGCCACCTGCTGGCCGTGTACGACGCGACCCAGCCCCGGGCTGCCGTGACGCAGGCCCGAGCGCTACTGGGCGTCCGCCGCGTGCGCCAGGCCCCGGCCGGTACGCTGCGCAGCCAACTACTCACCTGGCTTCGGGAGCAATAACCAGCACGATTTTCAGGTGTTAGCCGCGGATGTAACCCCAAGCTCCAGCTTGGGGAGTCGCTAGGGCGTGCTCGCCGAGCAAATCATCAAGCTGAAGCTTGGTATTACACCAACCAGCTAACTATCGTACTTCCGCGCTACACCAGCAGCAGGCCCTTCTCGCGCACGAGCTGCCAGGCGGGGCTACGCAGAAAATCTTCCCAGCGGCCGGCGTTGGGCGGGAAGGTAGCCCCGGCTTCCTTGAGCAGGAGCTTGGTATCGTAGTCGGTGCTGAGCTTCACCAGCAGGGCGTGCAGCCAGGGGCCGATGGCCTCGGTGGTTTTAACTTCAAAATCTTCGGCCTGCTCGTAGAAAGTGAGTACGGCGCGGGTCGTTTTCTTGTCTTTGGGGCTGGTGCCGCCGGTGGTGCGGAAGCTGAGCTCGGGCGCGTTACCGAGCCAGAACAGCCGGCGGTTGGGCTGGGCAAAATCGGGCTTGTCGGGCTCCTGCAAGGCTTGCTGAATGAGCTGGCGTGGCACCGTGGAGCGCGGCACTTTAAAGTCAAACCAAAAGCTGAGGGGCTCGCGCAGGGCCACGCCGTGCATGTAGTTGTAAAGGCTCTTGGCCAGCCCGGGGCCGAATTGCTCGTGGTCGGCCCCCAGCGGATCGTCGTGCCAAAGGTCGTTCCAGGCGAAGGGGCCGGGCTCGGGGCCGATGGCCGCCACCTGGTACTTGGCCGGGTTTTTCCCGACGGGCGAGTGGGCCGTCATCGAGAAGCGGTGCCAGTAGCCGCTTTGCACGATGCCCGCGTCGAAGAGCTGGCGCACCACTTCCAAGGCGTCCACGGTTTCCTGGGTGGTTTGGGTGGGGAAGCCGTACATGAGGTAGGCGTGCACCAGAATGCCCGCCGCCGTGAAGCCCTGGGTTACGCGGGCTACCTGGGCGATGGTGACGCCCTTCTCCATGAGGGCCAGCAGGCGGTCGGAAGCTACTTCCAGCCCGCCCGAGATGGCAATGCAGCCGCTGGCCGCCAGCAGCCGGCAGAGGTCGGGAGAAAAGGTCTTCTCAAAGCGCACGTTGCCCCACCAGCTGATGCTGACGCGGCGCTTGAGCAGCTCGATGGCCAGGTCGCGCAGGGCCAGCGGCGGGGCGGCTTCATCCACGAAGTGAAAGCCCGTCTGCCCGGTCTGGGCCACGATCTGCTCGATTCGATCGACCAGCAGCGTAGCGGGCGCGGCCTCGTAGCGGCCGATGTAGTCGAGCGTAACGTCGCAAAATGAGCAGCGCTTCCAGTAGCAGCCGTGGGCCACGGTGAGCTTGTTCCAGCGGCCGTCGCTCCAGAGGCGGTGCATGGGATTCAGCACTTCTATCACCGAGAGATAGTCGCCCAGCGGCAGGTCGGAGTAATCGGGCGTACCCACCTCGGGGTGCGGCACGTCGGGGTGCGGGTGGTTGAGGTACTCGACCTCGCCGGCCGCGTTGCGCAGGAAGGTGCGTTGCAACTCGGCCTGCGGCAGCTGTCCCTGCAAGTAGTCGAACAGGCGCAGCCACGGCCCCTCACCGTCGTCGAGGGTGAGGTAATCAATGTAGTCGAAAAAGCGGGGCTCTTTCAATCCGCGCAGCTCGGTATTGGGATAGCCGCCCCCCATCACGGTCACGGCCTGGGGGCGCACCTGCTTGAGTCGCTGGGCCAGCCGCAGGGCCGCGTAGAGGTTGCCGGGAAAGGGCACGGTAAAGCCCACGATGTCGGGCTGTACTTCCCGGATGAGATCGTCGAGCAGCTCCAGCAGCATCGTATCCACGAGGTTGGGCGGGGCTTGCAGGGCCTCGTGCAGGGGGTCGAAGTGGGTGGCCGACATGGCCAGACTTTCGGCGTAGCGCGAAAGGCCAAACTGCGGCCCTACGGTTTCCTTCACGAGGTCGGCCAGATCTTCGAGGTAGAGGGTAGCCAGGTGGCGGGCCTGGTCGGTGAGGCCCATCGTGCCGAAAGCCGTTTCGAGGTCGGCCACGTTGTCGAAGCGGCTGGCCTCGGGCAGAAACCGCCCGTGGCAGATGCGCGGGGCCAGCGTGAGGTCTTTATTCTGCAAAAATCGGATGGCCGGCCCGATAGCAGCCTCGTAGCGTCGGCGCAGCCGCAGCATCCGCTGGGCGTTGTCGCTGAGCTCGTAGCCGCCCGCCGCGATTTCATCGAACACCCGCGTCAGCCCTTCTTTCGAGAAAAGTCTCAACACCAATGCAATGCTGAGGTCGGCCTGCCGCACCTCGTAGCCGCGTCCCACCAAAAAGCCTTTGATGTAGGCCGTGGCCGGGTACGGGGTATTGAGCTGCGTGAGCGGCGGGGTAAGAAGCAGGAGGCGGGGCGAGGAACTAGGCACGGGGGTACAAACCTACGGCACGGGCCAGAGGTTCGGCGACCGGGACAGGAAGCTCATTACTTACAAGTCTTACTAGGCACTGGAATAGATACTGGTGGTACTGGCCGGTACTGGCGCGAGTTTAGCGCAGCGTAACTCGTGCCAAGCCATGACGTGGAGGCTGCGCCTCCACTGCCGCAACGCGGCAAGTGCGTTATAGTAATTTTCTGCGAAGTATCTCCACCTAAACAACTCGCCGTAGCGTGCCCAGTCGTCGGCTTGCCGCGTTGCGGCAGTGGAGGCGCAGCCTCCACGTCATGGCTTGGCACGAGTTACGCTGCGCTAAA
>CAJYVK010000056.1 GCA_913778455.1 uncultured Hymenobacter sp. | reverse complement strand
TACCGCGCCGGTAGTGTCGGTATCTTCGCCAAGGTTCACGGCGGCCAGCACGGTGGCGGCGTACGTATCGTGGTTGAGCAAGCACCACAGAGCGGCCTCGAGGGTGTGTACCACATAGCCGGAGGATTTGATGTCGGCTTCTGCCAGATCCGGTAGACTACCATCCAGCACTGCTCCGTACTTAGGCCATTCGTAAAAAGCAGGGCCTTTAGCTTGCTTGTGCAGCCAATTATTAGCTGCCTCCCGCATCTGTTCATAAGCTGCGGATGGGCTCAAGTTATTTGCCAGCCCACGCGCTACCAACAGGTATAAAAAGCACCCCAGCGTGGAGCGTGGGTGACCGTGCGTAACGCTAGCCACGGCCTCGGTCAGCGCCCAGGCCGCGTTCAGGTCGAGGTTTTCAGCCTGCCAGGTTTGGTGGAAGACAAGCGGCAGAATCCGCATTAGCGCGCCGTTGCCGTTGTCAAACTCTGAACGTGGACCGGCCTGACTGGGGCTCACGCCCCGCTCCAGGTTTTGAATGGCGTAGCGCGTAGCGTTACCCACGTCGAAAGTCTCGCCAGTGGCGGTCCAGTAGCTAACATTCAACCAATTGATAGCCCTTCGGCCAAAGTCGGCCAGGTCGGGGGCGCCGGTTAGCCCCCCTGGTCGGGCCAACGTTTCAGCCAGGCAAAAGGTGAGCGACGAATCATCGGACCACGTGCCGGGCGGCTGGTGGTGCGTGCCGTAGCCGCGCAGTCCGGTTACGGGGTCGTGGTGGCGCGCGTGGCGGCTGATAAACTCAACGGGCACGCCCAACGCGTCGCCTACGGCTAGGCCCAACAGGGCGGCGCGGATGCTGGTAGCGGTCATAACTAAAGGCCGAATAATGCGGTTACGACGACAAAGTGCGGGCGTCTGCCGTAAATCCAACGCAAGAACTACAACAAGTGGCACTATTCGCAGCCCCGGCAGCGTTTTTGCCGTACGTTAGCGTACGGTTGTGCAACTTGCCGCCGACTGGCTGTTACATTTGGCCCTCTTCCTAATCTCTTCCTGAATGTTATCCCCCCGCCTCAAAATTGGCTCTTACGCCGGCCTCGTAGCCGCCGTATTCGGGCTGGCGTCTTACCGCTTCTACGAGCACAGCGGCCCGCGCTCGGCCCCCGGCAAAGAGCAGGTGCTGGTCGGCACCATTGTGCAGGGTCTTTCGCAAGCGCACTACCAGCCCGAGCGCATCGACGATGCGTTCAGCAAGCGGGTATTTGACTTGTCGCTTAAGCGCCTCGACTACCGCAAGAAATTTCTCTTGCAGTCGGATGTGGCGCAGCTGATGAAGTACCAGACCGACATCGACGATGAAACCAAGCGCGGTAGCCATGAATTTCTGGACCTGAGCACCAAGCTCATGGCCGAGCGCACCAAGCAGATGCAGGCGCTGGCCCACGAGATTCTGGCCCAGCCATTTACGTTCGACGCCGACGAGTCGCTTCAGACCGACTTTGAGAAGGCAACCTTCCCCACCAGCCCCGCCGACCAGCGTGAGCAGTGGCGCAAGCTGCTCAAATACGAAACCCTCGTGCGCGTAGCCGAGATGATGGACGAGCAGGACAAGCGCCACGACCGCGCCAAGGTAGCCAGCCTGGCCAAGGAGCCCGCCACTGCCGAGCCTGACCGTACCCCGGCCCAGATGGAAATCGAGGCCCGCAAGCGCGTGCTCAAGTTCTACGACGAGCAGTTTGCCGACCAGCCCGACGCCAACGAGATGCTGACGGAATACGTCAAGGTTATCTGTAACACTTACGACCCGCACACCGAGTACTTCCCGCCCCGCGAGAAGGAAGAGTTTGACATTCAGCTCACGGGCCGCTTCGAAGGCATCGGCGCTACGCTGCGCGAGAAGGAAGGTCTCATTTACATTGAGGACATCGTGCCCGGCTCGGCCTCGGCCCGCCAGGGCGAGTTGAAGAAGGGCGACGCTATTCTGCGCGTTGCTCAAGGTGCCGCCGAGCCGGTGAGCATTGAGGGCTGGCATACCAACAAGGCCGTGACGCTCATCCGCGGCAAGAAGGGCACCGAGGTGCGCCTGACGGTGAAGAAGGCCGACGGCTCGACCAAGATTATCTCCATCTTCCGCGACGTAGTGGTAGTTGAGGACACCTACGCGCAGTCGGCGGTAATCAACGACCCCAGCGGCATCAAAATCGGCTACCTGCACTTGCCGGCCTTCTACGCCGACTTCAACGACAACGGCGGGCGTTCCTCGGCGGCCGACGTGAAGAAGGAGCTTGCAAAGCTGACCGCCGAAGGCGTGAAGGGCGTGGTATTCGACCTGCGCAACAACGGCGGCGGCTCGCTCAACGACGCCGTGGAGATGGCTGGCCTCTTTATGCCCAGCGGCCCGATGGTACAGGTGCATGACAGCCGCGGCGTTACCAACGTGCTCAACGACAAGGACCCGCGCGTGCAGTACAGCGGCCCGCTCGTCGTACTCGTAAACAAGTACAGCGCCTCGGCTTCCGAAATTCTGGCGGCGGCCATTCAGGACTATAAGCGGGGTATCATCATGGGTACCACCAGCACCTACGGCAAGGGTACGGTGCAGCGCATCATCGACCTCGACGAAACGCTGCCCAACGAGCTGGCTAGCCTCAAGCCGTTCGGTTCGCTCAAGTTCACGATGCAGAAGTTTTATCGCGTCACCGGTGGCTCGACGCAGTTCAAGGGCGTGGCTTCGGACATCGTGTTGCCTGACCTCTTCTCGTACGTTGACCAGGGCGAGAAGGAAATGGATTACCCACTGAAGTGGGACGAAATCAAGCCCGCCAGCTACCGCCCTTGGGACGATCAGCCCAACTACGCTAAGCTTCAAGCCAACAGCAAGGCCCGCGTAGCCGCCAACCCCGCCTTCCAGCAAATGACGGAGCTCGTACAGAGCCTGCGTAAGCGCAAAAACGAAACCGTCGTGTCGTTGAGCCTGGAGAAATACCGCGCTATGCAGCACCTGCTCAAAGCGGAGTCGGACAAGTATGAGACCATCCAGAAAACGGCCAAGCCGCTGGCTCTCATGCCTCTCGCCGCCGACCGCCAGGCCCTGGGCAACGATTCTACCCGGATCAACCGCTCCATGCGCTTCACCCGCAGTATGGCCCTAAGCAAGGACATCACCCTCGGCGAAGCCGTAGCGGTTCTCAAAGACGAACAATAGACCGCAGATTTAACGGATTAAACGGATTTCGCCGATACGCCCGCCAGCCTGCGGCGGCGGGCTGACTAAGCGAAAGTTGCGAGAGCTGCCCTGCGGGGCAGCTCTTTTTTTGCACATATTTTTAGCAAATCGCCGTTAATCGCTGACTCAATTCGCAATCAGTCTTCCCCACCAGCCACTTCCCAACAGTAGTAAAAAAGCCCATTCAACCCACCATAGGCGGCCGCATCCCCGCAATCCGTTAAATCTGTTAAATCTGCGATTATCTTTAGCAAATGGGCACTAATTTTTTTGGCCTTCGGTTTATCTGGTATGACTACGAAAACCGAAGCCCGCATCATTCCGCTCATTCCGGCCGAAACGTATTCGGCTCCGGTAATGGCTGTGTCGCCCGCCGAAGCGCTGCTCACGCCCGAGGAGCAGGAGCAACAGCGTTTGGCCGACGAGACCTGGCGCCGCTCTATCCCAGCCCAGGTGTTCCTCAACTATTTTTTCGCCCTGAGCTATCACATTCAGGAGGGTGAAAGCCCGCTGGGCGGACTGGCCCATTCGGCTTATTTCCGCCAGCACCAGGCCGAGCTGAGCGAGGGCGACGTAGCCGCGCTCACCAAGCTGCTGCACGCGTGCTGGAGCACTGAGTATGCCCTGCGTGCCACCGCCGAGCTGGGCGATGAAAACTTCCTGCGCAATGCCCTGCACTGGACGTTCCCGCAGGCCTACCACACCATTCTTTCGGGCCTGCAAGCCTTCCTCTACACTACCGGCGTGCGCTCCAACAACGCTCAAGTCATTCGCCGCGAGGTGGGTCGCTTGGTGGTGAAAAATGCCTACCCGCGCCCGGTATCTTTCTACGCCGCCGGGGCTTACGGCGACTTCAACATTCACCGCCTGCCGCTGGCTGGCTACAAGGCTGGCCTGCACATCGCCTCGCAGGAGATTGACGCGCAGGCGCAGATTGGCCAGTTTCTGCGCACTACCCGCAAGCAAACGGCCATCGCCGTGCGCCAGCAGGTGCAGGCCAATCCCAACACCGCCATCCGCAGCCAGAAAACCGGCAAGCCGCTCGATAAGTGGACCGCCGCTCACTGGCAGCAGATTACCTGGCGCCTGGGCTACACGACCATCTTCGACCTGCTGGGTCGCCTGCGCATCTCGCAGAGCAGCCGCGAGATCGAGCGCTACGTGGAGGCCGACATCGACTTCAAGCTCTTCCACAGCTCGCTGCTGAACGTGGTGAGCTACCTCAACGGCATCCACGAAACCTACGTGGCCAAGGCCCTGGGCCTGGAGCGCTATGAGCAGCTCGTACGTGAGCTACCCAGCCACCTGCAAGCCAGCTTCGTGCAGGAGCGCCTGCGCACCCGCGTGCAGCCCACCCTCCTCGGCACCGAGCCGGAGCCCGAGCTCAAAATGGCCGCCTAGGAACGCAGATTTAACGGATTTAACTGATTTCGGGAATACGCTTGGCTGCGCCAAGCTGGCTAGGTAGCCTTGGTTTTTGGGCCGCTCCTTCGGGGCGGCCTTTTTTTGGGCTTACTTTTGCCTCCCTTTTGGTCGTTGCAGATAACCTGGCTGGCTACTCTCCATCCCGCCTGCCTACCCCTAATTGGTAGCAGCACCCCCCACGCCACTTATCCGTACCACCCAAAAGTCAGCCCGCCGCCGAAGGCAGGCGGGCGTATCCGTGTAATCCGTTAAATCCGTTAAATCTGTGGTCCACTTGAGTGAGCAGGAAATCCTGCGCCGCCAAAAACTCGACGAGTTGAAAGCCCTGGGCATTGAGCCCTACCCCTCCGAACTGTTCGACGTCAACTTTTCGGCCCAGGAAATTCACGACAACTATCACCCCGAGCTGAACAACTTTCAGGAAGTGGCCTTGGCGGGCCGCCTGATGTCGTCGCGCGTCATGGGCAAGGCCTCGTTTGCCGAGCTCATGGACTCGTCGGGCCGCATTCAACTCTACGTCAACCGCGACGAGATTTGCCCCGGCGAAGACAAGACGCTCTACAACAACGTCTTTAAAAAGCTGCTCGATCTCGGCGACTTCATCGGCGTGAAGGGCCACGTCTTCAAAACCCAAGTGGGCGAAACCTCGGTGCACGTAACTGAGTTGAAACTGCTGGCCAAAAGCCTGCGCCCGCTGCCGGTGGTAAAAACCAAAAAAGACGAGAAAACCGGCGAGGAAATCGTGTATGACTCATTCTCCGACCCCGAGCAGCGCTATCGCCAACGCTACGTGGACCTGGTGGTGAACCCGCACGTGCGCGACACCTTCATCAAGCGTACGCAACTGGTGCAAGCCATGCGTAATTACTTGAACGATAAGGGCTACCTGGAGGTAGAAACTCCCATTTTGCAGCCGCTCTACGGCGGCGCGGCCGCCCGTCCTTTCAAGACGCACCACAACACGCTGGACATGACGCTTTACCTGCGCATTGCCAACGAGCTGTACCTCAAGCGTCTCATCGTGGGCGGCTTCGACGGCGTGTACGAGTTCTCCAAGGACTTCCGCAACGAGGGCATGTCGCGCTTCCACAACCCCGAATTCACCCAGATGGAGCTCTACGTAGCCTATAAGGACTACGCCTGGATGATGGACTTGGTGGAAGAAATGGTGGAGCGCGTGGCACTGGCCCTGCACGGCAAAACCCAAGTGCAGGTGGGCGAAAATCTCATCAACTTCCAGCGCCCCTGGCAGCGCTACACGATGTTTGAAGCCATTGAGAAATTCACCGGCGTGGCCATCGGCGACATGGACGAAGCTGCGCTCCGCGAAACCGCCGCCAAGCTCAAAGTGGGCCTCGACCCCAGCATGGGCAAGTCGAAAATCATCGACGAGATTTTCGGTGAGCACGTCGAGCCCAAGCTCATCCAGCCTACCTTCATCACCGACTACCCGGTAGAGATGTCGCCGCTGGCCAAAAAGCACCGCGACCACCCCGGCCTCGTGGAGCGCTTCGAAGCCATCTGCAACGGCAAGGAAATCTGCAACGCCTTCTCGGAGCTCAACGACCCCATCGACCAGCGCCAACGCTTCGAAGACCAGCTGGAACTCGGTAAGCGCGGCGACGTGGAGGCGATGGTACTCGATGAGGATTTCCTGCGCGCCCTAGAATACGGTATGCCGCCCACGGCTGGCCTGGGCATCGGCATCGACCGCCTGAGCATGATTATGACCAACTCGCACTCCATCCAAGACGTGCTGTTCTTCCCCCAAATGCGTCCCGAAGTGGTAGCGCAGGAGAAAACCCAGCCTAGCGCTTCTTAAGCAACGCTGGTAACGACTCACAAGAAAGGCCCGCTTTCCCGTTGAAAGCGGGCCTTTCTTGCGAACGCCCGCCAACTGCCGCCATAAAAAAAGCCCGCTCTTCTTGCGAAGGGCGGGCTTTTCTACAAAAGGCCGTAAAAGCTGCGGCAAGTACCAGAAGCTTGCGGTGGGTCGTCTGATTTTACACGCAGTATGTTAAACCAACACTGCGAGAAGCTCCTACGACCAGCAATTTTACTGAGTATTTTCAGCAGGCTTCGTTCAAGCCGTTTGTATAGTCTTTAACGCGAGCGTGAAGCGCGGGTTACGAAATCGGCGAAAAAAATATTTTTTTCTGGCGCTGGCTGCTACAGGGCGCGGTGGCGGCCTTCGCCCGCATCGCCGTCGTAGTCGAGGTCGTCGCGGTGGTGGCCGTAGTCGCCGTCGCCGGCCACTGATTGGCCGTTACCGGCTGGGGTGGCTAAATCGCCGGGCTCGGCATTACCCATCGAGTTGAAGAGCGCGTCGGCAGCATTTTTATCTTCGCTTACGGCGGCATCGGGATTGGGCACGTCGCCTTTGAATTTCTTGAGCGCCTCTTGCGCCCGCTGGCCGAGGCCACCGCTCCACAGCTTGCGGGCCGAAGCACGCAGGCCTTCGCGGGCTTCTTCGCCGGTTTCGGGGGCTAGCAACAGGCCCGCTACAATGCCCGCCGTGGCTCCGGCCAGCAGCGAAACGATAACTTTTCCGGTGTCATTCGGCATGAGTGAAAGAAAATTAAGATGGTGAACGTGTGAAGTAAACTAACGGCGAAGGCTGCCCAGTGGTTAACCCATGACGCAAAAAAGCCCCGCGCCGGAAGGCGCGGGGCTTTCGCTAGCGGCCGCGGCCGGTTAGCTTAGTGGGTGGCGTCGTAGGCCGCGTCAGCGCCCTTGTCGGCGGCATCCTTGGCTTTGTCGGCACCTTTGTCGAAGGCATCTTTAGCTTTATCGGCACCTTTGTCAACGGCGTCTTTGGCTTTGTTGGCCAAATCGCTGCCCTTGCCGGTCAGGTCATTGATGATTTTCGTTACTTCGGCTTTGCCCTTGCCGAGCTTGTCTTGCAGCTTGCCCAGCAATTCGTCGCCTTTACCTTCGGCGTAGCTCAAGTCTTCATCGGTGAGCTGCGCATACTGCTGCTTCAGCTTGCCTTTGATCTCGTCCCAGTTGCCGCCAATGTTGAGCGAACCGCCAGCGCCGAGTACGCCGAGGTCTTCCAGCTTCTCCGACAGGCCTTTGAATTTGGTTTCCAGCTCAGCGCTGTATTTATGAAATTGGTCGCCCAGCTGGTTACCGTATTGCTTAGCCGTGCCTTTCCAGTTTTCGAGGGTAGCCGAGCCTTTATCGGGAGCCAGCAGGATGCCGGCGATGATGCCAGCGCTAGCGCCGGCGAGGGCGGCGAGGAGAATTTTGCCTGCGTTGTTATCTTCTTCGCGGTACGACATGAGAAAGAAAGAAAAAGAGATGGTGAATTGGTCGGGGCCGACGCAGTGCACTGGCCGCCGGCCCAGGGTTTTGGCAGCTATACGCGAGGTGAGGCGAGGGGTTTAAGCCCGCGCCTTATTTTCTTTGGGTTGCGACGCGGCCCAATCGCCGGGCCGGGTCGCTGCGTACACCTGCGCTTATGACTCGTTTTCTGCTTCCTTTTCTCTTGTGCGCGGGGCTGGCCGGTGGGGCCGGCTGCCAGCGTAAGGCGGCCTCAACCGCCGCAGGTACCGACTGCCTCGATCCCAGCCGGGCCAATCCCAACGGCATCTGCACCATGCAGTACGACCCGGTGTGCGGCTGCAACGGCATTACCTACGCCAATGCCTGCGTGGCCCAAAATGCGGGGCTGCGCTCCTTCAAGCCTGGCCCCTGCCCCACCCGCCCCTAGCGGCAGGCAGGTCTTATTTTCGCCCCCGATGTCTACCGAAAAAAAATACTTCCGCAACCCCCAGCCGTTTCGCGTACCCACTACCGACGGCAAGCTCATAGAGGAGCACGTGGGGCTGGCCAGCACCCGCACGGCCGAGTACAGCGTGGCCCACATGGTCGCGCCGCCGCAGTGGGGCGAGCCCCACCAACGCCCCGAGTTCGACGAAATTACCATTGTAGTGCGGGGCCGCAAGCGCTTCGAAATCGACGGCGACGTAGTGGAGCTGCAAGCGGGTGAGTCGCTACTGATTAAGGCCGGGGCCCGGGTGCGCTACTCCAATCCATTTGGGGAGGAGTGCGAATACTGGTCGGTATGCGTACCCGCTTTTAGTCCCGACACCGTACACCGCGAAGAATAATCCCACCCGCTGCCATGACTACCACGCTCGCTACCTACCCGTTTCTTCGCCTGCTGCTGCACACCGGCGGTCCGCACCCCGTGATGGAAACTGAGTGGCTGGGCTTTGCGGGCAGTCAGGATTTTCGGGAGGCGCTTACGGAAGCGGTGCAGCTGGCACGCCTGCACCGCCCCACCGGCTGGGTGGCCGACGACCGCCACCTGGGGGCCGTGCGCCCCAAGGACCTCGACTGGACGCATACCAACGTATTAGTGCCACTCGGGGAGTTGGGCCTCACCCGCTTCGCGCACTTAGAGTCGGTGCAAGTGCTCAACCGCATTACCATCGACGGCATGTACCAAAGCGCCGTACCGGGCCTGCCGTATGAGTTTCGGCACTTTACGGTACTGGCGGAGGCGCGGGCCTGGGCTAGCGGGGTGTCATAACACCATATTTATTTTTCCGTGGTAATGGAAGAAGCTTGGGTATTTCAAGGGGCGGGAGGTCGGTTTGCAAGCGGAGTATTTACCTCGCGAGTACAGGCAGAGGAATTTATTAACTTTTACCGACTAACGGGCACGCTCACTTGGTATCCAGTTGGGATAAGCGTATATGACTGGGCAGTGCGACAGCGGTGGTTTGAGCCAAAAAAGCCGGAGCACTACGAGGCTGGCTTTATTCAACGATTTACAAGCGCCAGCCAAGAACATTATCACTACGACCCAGACAATTTAGGCTAACTCAGCAGCGCTTTTATTATTTCCCAGCCACTCATTTCCCGTTTTCGTTGTTAATCATTCAACGAAATCAATCCGTTTTCATTTGTCAACCGAAACTACCCTCCCCCACGCTGAACCCTACGCTATCGAGCGGGAGCTGCGCCGCGTGCAGGGCTTGCTCAAGCTAGAGCAACAAGAAGACTTAGAGCAATTTAAGCTTAAAAACGCCAAAGCTAGCATTCAGGAGCGCCAGCAGCGCGGCCTGACGTGGTACCCCGTCAAGATTACCCAGGAAGACGTGGGCTTTGGCGGCAAAGTGGTGCTGGAGCTGGAGCGACCCGCGGGCCAGCAAGGGCTGCATTTATTTCAAGTCGGCAAAAACGCGGCGCTGTTTGGCAACATCCCCGGGCGCTCGGCTACCGACCGACCCACGCTCAGCGGCGTGATTACTAGCGTACGGCGCAACAAGCTGCTGCTGGCCACGGCCAAGGAAGACCTGCCCGACTGGGTGCACGAGGGCGGCAAATTGGGCATCGACCTTACCTTCGATGAGGTGAGCTACCGCGAGATGGACTACGCATTGGGCAAGGTGATGGGCGCCTACGGCGACCGCCTGGCCGACCTGCGCGACATCCTCCTCGGGGCTAAGCCGGCCCGCTTCCGGCAGGAGAAAGCCGACGACCTTTTTTACCCCAGCCCGCTCAACGAGAGTCAGCTGGCGGCGGTGCGCCACGTGCAGGCCGCGCAGGATGTGGCCATTATCCATGGCCCGCCCGGCACCGGCAAGACCACTACGCTGGTGCAGGCTATCCTGGAAACCATTCGGCGTGAGCGCCGGGTACTAGTGTGTGCGCCCAGCAATACGGCCGTAGACCTGCTCACCGAAAAGCTGGCTGAGCGCGGCGTCAACGTCATTCGCATGGGCAACCCCAGCCGGGTAAGTGACCTGCTCTTGGAACATACGCTCGATGCCCAGGTAATGAGCCACAAGCGTTACGGCGAGTTGCGCTCGATGCGCCAAACGGCTGAGCAGTACCGCGAAGAGGCCAGCAAGCACGTGCGCCACTTCGGCTGGGAGGAGCGCGAGCAGCGCCGCCTGCTGAAGGAGGAAGCCCGTGCCTTGCACCAGGAGGCCGATGGCCTGGAGCGCTACATCACGGAGGATTTGCTCGACCAGGTGCAGGTGATTACCTGCACGCTCGTAGGGGCCAGCAACCGTAATATTCGCCACCTCACCTACGAAACGGTGTTCATCGACGAGGCGGCGCAGGCCCTGGAGCCGGGCTGCTGGATTCCAATTGCCAAGGCCCAGCGGGTGGTGCTGGCCGGCGACCACCAGCAGCTGCCGCCCACCGTGAAAAGCGAGAAAGCCGCCAAGGATGGCCTGCGCGAAACGCTATTTGAGAAGTGCATCAAGCGCCAGCCCGATGTAAGCCGGATGCTGAAAGTACAGTACCGGATGCACGAGCAAATTATGCAGTTCAGCTCCGAGCAGTTTTACGACGGCCAGCTGGTAGCGGCTCCCTCCGTGGCCCACGCGGGCCTCGAAGCCTACGACCTGCGCTTTGCCCCCGACCTGCCCGTGGAGTTTCTGGATACGGCAGGTTTCGGAATGCAGGAAATCACCATCCCGGAAAGCCGCTCCACGGCCAACCCCGAGGAAGCCGATCTGCTGCTCAAGCGCCTGGCTCAGCTACTGGAACCCTACGACGCACCCGAGCACGAAACCGACCCACTCAGCATCGGTGTCATTGCGCCCTACCGCGCCCAAATCAACTACCTCAAGGATGCGGTGGAGGAGAACGACGAGCTTTGCGGCTTGCTGCTGCACCGCCAGCTTAGCATCGGAACCGTCGATGCCTTCCAGGGTCAGGAGCGCGATATTATTGCTATCTCCCTCACGCGCAGCAACTCGCACGGCGATATCGGCTTCTTATCCGATATCCGCCGCATGAACGTAGCTATGACCCGCGCCCGTAAGAAGCTGCTGCTCATCGGCGACTCCAGCACGCTCGGGGCGCACCCGTTCTACAAAGCCTTTCTAGACTACGTGGAGCGCGTGGGCGGCTACCGCACGGCTTGGGAGTTGCAGGGGTGAGGTGCACTCCGCAATCCTTGTAGGATAAGCTTTAGCTTGTCCGGCGCAAGGGCAGACGCGGAATGAGCTACAACAACTTTTCAACTGGCTTCACCCTTACGCCGGACAAGCTAAAGCTTATCCTACACCTAGCAGTAAAGTAAAGCCCCCGCTGGTGAACCGGCGGGGGCTTTGTTTATTTGTAGTGAATGCTAGCTAGCGTTTCACGTCGTAGCGGTCGAGCATCATTACTTTATCCCAGGCTTTTACGAACGCCTTGACGAAGCGCGGGTGGCCATCGCTGCCAGCGTACACCTCAGCTACGGAGCGCAACTGGCTGTTGGAGCCGAATACGAGGTCGGCGCGGGTGGCGACGAAGCTCTTTTTACCAGCGTCGCGGGGTTCGAGCGAGAAGGTCAGGCCGGTAGCGTCGGCTTTCTTCCAGTCGTACTCGGTGCTCGTGAGCACGGTGAAAAAGTCGTTGGTAAGCACGCCCACGCGGTCGGTGAAGATGCCGTAAGGCGAGTTGTCGTGGTTGGCGTTCATAGCGCGCAGACCGCCGGTGAGGGCCACCCACTCGGGAGCGGTGAGGGCCAGCAGCTGCGCTTTATCGAGGAACATCTCCTCGGGGGCCACGCCCTGCGAAATCTCGCTGAAGCCTTTGCCGAGGTAGTTGCGGAAGCCGTCGGCCACGGGCTTGAGCCAAGTAAACATTTCGATGTCGGTTAGTTCCTGCGTCGTATCGCGGCGGCCGGGCGTGAAGGGTACTTCGGTGGGAACGCCCGCATCGGCGGCCGCTTTTTCAAGCGCGGCGCAGCCGCCCAGCACGATAAGGTCGGCCAGCGATACTTGCTTACCGCCCGCAGCCTGGCCGTTGAATTTCTCCTGCACCGTGCGCAACGCCTCCACTACGGGCACCGTGCGGCGGTTTACCGCCCAGTCTTTTTGCGGGGCCAGGGCCAGCCGGCCCCCATTGGCGCCGCCGCGCTTGTCGCTGTGGCGGTGCGTCACGGCCGCCGAGAAAGCCGTGAATACTAGGTCGGAAACGGAGATACCCAGCGCCAGAATTTCCTGCTTCAGCGCCTTTACGTCTTCCGCGTCAATGATAGCGTAGTCGGCCAGCGGAATGGGGTCTTGCCACAGCAGGCCGTCTTCGTTACGCTTTTCGGGGCCGAGGTAGCGCTCACGCGGGCCCATGTCGCGGTGGGTCAGCTTGTACCAGGCTTTGGAGAATGCCTGGGTGAAGGCATCAAAATCGCCCAGGAATTTTTCGCACACCTTGCGGTACTTGGGGTCCTCTTTCAGCGCGATATCGGTGGTCATCATCATCAGCCGGTTCATCTGGCCGGGGATGTGGGCATCGGGCGTTTTGGGCGCGTCGGGGTCAACGGGCGTCCACTGTAAGGAGCCAGCCGGGCTTTTTTCCTGCTTCCAGTCGTATTTGAACAGGTTGGTGAGGTAGTCGTTGTCCCACTGCGTGGGGTTGGGCGTCCAGCTACCTTCGATGCCGTTGGTCATCGTGTTTTCGGCGTTGCCCTTGCCGCGGGGGTTGTGCCAGCCCAGGCCCATAGCCTCCATCGGCGCGATTTCGGGCGGCATACCAATTTCGGTGGGCGGCACCATGCCGTGGCTTTTACCGAAGGCGTGACCGCCGGCAATGAGGGCCACGGTTTCCTCGTCATTCATGGCCATGCGTGTGAACGTTACGCGAATGTCGTGGGCCGAGCCCAGCGGGTCGCCGCTGGCGTAGGGACCTTCGGGGTTTACGTAAATGAGCGCCTGGTGCGAGGCGGCCAGCGGGTTTTCGAGGTCGTAATCAGCGTCGCCATTCTGGCCGCGCCAGCGCTTATCGCGGTTCACCATCTTATCGGGTGATTCGGCCGTTCTCAGGTCGTGAATTACTTCGGGACCCCAGTAGGTGGCGTTGTCAGCCTCCCAGGCATCCTGGCGCCCCCCGGCGAAGCCGTAGGTGGGGAAGCCCATGATTTCCAGCGCGCAGTTGCCCGTCAGCACGATGAGGTCGGCCCACGAGAGGGCGCTGCCGTACTTCTGCTTAATGGGCCAGATCAGGCGGCGCGACTTGTCGGTATTGCCGTTGTCCCACCAGCTGTTGATGGGCGCGAAGCGCTGCAGAGCCTCGCCCGCGCCGCCGCGCCCGTCGGCGATGCGGTAGGTGCCAGCCGAGTGCCAGGCCATGCGAATCATCTGCGGGCCGTAGTTGCCGTAGTCCGAGGGCCACCACTCCACCGACGAAGTCAGGAAGCCTTTGATTTCCTGTTTCAACGCCTCCAGATCAATTTTGCTGAACGCCTCGGCGTAGTTGAAATCCTCGCCCAGCGGGTTGGCCTGCGGGCCGTTTTGGTGCAGCAGCTCCACTTTCAGGCGGTTGGGGTACCAATCGGAAAGCGCGGGCGGGGTGCCGTCTACTCCGCCGATGCGGTCGCCCCCGAAGGGGCACTTACCCTGCATGTTATAAGACGCGGTATTGGTTTTGTCGTGGCTGATGTGCAGCATACTTGTGGATTAAACTGAATAAGGGAACAGAAACTAGGCGTAACGCCAACTTTTAACTGCGGGGGCGGCTAGGCGGCCGAGAAGAATCTTGGCCGGCTTTCGCCCAGTGGATCTGGATAGACTATTAGCCGTGAGCCAACTGGCATAGGTATACCCTAGCCTAAAAGGGCCAGGTAGCTGAAACGAAAACTGGTTTTTTAAGCTGGCTACTGGTTCTTAATATTCGCTTAAATTTTTAGCATCCTCAACTCTGGGCTTACCTCGGCAGTAATGCGTACTCGCGCCTACGCTTACCTCGACGGTAATGTTCAGCGAACTTGCCGGGCGGTGAGCCCAGCCGACCGTACTGCTGGCCGGACGAAGCTCGGGTGAGGGTACTGTTGCAAGTGCCGTACAGCATCGGCATCACGGTGCCCAAGTGGTTGTCGGCGTCAGCCACGGCCGGGCGCGCCCGCGCCGCGAGGCGCACTTCGCCCCAGCTTTTTTTACCCTAATTACAGCCTCGACCTTGCGAATCGGGAGCAGTTTGACCATCAGCAGCCCAGCTTGCGGGTGGCGATTTATAACCTCAACTGCTAGCCCGGGCCCGGAGCGGACGGCGGCTAACCCTGGGGAGAGGCCCCCGTTTAGGCAACCAGTTCAACTCGTTTCTTATTCTCTTTTCCGCATGAGCGACAAGCCCTTAGCTAAACAAACCCACGAAGATGTGGTGGGCAACCCCAAGACCGATGAGCTGGCCCAAAACCGGGAAGACGGCTACGGCCAGCTGCTGACCACCAACCAAGGCCTGCGCATCAGCGACGACCAGAACCAGCTCAAGGCCGGCGAGCGCGGCCCCACGCTGCTCGAAGATTTCATCTACCGCGAGAAGATGACGCACTTCGACCACGAGCGCATTCCCGAGCGTGTGGTGCACGCCCGCGGCGTGGCCGCCCACGGCTACTTCGAAGCCTACGACGACAACGCTAACCTGAGCCGCGCTGCTTTCTTGCAGCCCGGTGCCGTGACGCCCGTATTTACCCGCTTTTCCACGGTGGCTGGCTCGCGGGGCTCAAGCGACCTGGCCCGCGACGTGCGCGGCTTTTCGGTGAAATTTTACACCGAAGAAGGTGTTTATGACCTCGTGGGTAATAACATCCCGGTGTTCTTCATCCA
>CAJYVK010000055.1 GCA_913778455.1 uncultured Hymenobacter sp. | reverse complement strand
GGGCCGTTCCATGCTTCAGCTCACGGTCGACCGCTTCCGGGGAATTTGCCCGCCCGAAAACGTATTCGTGGTAACCCACCGCGACTACATCGAGTTGGTTCACGAGCACTTACCCGAATTACCCACGAATCAAATTCTGGGGGAGCCCATTGGGCGCAACACTGCGCCCTGCATTGCCTACGCCAGCTACTGCATTGCGCAGCGCGATCCCGAGGCGACGCTCATCGTGTCGCCAGCCGACCATGCCGTGCTGCGCGAAGAGGAGTTTCGCCGGCTCATCCGCGAGGCCGTGGCCTCGGCCCGGCAGCACGAGGTACTGATTACGCTCGGCATCCAGCCCTCGCGCCCCGATACCGGCTACGGCTACATTCAGTACATGGATGAGCCCGTGCACCGCCTGCCCGACTCGGCGCTGTACAAGGTGAAGACTTTTACCGAGAAACCCAATGTCGAGCTAGCCCGCATGTTCCTGGACAGCGGTGACTTTCTCTGGAATGCCGGCTTATTTGTGTGGCGAGCCAGCGCCATCATCGAGGCGTTTCACCAGTGCCTGAGCGATATTGCCGAGGTGTTTGAAGAGGGTAAGCACCTGCTGGGTACGCCGCAGGAGGAAGCATTCATCAACGAAGCGTACTCGCGCTGCCGCAACATCAGCATCGATTTTGGGGTGATGGAAAAGGCCGACAACGTGTACGTGCTACCCGCCGACATCGGCTGGAGCGACCTGGGTACCTGGGACTCGCTGCACCAGGTAAGCCCGCACGATGCCCAGGGCAACGTGATCGACGGGGAGGTGCTACTCTACGATACCCGCGACTGCCTCATCAAAACTCCCCACGAGCGCCTCGTGGTGGTGCAGGGCCTCGACGGCTACATCGTGGCCGAGCACGATAACGTGCTCCTCATCTGCCAGCGCTCGGAAGAGCAGCGGGTAAAAGAGTTTGTGGCCGACGTGAAGAGCAAGAAGGGAACGGGATACAACTAGTGTGCGCTAACCTAATTAACAAAAAGGGCTTCCGCAGTAAGCGGAAGCCCTTTTTGTTGCAGTCGAAGCTCCAATCAGCTACGAGAAGCAGATGTTAAGTCAACTTGCTTAAAATCAAATCGAGCTTGCTATCCACATGAAGCATCCCCTGCTTCAACTCAGCCACATCGTTCTTTAAGGTAGTGACATCAGTCTTCAAAGTAGCAACGTCGGTCCTTAGAGTAGTGACGTCGGTCTTCAAAGTAGCAACGTCAGTCTTCAGGGTGGCAACGTCGCTCTTCAAGGCGGTAACGTCGGTCTTTAGGGTGGCAACGTCGGTCTTTAGGGTGGCAACATCAGTCTTGATGAGGATGTGCTCACGCAGTAAAAAAGCGATGTTATCGCTTTGCTGAGTAGCAAAAGCCGCCAACTGGCTAACGGCGTTGGTCAGCTGCTTGAACTGGGCCGTGTGGCGGTCCAGAATAGTCATTGCTTCGGAAAGCAGAGGCTCAAGTTGGTCGAGGCGCTGGTCAGCGGTCATGCAGGAAGTAACGGAATTACGGAATGGGTACATGCAAAGCTACGTTAAATCCTGGTAAGATGCTGGTAACCAGTGGAAATTAATTACGGCCTTTCGCTACTTCGAAGAGCATGATGCCAGCGGCCACGCCCACGTTGAGGCTCTGAATCTGGCCGCTCATAGGAATGCGCAGGCGCTGGTCGCAGAGGCGCAGCAGGTCGGGTGAGATGCCGTCTTCCTCCGAGCCCATGATAACGGCGATGGGACCGCTGAGGCTGGCGGGCGTGCTCTGGCCGAGGTCGGCATCGGCTTTTTCAGTACAGGCCACGATGGTGAGGCCGCTGTCTTTGAGGAAGGTGATGGCCTGGCGCAGGTCGGGCTCGCGGCACACGGGCAGGATGTTGAGGGCGCCGGCCGAGGTTTTTACGGCATCGCCGTTGATTTGGGCCGCGCCGCTGCTGGGGACCACTAGCGCCTGCACGCCCAGGCACTCGGCGGTGCGGGCGATGGCGCCGAAGTTGCGCACGTCGGTGACGCGGTCGAGCACGAGTACGAAGGGCACTTTGCCTTCCTCAAACAAGCCAGCCAGCAGCGTATCGAGCGGGGCGAAGTCGATGGGCGACACGAAAGCCACCGCGCCCTGGTGGTTTTTGCGGGTCAGGTTTTCGAGCTTCTCGATGGGCACGTACGACACCGGTACGTTGGCTTGGCGAGCCAGATCGGAAATATCCTGGGTCATCGAGTTCTTGGTGCCGCGCAGCAGGAAAATCTTATCCAGCGTGCGGCCCGCGTTGAGCGCCTCCAGGATGGGGCGCAGGCCAAACAGCATGTCGATGCTACGGTCGGCGGCCGGGCGGGTGTGGTGCTCTTTGTAGAAGGGGGCACCTCCACTACGGTTGGCGGCGGGTCGGCTGGGCGTTACCTGCCGGCCGCGCTCGTCGTAAAACGGGCGCTGCGGGCGCGAGCGGCCAGCCCCGTCGTTGCCGCCGGGGCGGCGCTCGGGGGAGCGGCGCTCGTCGCGGCCTTCGCCGCTGGGGCGGGCGGGGCGGCGCTCGTTATTGTCAGCCCCTTCGCGGAAGCGGCGGGGTACGTAGTCGTCACTGAGCCCGTCGTTTAGCGGGCGGTCGTCGTTCTTCTCCATTGTTCAACGGCGGCATACCAGAGCATTTCGTACTCGGGTCGGCGCACCAGTTCGTAGTTATCAGGTGCTAAGGTACTAGGGCGCGGGCGGAAGGTAAACGCTACGGCCTCGCCCTGGCGGCCGGCTTGGTCGTAGTGCCAGCGCTCTTCGCCGCTGGGCAGGCGGCGTACGCTCTGGGGCGGGCCGAGCACTACGTAGAGCAAGCCGCGGTCGGTAAGCCAGCCGGCTTTGTGGCCGGTAAATACTTCGTTGGCAGTGGTTACACGCTCGTAGTAGCGACGGATGAACTCCCGGCCGCGAGCCTGGTCGCCACCCGCCGCATCGAGCCAGAAGCGGTCGAGCGCTCGCTTGGGGTCGGAAGCCTTGAGCATGGCCTGGCGCTCGGCGGCGGTGGTGAGGTAGAGCAGGGGCTCGATGAGCTCGGGTGCAGTGCGCTGGCCCGGGAAGCTGGCGGGGACTACCAACAGCGGTACGGTGCGCACGGGCTCACCACCCGCGCCGCCCACTTTGAGGGCGTACAGTCCCTGACCGGGCAGGCGCAGCAAGTTGCCCGCCATAACGGGCGCGGCCGACGAGTCGCGCACGGCCAGTGTGCGCGGGGCCGCCGGCTGGCTGCGCGGGTCGGTGAACGGTGGCAGGGCCGGGGTGCCAGTGGGATAGCGTCGCCAGCGCACCGGCTGAGTCAGGCCAAACGTGGCCACGGCTACGCCTGCCCCCTCGTGCACATAAGGGCGAGCCAGCACGAGGCCGGTCGAGTCGAGCAAGACAAACGGGCGCGCCAGCAACTCGGGCGTGAGGCGCAGCCAAGCCGTGGTGACGGGGTCTTGGTCGGCGGAGGGTGCCGAGCTAGCGACGCCGGATTTGTCGAGACTTACTTGCAATACTGCGTCGGAAGGCAACTGGGCCGCCGCCACGGCGGCCGTGAGCACCTGCACCGGGGCGGCCGGGTTAGAGCCGGGGTAGGGGCGGGCGACGCGGACCACCTGCCACAGCGGCTGCTTGGCTTCGAAGGTGGCCCAGCCGGTGAGGCGTAGCCGGCGTGCGGCGGAACCCGGAGCCAGCGCGGGTTGGTTGATGAAAATGCGCAGGCTGTCGCCCTCGCGGCGGGTGACGGGTTGCAGGCGCTCGGGGGCCGGGCGGTAGAGGCCGGCAAAATCGGGCGCGGGCAGCAGGCGTGGGGCCGCCGCCAGGCCGAGCAGCCCCGCTAGGCCAATGGCCAGTCCCAATTTAGCCCCCGGCCCCTCGTAAATTGCCGCTCTTTTCTGATAACCCATGATCTTCACGCTTTCGCTGCTGCTGATTTTCTTACTTGTACGGTACGTGCTGCCTCTGGTGCTGCGGGCGGTACTCGGCAGCTTTGTGCGCCAGCAGATGCACAAGGCGCAGCAGGGTGGGTTTTATCCGCCCACTACTGGCAATCCCGCCGGTGGTTATCGGGAGCAGGGCCAGCCGGAAGCGACTAAGCCCGGCCAGGTGCGCATAGACTACATACCGCCGACGAACTCCCCGACGGGCGACCGACGCCACGAATTTCGGGGTGGGGAGTATGTGGACTATGAAGAACTTTGACCACAGATTCCTGCGGATTTTTCGGATTGGTCGGATTTTGTAGCCGGAACCACGGATTAATCCGGATTTTTCGGATTTTGTAGCCGGAGCCTTTAATACTGGCTACGCTCGATTTTTAGCGTTTAGCGGGAGTAGTTTTTTAGGAAGCGTTTGAATTTCAGGCTGGGCTCGCCGAAATTGATGAGGAGGCCGACTTCCAGGCGATAGGCTTCTAGGTAGTTGATGATTTGGGCGTAGTGGGTGGGGGTGAGTTCATGGAGAGCTTTTAACTCGACCAGTACCGTTTCCTGCACCAGAAAATCTACGCGGCGACTACCTACTTCTATGCCTTTATAAAAAATGGGCATCTCCACCTCGCGCCCGAACACGACACCAGCCTGCTCCAGTTCGATGGCTAAGCTGCGTTGGTAAATCGCCTCCTGAAATCCCGCGCCAAGCAGAGTATGCACCCGCATTGCACACCCGATAACGGTTTCGGTCAGCTTATTAAACCGAGTGTCGAGCAGCATATAAAAAAGAAGATAAAAAGAGAGAAAGCGATTGACTACTAGTCGAGTTTTGTGAATGAAAAGTCATTCACAAAACTCGACTAATCCGAAAAATTCGGACTAATCCGTGGTCCCGGCTGCAAAATCCGACTAATTCGAAAAATCCGCAGGAATCCGTGGTCCCGGCTACAAAATCCGACCAATCCGAAAAATCCGAAATAATCCGTGGTCTAGAAACCCAGGCCCACGCGCACGCCCGTGCCCACGCGCTGCCCACTTTGCAGGCCGGTGTAAAAGTCAGCCCGCAATACTTTGAAGATGTGCTCGATGCCCACGCCCAATTCCACATAGTGGCCGACCTGGGCGGTGTGCAGGTAGTTGAGCGACACCACCTCCTGCCATTTCAGGCTGCGCAGCAAGGGCAGGCGATTAAAGAAAAAGCCATTGAAATGGTGGTTGAAATGCCCCTCGAAGTAGCTGGCGCGGGTGCTGTACTGGTAGTAGTCAAGTAGTTGAAACTGCGTGAAGTCGGCGGCCAGCAGCGCGCGGTTGCCCGAGAAGTGGCGGTAGTCGGCGAAGGTCATGCCCTCCTGCTTGCCCACGAAGCCTCCCACGATGGCCTGCGCCGTGGAAGTACCCAGCAGGCCAAACTGCTTGGTATAGCGCACCGAGCCTTGCAGCAGTAGGTAGCGCACGTCGGCCCCCAGCAGGTGGGGCACCGCCATGCGGGCCTGCGCCCCGAAAGTCGGCCATTTGGAGCCCATGTTGTACTTGCCATCGGGCCGGGTGATGTAGCGCTGGCCCGGCCGGTAGCTCAGGATTAGGCCAAGCCCGACAATCTTGCTGCGGCCGAAGGCGGTGGCGTCGTAGGGAGCCTCCTCGGCCACCGGCTGGTTGGGGGTGAAGGCCCGGCCCGGCACGTCGTGCCAGAGGTAGTCGGAGGTGTTGAAAAGCTCCACCCGCTCGAAATAGCTGGCCGCGCCGCGCACGGTGAGGCCATTGACGGGCTCCCACAGGTAGCTCAGCTCGGCGCCGTCGCGGCGGTAGAGCTTGGCGTAGTTGCGGTTGGCCAGCAGCGAGTACACCGAGTTGGTGAAGGGCGTAAGCTGCGAGTTGCGGTCGAAGTTCTCGATGGTGCGGCCCGCGATAAGGCCAATCTGCCGCATCTTCTGCGGGTCGAGCTGCCAGTTGAGCGTCAGGCTGGGCTGTAGTTGCTTATTGCTGAAGCCGTAGCGTAAAGTAGGCGTGAGGGCGAGAAACCGGCGGTCGTCGGTGCGCTGCCGGTAGGTGGCTTCAGCGTTGATGGCGTAGCCTTCCACCGTGTTGTAAAGCACCTCGTTGAAGATGGGTGCCACGCTGAAGGAGCGCTTGGCAAACGTATTGTTATACGTGTAGCCCGTGAGCAGCAGGTTGCTGGCGCTGAATTCGTTGCGCTTGCGGTCGAGCGAGTCTTGGTACGGGCGCGAATTACGTAGCGTCTCGGTGCTGTCTTTCTTGTGATAATCTATTTTCTCCTCCTCGGTGATGGGAATGGGGCGCACCTGGCTCCAGTACGAGGTATCGCGCTCATTCACGCCTTTTTCAACCAGCATCACCTCACCCCGCTTCATTTGCGAGAGGGGGTCGCTGCGTAGCGAGTCGCGCCGCGCCTGCTTTACCTGGCGGCGTACTTGGCGGTTGAGGCCCGCCAAGTTGGGCTTCTCGCGCTTGATTTGGCGGGTCAGCTCCTTGGTCGTGACAGGCGCAATGACGGGTGGCCCGGCGGGCGCGCTGCCAGCCACCGCCGGCGCGGGCTTCACCTCGGGCGGGGCGGGGTAAGTGGGTACTACGCGGTTGTAGTCGGAGAAAATAGCTGTGACGAAGCCGGAGCCTTTAAAGCCGAAGGCCGAAAAATTGACCGTCAGCTTTTGCGACTGCACTACCCAGGCGTGAGGTGCGCCCGGGGCGGGGGCAAATAGCTGCTCTAGGTGCAGGTCGTCGACGTAATCGAGCTGGGCGTCTTTGGTCAGGCGCAGATCGACGGAGTGCAGTCGCCACGAGCCCTCCACCACGTAGATAAAGCCCGAAAAAACGGGGTCGGACCGCCGGCGCGGCGTGACGCGGATTTTGTGCACCAGTTCGCCGTTTTGCTGGCTGCTGCCTACCAGCTCGTATTGATAAAATGCCAAGGCGTTGGCCGCAATGGGCGACACGAAGCCGCGCTCCGAGAAGCCCGACTTTACCAAGTTGTTGTAGAAGCTCAGCCCCCGCCCGGCCCCGGCCCGGTTGAAGCTGATGCCGCGCGAGTCGCCGCTGACGCGGCTGGAGAGCATGCGCTCCTTTACCACGTCGGGCTGGGTAAAGGACAGCTCCGACAGGCTTTCGGAGAGGTAAAAAATGCCGGGCTTGATGTCCGGCCCCACCTTGACGAGGCCGAAAATCTTGCCCGGCGTTTCGTTAAAGCGGCCCAGAATCTTGATGTAGGCCCGGGCGCGGAAAGACGCCACCTCGCGCTGGTGGTAAGCCCGCCATTGCTGGGCGTGCTGGATGATGGCGTAGGCCGGGTCGCGGTCGGAGCCGCGCACCGTTACTTCCGCCAGGCTGAACGACTCGGGGGCCAGCGCTACGTTGAGCGTGAGGGTGGAGTCGCCGGCTGGCACGCGCACGGTTTCGGTGCGGGGGCGGTAGCCGACGTATTGAAAGACAAGCTGGTAATTGCCCGCGTCGAGTCGCAGCTGGTACTGCCCCTGCTCATTAGAGCCCGTGCTGATGGCCGAGCCGCGCACCGCCACGTTGGCAAAGGGCAGGCCCGCCCCGTCGGGACCACTCACCTTCCCCCGAATGGTGCCAGCCCGGGCCACGAGTGGTAGTAACGCCCACAGCAGGGCCAGCCGAAACAACGTAGAGAAACGCATCAAATTCAAGAAAAACAGCCCTGGCGCACGGCCCGGCGCAAGTTAGGCGCAGCCCGGGCATATAGCCGTACATAAAGACCAGTCCGACAGAGTTACTTTTTGTGAGATGCAAAACGGTCGGCGAGCGTTGGCTTGGGTAATCGAAATAAGTGCCGTCACCCAATAGTCAGTGTGAATCAGCCTGTCGGCCCGTGTACCAGGCATTGAGCCCCACGCCCAGCAGCACCAGCGCGATGCCGGGATACACGGTGGGCTTGACCTCATCGCCGAAGACGAAGTAACCCAGCGCGATAGCGTAGAAAAGACCCAGGTAGTCGAGCGCCGCCACGTAGTTGGCCTCGTGCTCCTGGAAAGCCTGCGTGACGCACCACAGGGCCACGTGGGTAAATACGCCGGCCAGCGCCAGCCAGGCCCAGTCGGTGCCGTGGGGCAGCTTGAAATCGAAGAGCATCCAGCCCGAGGCAATAGCCAGCGGCACGAGGTTGAAGTAGAAAACGGGCACCAGCGGCGCGATTTTATCGCCCGCCCGCCGCAGAAAGACGCTGCTCAGGCCCGACGATACGGCCGCACCCACGCCCAGCAGCACGCCCGCCGAAAGTAGCCCTGCCGTGCCCTTAGCCAGCACCACGCCCGCCACCGCCAAGCCGTAAAAAAGCCACTGCCAGGGCCGGAGCGGCTCGTCTACCAGCCAGATGGCGGCCACCGCCGTGACCACCGGGGCCAGGTAGCTGAGCGTGACGGCCCCGCCGATGGGCAGCACCCGGAGCGCCAGAAAACCCAGAATGATGGAGCCCGCCCCGAAGATGCCCCGCGCCCAGAGGTTGAAGCGGGCCGCCGGGGGCCCCCACACCGGCTCGTGGGTGCGCCGCAGCTGCCACACGGTGAGGCTGAGCGAAATAAAGCAGCGGGCGAAAATAATCTCGGCGGTGGGTATGCCGTCGAGCTTCTTGACGGCGACGTTGACGAGGGCCAGCAGCGCCGTGGAGGCCAGCATGTAGAGGATTCCGGGCGAAACGCGCATAGAAACGAAGCGGGGATGGCCCCGGCGCGGGGCACGTTTGGCGCGTGCCAACCGTTACCCCTGATTGCCGGCGGGCTAGCTTAGAACGGGCTCGCTGCCGCTTCGTTCCCGTATTTTCGGGGCGCTCTTCCTAGTGTTTATGTTTAAGAATCCCGATAAGCCAGCCAAAACGTACACGCCCGCCGAGGCGCTACCCAAAATTGCCGCCTTCTGCGCCTACCAGGAGCGCACCCAGAAAGAGGTGGCTGAAAAGCTTAAAAGCTACGGGCTTGATGAGGACGAGGCGGGGGAAATCATCATCCGCCTGGGGCGCGAAAAGCTGCTCGACGAGGAACGCTATGCTCAGTCCTACGCCCGTGGCAAGCACCGCACCAACGGCTGGGGCCGCCGCCGCATTAAATTAGAAATGAAGGCGAAAGGACTGAGCGAGTACTGCATCAAGAGCGGCCTCAAGGAGCTCGATGGCGACGAGTACTACGCCAAGCTCAAGCAGCTGCTAGGCCAGCGCGACGCCCGCGAAAAGGAAGCTCACCCCATGAAGCGCAAGATGAAGCTCATGGCCTACCTCACGCAGAAGGGCTACGAGTCGGACCTGATTCAGGAAGCGTTGAGCGAGCTGGGCGGGGAGTAACCAGCCGGGCAGGTAGCTTAGTCGGCAACCTCAGCGTGTCAACTACGTTAGTGCTAATCTCACTAGTAGACTTGACTTCTTTATGAAAATTGCAGTTGAAAAAGGGCAGGAAAAAGGCTTCTTGCCCGATGGTCGGCACACTGTCACGATCACCAGCATTGAGGAGGGCACCAGCGAACACCAGCACGTACCATTTTTCGCCGCCCACATGGAGAGCGAGGATGGCTTCGTAACGCAGCGCTTCTACGACTCGCCGGCTGGCCATCCCATCATTCTGTCGCTCTACTCCGCCGTGGGTATCAAGCCCCAGGAGGGTAAAGACCTCGATACCAAACAGCTAATCGGCAAGCAGCTTTCGGTAGAAGTAAGCGACCACCACTATACCGACCCCGCCAGCGGCAACGAGCGCAGCGTGCGGCAGGCCACGGGTTTCCGGGTGGCGTAGGGCAGTGCTTGGTTGAGGGTTGAAGCGACTTCAGCTAATGCAAACCTCGTTCGTCATGCTACGCTTGTCGAAGCCTCTCGCTCGTCTCGTCTGATGCACTAACTAGCTCGCCTGACGAGGCGAGCGAGAGGCTTCGACAAGCGCAGCATGACAGAAATAAAAAGTATTTAAGACTTGAGCGTAGGCAAGTTTGTCACATCTTGCGCGTTGGCCCCGGCGCTACCAGCCGCTGGCCCACGATAACGCGCCGCCCGGTGAGCGTGCGCAGCATGGGCACTAAAATCTGCTGGGCGTTGCGTTGAGTTTCGGCCAGGATGCCGCTTTGCAGGGCCGACTTGCGTACTTGCGCCTCCGCGTAGCGGTAGGCATCGTCTACGAGGCTGGCATCTTGGAAAAAGCCATTCTCGGTGCTGAAGACCCGACTTTCGTTGTGATTTACCTGAAAGGTGCACAATTCCGGCTCGGGTAGGGTGAGGCGCACTACCGAGTCACCCTCAAAAACTACGTCCTGCGGGCGAATCTTGCGCAAATCGAGGCAGCCCACGGCCTCGCCGCCCACGATGAGAGCCGCCTTGGCATCGGGCAGAAAGGGATATTTGGCCGAGCGCTTGTACTCCACCACATCCTTGAAGCGGTAGCGCACCAGTTCTAATTTGCCCAGCGCTTCTACCTGGGTGAGCACGGTGTTGTGCGTCACCGTCACCTGCGGCTCGCGCGGGGCCAGCGGGTTGAGGCCCGCTAGTGAGGAGCCGATTTTACGCCACAAAAACACGCCCAGCGCGAGGAGAATGAGCAGCGGAACAAGGCGACGGATAAGGCGGGGAAGCATGGGTAGAAAAGAAAAAACGAGGAACGGGCGGCGCTTGTACTAACAGCTGATAAACTCAGATAAGCACCAACTAATCGCTCACGATTAAGATTGCAGAATGGAGATGCATACCCCAAAGCCCGCGCCGGGGTTGGCCGCCGCGTAGCTTTGACTGGTGATACGTGCGCTTCCTCCTCTTATTTCGGCGCTGGCCCGGCGATGGTGGCGCGGGCACCGCTGGCTGCTGCTGGCCCTGTGGCTGCTGGTGCAGGCCGCTTATTTGCTGAAGTACCACGGCCCGCACTTCGCCAACGACAGTGCCCGCTACCTCGATTACGCCACCAACCTGGCCGCGCACGGCCGGTATCAGCAGGAGCCCGGCGCGCTGGCCGCGACCATTGCCAACAACGGCATTGCCAACTACCAATACGAGCACAATCAGCGCTACATCCTCTACCCGTGGTATCAGAGCGTGTGGCTGCGGCTGGGAGCCGGCTGGTGGGGCATTGTGCTGGGGCAAATTGCTGCGTCGGGGCTGGCGGCGCTGGCCCTGTACGCGGCAGTGCGGGAGTTGGCGGGTGGGCGGCGCGGCGCGGCGGCGGTGGCCACGGGCTTGTTTGTCGCGTGGCCCGACGTGCAGCAATTCAACTGCTACCTGCTCACCGAGTCGCTGTTTATCAGCTTGTCGGTGCTCTCGTTCTGGGCGCTGGTGCGGGTACGGGCCGGGGGCTGGGGAGCTTGGATGCGACTGGCCGGGCTGCTGCTGCTCACGGCGCTGGTGCGGCCCAACGGCTTCGTTGTGGCGGGGGCGGTGGGGCTGGCCGGCGCGGCGGCGCTGTACGCGCAGCGGCGCCGGCTGTTCTGGCTGGCAATGGGAGCCGGAGTGCTGGCCTCGCCGCTGATAATCTGGGCGCTCAACCGGCAGCTGGTGAGTTTTCTCATTGTCGAAACGTACATGCGGGGCGAGCTGATGTTCGCTACCCCGGTGTGGGCTATTCACCCGAGCACGCCGCTGGTGCCGCCGCCCGCTGGCTGGAGCCAGCTCGCCCGGGTGCTGCACTTTGCCGCCCACAACCCCGGCTTCCTGGCCCGCCTGATGCTGGGTAAGCTGTTCGTCTTTTTTAGCAGTATCAAGCCGTATTATTCGCTGGGGCACAAGCTGATGAGCGTACTGATCCTGTGGCCGCTCTATTGGCTGGCCGGGCGGGGGGCGCGTCGCCCGGCAGTATGGCTGCCGGCGCGGGCTTTCCTGGTGGGCGTGCCACTGCTGCAAGCCGGCGTGGTCATGCTCACCATCGACGACTATGATGTGCGGTTCTTGGCCCCGGTGCTACCGTTTATATTCACACTAGCCGCTTTATGCGGTGAGATAGTGAGTGGTGAAATGGTGAGTGAT
>CAJYVK010000054.1 GCA_913778455.1 uncultured Hymenobacter sp. | reverse complement strand
AGCGGCGAAGCGGAAGTAGCCCCGTTGGTCGTGCCGGATGACAAACTGCACAAAGCCATTGCAGAGGTTGCACACGCCGTCGAAGAGAATAGTCGCGGTAGCGGAGGTAGCCATGAAATGATTCATTTAGAAGTTAGCCACCCAGTCGCGTGCGATAGCCCGGCTTAGTGTAATGCATGAAAGGTAAAGAGTGCCGTTTGCAGCGGGCCTTTCTACGGGGCATCTGCTGCTGGGGGCTATTGACCGCGCTGCATTGGGCGGCGTAAGCCACGCAGGCCGTATTAGTGTGCAGCGGTTACCCTTGGATAGGCGAAATACCGCCGCTGGCGTCCTCGACCAGACCTGCGTTTGCTAGAGCAGCGACAGTGCTGAGCCTGGCCCAGTAAAAGCTTACGGCATTACCACGGCGTCTTGCTGCCTGGTGAAACAGCGTCTGCTGCTCGTTTGCGCGGAGGCAGACAGGTAGGGTAAGTGCCGCATAGACTTCTATTTATCCTTTTGCACCTGGCTAGAATGCTAAATCCAGTATAAATACCTGGAGGGTATCAGGTAGGTTTACTTGTTATTTTTCAGGTGTTTATACGCTTAAAAAAGAGCCTGGAGGCGCCGCAACTTTGTGCCCATAGACAGCAGCTAACGAAGGTAGAAGCAGCTGAAAAGGTGCATAAAAAAGAACCGCCTGACAGATAGTGGAGCAGAACCCACTTTAATAAACGGCCTGTACCGCGCAGGTGATATAAACGTGGTGGCGAACCCCGAAAAGCCTGACGAGTAGGGAAGAAAACAATACAATCATGAGTACTGCTACCCAGGAAACAAGCACGCTGCCATCGCAAAAAATCAATTTTTCGGTGCCAGATCCCGCCGCAACCGCGAACCTTTCGTTGCCCCTTTACCAGGGTGCCGGCTACCGTAGCGACTATAAAACCTGGTCGCTTCTAACTGGCGGCGGCTTTATGAAATTCAACCTGTCGCTGCCCGGCGCTATTCCCGTGACGTTTAGCATGAGCCTGTGCGCATCGCTGGTTAACGGACAGTCTAACTGCCCGATAAGCATTACGGTTAATGGTAAGTCGTTGGTGAATTCTTACAGCGACCACAATGCTAATTTCCATACCGCTAGCTGGACTATCGCCGCTAATCTGCTGTCGGAGGGCAATAATGAAATCATCGTTACGCTTGATAACTCTGCCACTACGCAGCTGTTTATCAATTCGGTTGCTGTAGACCAGGCTGTGCTGACCACGCAATCCATCAATCTCTCGGTTCCCAATCCGTCGCAATCGGCGCAGCTTTCCATGCCGCTATATCAGGGGGCTGGCTACCGTGGCGACTATAAAACCTGGTCATTGTTGGTTAACAACGGCTTTATGCGCTTTCAGCTTGACCTCAGCGCAGCCATCGACGTAAAATTGTCGCTCGACCTGGCCGCTGCGCTGGTAAGCGGCGTTGCCAACGCGCCCAGCACCGTTACGGTCAACGGCAATGAGTTCTGGAGCCTGAACCCCACCAGCGGTAACTTTAGCGTAGTAAGTAACACCATACCCGCCAAAATGCTCAAGGCTGGGGCCAATACCATCCAGCTCACCCTCGCGCCACAAGCCACCGGTCAGCTGTTCATTAACGATATTACCGTTTCGGGTGGTTAATCATACCATCGCATAAGCAAAAAAGGCTGTCTGACTAACAGACAGCCTTTTTTTATGTCCCCGTGAGATAGAAGTTGTTTGGGAGATGGATTCCGGGTGAGCGCCAGGGGTGGGAGCCGTCCGGGCAAACTGACAGAGCAGCTTGCCCTTGCATTGTACTGCCTAAATGGCTGCGATGCCCGCGATTCCAGTCAACTCACCTTGGGACTTAAAATAGCTCCTGCACCTCCACGCGCCGGTTGCGGGCATCGGGGGCGGGATAAAGTGGCTGCTTGTCGCCGTAACCCACGGTGCTCAGGCGCCCGGCCGCGATGCCGGCCTGCACGAGGTAGGTTTTCACTGCTTCGGCGCGCTGCTCCGAAAGCAATTGGTTTTTTTCCGATTCGCCCACGCGGTCGGTGTGCCCGGCAATGCGCAGGCGCAGCGTTGGCCGCGTGCGCAGCTCCTCGGCCAGCCGGTTGAGCGCCGGGCGGGCGGTGGGCAGCAGCTCGGCCGTGGCCAGCTTGAATAGCACGGTAGGCAATACCACCGGGGGCGGCAGCGGGGCCACGGGTGCCGTGGCCGCCAGCGCCGGGAGCGGGGCGGGCGGTACGGGCACGGGCGCCGGGGCCAGCGGCCGGAGCGAATCGGGTGGGGCCGGGGTAGCCGGGCCGGGAGCCGGAACCGGGCCGCTCACCCGAATGGTAATGGGTACCACCGGGCTTTCGGCGGTAGCAAAGTAGTTTTGTTTGAGGTAGAAAGTCGTAGTCTGGCGCAGGCGGGTGGCGTAGGTGTTGCCGGTCGCCACGGGCTGGGTCAGTTCGGGGTCGGCGTACCAGCGCACGTCGCGGCCCGATACGCGTAGCGTGGTCAGCGCCCCCGCCGGTACGGTCGCCGCCGATTTCAGCTTGATGCGGTAGAACGAGAAGGTACCCGTACTGCACTGGCCCTGCGGCGCGTAGGTGGCGTGGCCGGTCAGCTTTTCCTGGCTGGCATCGTAGGTGAAGGTAATGGAGCCCGCGCACCAGTAGCGGAAGGGCGAGCGGCCGCTCTCGGCGAGCTTGCGCACGTGCTCCAGCGTGAGGCCGGCCGGCGTGGGTGTGCCCTCCATCTGAAACGTAACCGAGATGCCCGCCTGGGCGCCCGACTGCTGGTAAAGCACCCCGAATACGTTTTCGCCCCCGCGCTGCTGCACCCGCAGCACCGAGGGGCAGTAGCCCTGGGGCGCAAACTCGTCTTCCACCCCCTGCCACACGCCCGCCAGCGACTGCGCCCGCGCCGACAATGTCCCAATTAGCAGCAGCCCCGCCAGGCTGCCCCCGAGTCGAAAATTCATAGTAGTGCCAAGGCCCGGCCGGGCCAGGAATAGTAAACGGATGCCACCCTAAAGTACGCCCGCCGGCGTCTTAGTGGGTAGGCGCTAACGCCGGCTGGCTGGCTTTTATTTCTTCGGCAACCTCCACCATGGGGGCCACCCAAATGTCCTTCGTGTGCGCCTGGAGGTAGCGTACCAACTGCCGGTGCGCTGCCAGGCTCACGTTGAGGCTGTGCCCGCCGCCCACGCCGTGAAATAAAAACACTAGCAGCGTGTGCGTCTGCTCGGCTTGCTTCACCAAACCAAGTAGGTACTGGCCATCCCGGCCGTTTATCGAATAGCACCGCACGTTACTGAGGTCTACTTGCGCGGCCGTTTGCAGGCCGGGCTGCACGCCCCGCGCCGCCACGAAATGGGGCTTTAGCTGCTCGTAAAAATCGACGCCGCCAATCTGCCGGTCGCCGCAGGGATAGGCAAACGTGCGCTTCTGCTTGCCGTCGATGGCCATGAGTAGCGTGTTGTTGGCTTTGATTTCATTGACGGCCCGGTTGACGGTGTATTTGCTCAGGTCGTTATCCGGCCCGACGAAGCCGCGCCCGGGCAGGCTGCCGTCGCAGGGGTGCATCAGCGAGTGGTTGCCCAGCTCGTGGCCGCGGGCGGCCGCCCGCCGCCACTCGGGCAGCCGCCGCGCCACCGCCGGTGCCGACCCAATCAGGTAGAACGTCCCCCGCAGCCCCGCCGAATCCAGGGCGGGTACCACGTTGTCGAGGTCCACGTCAATGGCGTCGTCGTAGGTCAGTACCACGGCGCACTGCTTGCCGTGCCACGGGCCCTGCGCCCGGCTGGCGTGCCCGCTGAGTAGCAGCGCGGCGACTAAAGAGAGAGTGGGGTAAGTCGAAGTCTTGCTCATGAATCCGCTCCAAAATTTTAGCTTGCCCAACGCTTGTCATGCTGAGCCTGCGAAGCATCTACTCGCGTTGGAACGGCTTGGCCGGGCGTGAGAAGATGTTCTGCAAGCTCAGCACGACGGGCGTTTTGAGAAGGGCCCTTTTCTACTAGCTCCCGCAAATAAAACCACGAGCTACTATCGGTCGCGCTTGATCTGCCTAACTTCAGGAAGTCCTTATGCAGCAACCCAACTGTCACACCAAGCATGCCGAAGTATAACGGCTGCGCTACTGCTATAACGGCTGTTTCAAGCAGCGTACTGCTTTTATCAGCCCAGGTAAGCCATATCCTCGGCGCTCAAGCGAATGTCGCTGGCCTGCAAGTTCTCGCGCAAGTGGGCCAGCGACGACGTACCCGGGATTGGCAGTATCCAGGGCGACTTGTGCAGCAGCCAGGCAATGTTGAGCTGGGCCTCGGTGGCCCCGTGGCGGCGGGCTACTTCGGCTAGCTTGTTGCCCGCCTTGGGCAGGCCGTGCAACAGTGAGAAAAATGGAATGAGCGGAATGCCGTGCCGCTCGCACAAGTCCAGCACTTCCTCGCCGCCGGGGTTGGCGCCGTGGCCCAGGTCTACGGTCGTGCGCTGGGCGTAGCTGTACATGTTTTCGACCGTGGCGATGGGGCCGAGGCGCAGCCCTTCTTCCAACTCGGCGCGGGTGACGTTACTCAACCCCACGTGCAGGATTTTGCCTTCTTTTTGCAGCTCAAACATGGCCCCGAGCTGCTCGGCCAGCGGTACCGGGCCGGGGCCCATCAGCCGCAGGTGCACGAGCTGCACTTGCTCCTGGCGTAGGGTGCGCAGGTTGTTGTCGATGCTGGTG
>CAJYVK010000053.1 GCA_913778455.1 uncultured Hymenobacter sp. | reverse complement strand
CACAGCTAATAGAGTTTGTTTTCGCCGTTCACCAGCGCCCGCTGCCTCGTATCAAGGACCGGCTCGCCGCCCTCTGTGCGCTGGATGCTACCGTTGGTCGAGGAGTACAGCAGTACTATCAACAGGCGGGGATAGCGCAAAAAAATGCGTTGGCTCAAGACCTGATCTTACAAGTGGCGGGTACGACCGCATTCTTCGAATGGAGTTCGGTGCCAGCCTGATACCCTTGTCACAGCTAGGGCAGGCAGCAGCGTGGCTCATGACCTGGTTTCGGCAGTAGGGGGGCAATAGAAAAAGGCCGCTGATACTCAGCGGCCTTTTTCTGTCTCGAATAGCAATTACTGACTACAGCAGCCCGCTCAGGAAGCCGGGCAGAACGCCCAGCACCAGCGTCAGCACGGCCAGGAGTACCAGCGTAACCGATTGGAAGCCGTCCACCACAATCGGCGTCTCGCTGCCCGGCTCGGCAGGGCGCAGGTACATGGCGATAACCGGGCGCAGGTAGTAGTAGATACCCACCATGCTCATCAGCACCGCGAATACTACCAGCCAGATGTAGCCTTGAGTAGCCACGGCCGTGAAGATGAAAAACTTCCCGAAGAAGCCGCCCGTGAGCGGAATGCCGCCCAGCGACAGCATGGCAACCGTCATCACGAACGCCAGCAGCGGGTTGGTGCGGGCCAGGCCGGCCAGCCCGGCGTAGTCCTCACGGCCGCGCTGCTCCGACACCAGCTTGAGCACACCGAAGGCGGCTACCGTGGCGATGGAATAAGCCAGGCTGTAGAAGAAAATACCCTGGGCGGCGGGGCCGCTCAGCTGGCCGCGCCCGGCCACGAGGCCCAGCAGCAGGTAGCCGGCGTGCGATACGCTGGAGTAAGCCAGCATGCGCTTGGCGCTGCTTTGCACGGCCGCACCCACGTTACCCAGCAGCAGCGTGAGTACGCACATGGCCACGATGGTGGGCAGCCACACAGCGCTCGTGCCGGGCAGGGCCACGGCCAGCAGCTTGAGGAAAGCCGCGAAGCCCGCCGTCTTGACCACCGTGCTCATGAAAGCGGTGAAGAACGTGGGCGTACCCTCGTACACGTCGGGCGTCCAGAAGTGGAAGGGAGCGGCCGAAATCTTGAAGCCGATGCCGATTACCATCAGCAGCACGCCCACGTACAGCATGGGCTGGAGCGAGGCGTTGGCCGGGGCGGCGATGCCGGCGGCCAGCTCGTTGAGCTGGAACGTGCCGGTAGCACCGTACAGCAGCGCGATGCCGAAGAGCAGAATACCGGTGGCGAAAGCGCCTTGCAGGAAGTATTTGAGGGCTGCCTCGTTGGAGCGCACGTTGCGCTTGTCGGAGCCGGCCAGGCAGTACATGCTGATGCTCAGAATCTCGATGCCCACGAAGAGCATGATGAGGTGATTGTAGCTCACCATCATGATGGCCCCCACCAGCGAGAACAGCAGCAGCGAGTAGTACTCGGCCAGGTTGGGCTCGCCCGCCGCCACGTAAGAGCGCGAGAAGGGTAGGAGCACCAGCGCCGTCAGCAGTACGATGCCGCTGAAGGCCACCGAGTAGTTGTCTACGGTGAGCATCTGGGCCACGTAGGGCGAGTCGAACAGACCCGGCAGGCTGCCGGTGTGGTTCCAGTCGAGCAGGTTGAGGCCAAACACGAGGGCCAGTACCACCAGCACGAACGGCAGCAGCGCCCGGTTGGAGCGCAGGAAGCCGAGGAACAGGTTGACGATGCCGAAGACGGAGAGGAGAACGATGGGGAGCATAGTATTCTAAGCTGTTAGCTAGTAGCGGCTAGCCGTTAGCTGATGCTAGTATCAGCAAGGTAGTAGATGGCAAAGGGGCATTTTGCCAGATTCTTAGGCAAGAGAGCTAGTAGCTAACAGCTATTAGCTAACAGCTTGAAAAAGACTAGCGGCCCACGGCCGTCAGAATGCTTTGGGTAACCGGCTCGGCCAGGTGCAGGAACGTGCCCGGGAACAAGCCCAGCCAGAATACTAGTACCACGAGCGGCGCGAACATGAGCAGCTCGGCCCCGCTGAGGTCGGTGATAGTCTCCGAGTAAGCCGAATCCGGCCCGAGCATGGCCCGCTGATACATGCGCAGCAGGTACACGGCCGAGAAGATGATGGTGAGGCCCGCGATGGCACCGGCCCACGCGTTGAACTCGTACACGCCGGCCAGCAGCAGGAACTCGCCCACGAAACCGCCGGTGAGGGGCAGCGCCACCGTGCTGAGCAGCATCACCAAAAAGCACACGCTCAGCAGCGGCGTGCGGCGGGTGAGGCCGCCGAGCTCGGCCAGGCTGCGGGTGCCGGTGCGGCGCTCGATGGCGTCGGCCACCAGAAACATCCCCACCACGTTCACGCCGTGGGCCAGCATCTGCACCACCGTGCCTTGCAGGCCGATGGCCTTGAGCGAGAACACGCCGGCAATCATCAGGCCCACGTGCGAAAGCGACGAGTAGGCGATGAGCCGCTTCAGATCATCCTGCCGGATGGCGATGATGGCCCCGTAGATAATGCCGATGATGGCCAGCACCTCGACCAGCTGCTGCCACTGGCTTACGCCCAGCGGCACCACCGGCAGCAGCCAGCGCAGGCAGCCGTAGATGCCCATTTTGAGCATGATGCCCGAAAGCAGCATGGTAGCCGGGGCCGGCGACTCGGTGTAGGTATCGGGCTGCCAAGTGTGGAAGGGGAAAATCGGCATCTTCACGGCGAAGGCGGCGAAGACGAGCCAGAACAGCCACGACTGCTCGGAGGCGCTGAGCTTCAGGCTATAGAAAGCTTGCAGGTCGGACGAGTGCGCGGCCAGCGAGCCGGCGGCGGGGCCGGTTTGCAGGTAGAGGTACACGAAGCCGGCCAGCATGAACAGCGAGCCGATGATAGTGTACAGGAAAAACTTAAACGTGATCTGGATGCGGCGCTCGTGGCGGCTCCAGGCCCCGGCCAGGAAGTAGATCGGGATGAGGGCCACTTCCCAGAAGAAGTAAAACACGAACGCGTCGAGCGCGGTAAATACCCCCAGCAGGCCGGTTTGCATAAACAGCACCAGGGCGTAGAAGGCACCGGGGTTCTCGTACTCTTCGTGGCGGAACGCCGTGGCCAGGATAATGGGCACCAGCGCCGTGGTAAGCAGGATCAGGCACAGGCTCAGCCCATCAATGCCGAGGTGGAAGTTGATGCCCGCCGAGGGTATCCAGTTTACATTCAGGTCAAAGCCGCTGGCTGGGTTGCCCAGCCGCCCGCTGGCGTAGTAGTAGCCGGCCGCGTAGAGGGCTACGGCAAATTCGAGCAGGGAGGCCCCCAGGGCCAGGGCGCGGGCCGCGCCGCCTTTGGCAAAGTGCAACAGGAGGGCGGCGGCAAGCGGGAAGAAGACGAGAAAAGCTGTCAGCATTAGCGGAAGCGCACGGTAAACCGGCCGGAAGCCCGGTGAGTTTACCACGAATTAGCTGCAAACTTACTGCCCACGTCGGGAAGGTGGGCAACTCATTCGGCTAAAAATGCCTGGCGTGGGGTAGGCTAAAGCCCACCCTACGGAAAGGCGAGCAACCCAGCCGGCCGAAAAGCGGTTGGAAAACGACGGCTATCGCCCGCGTTCATCGTCGCCTGACTGCTGCACCCGTAAGTTTGACCTCCTAACTTCCCACCATGCCCCGCCACCCCATTGCCGATTTTCTCTCCACCGCCGCTGGCCCCATCCTCGACGTGCGGGCCCCGGCCGAGTACGCGCAGGGCCACATTCCGGGGGCGCTGAGCCTGCCGCTGTTTACCGACGAGGAGCGGGCCCGTATCGGGACTACCTACAAGCAGGTCAATCCCGAAAAGGCGGTGCTGCTGGGCCTCGATTTCTTCGGCCCCAAAATGCGGACGATGGTCGAGCAGGCCAAAAAGCTGGCCCCCGGCCAGGAAGTGCGCCTGCACTGCTGGCGCGGCGGCATGCGCAGTGGGGCCGTGCAGTGGCTGCTGGAGCTGGGGGGCCTGCACGTAAATCTGCTCGACAAGGGCTACAAGGAATTTCGCCAGTGGGCGCTGGCCGAAATCGCCCGCCCGCGCCCTTTGCGCGTGCTGGGCGGCTACACCGGCAGCGGCAAAACGGCCGTGCTGCACGAGTTGGCCCGGCGTGGCGAGCCGGTGCTCGACCTCGAACAGCTGGCCCGCCACCAGGGCTCGTCGTTTGGCAGCCTGGGCCAGCCGGCACAGCCTACCCAGGAGCAATTCGAAAACGACCTGGCCGTGGCGCTGGCCACCTTGCCCGCCGACCGGCCGATTTGGGTAGAGGACGAGAGCCGTACCATCGGCAGCCTGGCCCTGCCCGGTGCCCTTTTCGCCCACATGCAGGCCGCGCCGCTGCTCGTGCTCGACGTGCCCCAGGCCGCCCGCGTGCAGTACCTGGCCGCCGACTACGGCCGCCACCCGGCCGGCGAGCTGGCCAGCGCCGTGCTGCGCCTGCGCAAGCGCCTCGGGGGCCTCGTCACCAAGGAGGCCCTCGGGGCCATCGCCGACAACGACATGCCCCGCATGGTGGAGCTGGTATTAGCCTATTACGATAAAACCTACGCCTACGGGCTGGCCGGGCGCCCGGCCACTACGGTAGCCGCCGAAGGTACCGACGCGGTCGCCAACGCCGCGCTGGTACTGGCTACCGACCTGCCCGAAAGTCCCCTTCCTGCCGCAACTTATGATTCCGAAGCTTCGAGTAGCGCGGCCGACTAATAACCTGGCGGCGCTACGGCATTTTTACGTGGAAGGGCTGGGCTTACAAGAGTTATATGCCTTCGCAGAGCACGACGGCTTCGATGGGCTGATGCTGGGTTATCCGCAGGCTCCGTACCACCTGGAGTTTACCCAGCAGGCTGGCCACGTGGTGCCGCCCGCGCCCACCGCCGAAAACCTGCTGGTGTTTTACCTGCCCGAGCGCGCCGTCTGGGAAGCCGCCGTCGCCCGCATGCTGGCCCACGGCTACCCGGCCGTGCCCGCCCACAATGCGTACTGGGATCGGCAGGGCCGCACTTTCGCCGACCCCGATGGGTACCGGGTGGTGCTGCAACACGCCGCCTGGAGTTTTTAGCTATTTATTAATTCACTGAATATGAGTACCCAATACGAACCCGACCAAATCCGCCTTACCCAATACAGCCACGGCGCGGGCTGCGGCTGCAAAATCGCCCCCGGCGTGCTCGACAAAATACTGCACAGCAGCCTGCCGCAGCCCAACTACGACAATCTGCTCGTGGGCAACGGCAGCCGCGACGACGCGGCCGTGTACCGCCTGCCGGGCCAGGCGGGCCAGTGCGTCATCAGCACCACCGACTTTTTCATGCCCATCGTGGACGATGCCTTCGACTTCGGGCGCATCGCCTCGGCCAACGCCATTTCGGACGTGTACGCGATGGGCGGGCGGCCGCTGCTGGCCATCGCCGTGCTGGGCTGGCCCATCGACAAGCTGGCCCCCGAGGTGGCGGCCCGCGTCACCGAAGGTGCCCGCGCTATTTGCGCCGAGGCGGGCATCCCGCTGGCGGGCGGCCACAGCATCGACTCGCCCGAGCCGATTTTCGGGCTGGCCGTGACGGGCCTCGTGAGCGAAACCCACCTCAAGCGTAACGACACAGCTACCGTGGGCTGCCGCCTCTACCTCACCAAGCCGCTGGGCGTGGGTATTCTCAGCACGGCCCAGAAGCGCGGTATTCTGGCACCCGAAGACGCCGACGTGGCCCCGGCCCAGATGCGGCAGCTCAATAAAATCGGGGCCGAGCTGGGCGAGATTGCCGGCGTGCGGGCCATGACCGACATCACCGGCTTCGGCCTGCTGGGTCACCTGGCCGAGGTATGCGAGGGGAGCGATGTGCAGGCGGTTGTGCGGTATTTCCAGGTGCCGCGCCTGGCGCAGGCCGAGCGCTACTTGCTGCAAAGTGCCGTGCCCGGCGGGACCATTCGCAACTTTTCGAGCTACGGCCACAAAGTCGGTCCGCTCACCGACGAGCAAAAGCTCTACCTCTGCGACCCCCAGACTTCGGGCGGCCTGCTGGTGTGCGTGGAACCCGGCGCGGCCGAACGGGCCGTGCAGGCGGTTTTTGCCCGACACGGCCTGGCCCTCGAAAGCTTCGGGGAGCTCCGGCCCCACGCCGACGGCGAGCCGTGGATACTGGTGGAGTAGGGCCGTGGCGCGGTAGAATGCGCGTTAGAGCGATTCTCCGGTCGGGGTACGCTTTTACGCTACCCTGACCGTAAAGCCGTATTTAAGCTACCCAAGCATGCAGACGAGCCGCGAGCCGCAGCAACTACTTGACGAACCCCTGGGCGTGGTGGGCCGGCTGGCTCCCACGCCCAGCGGCTACCTGCACCTGGGCAACGCGGTGAACTTCGTGCTGACCTGGCTGCTTGTGCGCCGGGCCGGCGGCACGCTGCACCTGCGCATCGACGACCTCGACCGTGCCCGACTGCGCCGCCCGTACCTGGAAAACATCTTCCAGGTTATCGACTGGCTGGGCCTCGACTATGACGGTGGCCCCAGCGGACCTGACGATTTTTTGCGGCATCATTCGCAGCTGCTGCACCTGCCCGCCTACAATCAGGCACTCCGGCGGCTGGCCCAGCGCCCCGGCCTGCTTTACGGCAGCCAGCGCTCGCGTACGGGTGGGGCGGGAGCCGCGGAAGTCCCGCTTACCACGCTCGGCGCAGCGTGGCGGGCGCGGGTACCCGACGATACGCGCCTCAGCTTCGAGGATGGCTGGCAAGGAGCTACGCAAGTACCGCTGGCGGCGGAGCTGGCCGACTTTATCGTGCGCAAAAAGGACGGGGTCGCGGCCTACCAGCTCGCCTCGGTGGTGGATGATTTACGGCTGGGCACCACGCTCATCGTGCGGGGGCTCGACCTGCTGCCCAGTACCGCCGCCCAACTGTGGCTGGCCGCCCAGCTAGCCGAAACGCGGGCGTTCAATGCCCGCCGCGTTCACTTTTATCACCACGACCTGCTCACCGACGCGGCGGGCCACAAGCTCAGCAAATCGACGCAGGCGCAGGGCGACCAGGGCGTACTGGTGCTGGGTACGCCGGGGCCGGTGTACGCGGCCGTGGCCCGGCTGCTGCACTTGCCCAGCGGAGCCGGCGAGTCGCTGGCCAGCCTGCGGGCGGCGGTTGGGGAAGGCTAAGCGATTTCTAGATCAGGGTACGGTTTGTCGCTGCTCTAGTGGGGGTGAGGGTAGGAGGGTGAGAGGGTAGGAGGGTAGGAGGGTAAGAGGGTAAGAGGGTAAGAGGGTAAGAGGGTAAGAGGGTAAGAGGGTAAGAGGGTAAGAGGGTAAGAGGGTAAGAGGGTAAGAGGGTAAGAGGGT
>CAJYVK010000052.1 GCA_913778455.1 uncultured Hymenobacter sp. | reverse complement strand
ACCCGGCGCTGGCCCCGCGCATTCACGCCACCGATTTTCTGCGGCAGGATCTGGCCCAACTGTTTCCCGGTCAGCCGCTGGCCATCATCGGCAATTTCCCCTATAACATCAGCACCCAGATATTTTTCCAGGTGCTGGCCAACCGCCAGCAGGTGCGCGAGGTGGTGGGAATGCTGCAAAAGGAAGTAGCCGAGCGCCTGGCCGAGCCGCCCGGCTCCAAAACCTACGGCATCCTGAGCGTGCTCTTGCAGGCGTACTACGACATCGAATACCTGTTTACGGTGCCGGCCCACGTGTTCAATCCGCCGCCCAAGGTGGAGTCGGCCGTAATCCGCCTCACCCGCAACGCCACCGAAAAACTAGCCTGCGACGAAAAGCTGTTCTTCCGCGTGGTGAAGCAGGCATTCGCTACCCGCCGCAAAACGCTGCGCAACGCGCTCAAGCCGCTGGGCCTGTCGGCCGAAACGATGGCCACCGAGATTTTCGACAAGCGTGCCGAGCAGCTGGGGGTGAGTGAGTTTGTCATGCTGACCAACTTGGTGACGGCCAGCCAGTCGGCGGCCAACGGCTAGTCTGCTTCCTCGCCGCATGACCAAGCTGCCGTCGCTTTGCGCCCTGCTTTTGCTAGCTAATACCCCGGCCGGATCGGGGGTCGAGTTTAGCGGCTGCATCGTGTATGAAAACGAGTACCAAACGCTGGCCGGCGAAACGCTGTACTACGCCGTAAAGCCCAAGAATTGGTTTTACGTTCAGGATAATAACTTTAAGCTCTACGACCGCAACAAGCAACTACAGCAACTGTATATCGGCGACAGCAACGCCCTGTATATCTTCGCTGAAGGCCAGCCCCGGCTGGTAGCCGATACGGTACGCCGCCCGGGGCCAGCTACCCTGACCTGCCTACCCACCACAGCCACCATTCTAGGCTACCGCTGCCACTTGCTGCGGCTCACGGAGGGGCAGGTTTCGACCCTGGTTTTTTACGCGCCCGAACTACGCGTCAGTACCTCGGCGTTTAGCCGCTGCCCCTTGTTGGGTTGGGCTGAGCTGTTGCAGGCCACCGATGGGGCGCTACCCTTGCGCACCATCACCATTGATACCCAGCACGACGTTACGGCCACGCGCGAGGCCATTGCAGTGATGCCCATGCCGCTAGCCGCCACTGAGTTTACGACGACCGCCCCCATGCGGTAATTATTTGCCTTATGTCCCTCTGCCTGATAATTGACGACATGCACCCCTCCCTGCTGCCCATGCTCACGAGCATCGGTTTGGAGGGCGACTACCAACCCAAGCTCACTGCCGCCGACGTGCCCGCCGCGCTGGCCGCCCGGCCCTACGCGGGCCTCATGGTGCGTAGTAAAATGCGCATCACGGCCAGCCTGTTGGCCCACGGCCCGCACCTGCGCTACGTGGCCCGCGCCGGGGCCGGCGTCGATAACATCGACGAAGAGGCCCTGGCCGCGGCCGGCGTAGTGCTGGTAAATGCTCCCGAGGGTAACCGCGACGCGGTGGGCGAGTTTGCCACCGGCCAGTTGCTGGCGTTGCTGCGCCACACCGTGCGGGCCGACGCCGAGGTGCGCCGCGCCGAGTGGCACCGCGAGGCCAACCGGGGTGAGGAGCTGGGTACCAAAACCGTGGGCCTCATCGGCTACGGCCACATGGGCCGCGCCTTTGCCCGCCGCCTGAGCGGCTTCGGCTGCCCGGTGCTGGCCTACGACAGCGACCCCGCCGTAGTGAGCGACGGCTACGCCGAACTGGTGCCGCTGGCCGAGCTGCAAGCCCGTGCCGAGGTGCTGAGCTTGCATTTTCCTTACTCCGCGGCCAACCATCAGTTTGTTGATGAAGAATTCCTGGCAGCTTTCGCGCACCGCATTTACTTCGTGAATACCGCCCGGGGCGAGGTGGTGGATCAGGCCGCTCTCGTGGCGCGGCTGCAAAGCGGCATGGTGCGTGGCGCAGTCCTCGACGTGCTCGACAATGAAAAGCTCAGTACCCTCACGCCCGCCCAGCAAGCTACCTTCGACTACTTAAGTGCCGCCCCCAACGTGCTGCTCTCGCCCCACATCGGCGGCTGGACGCACCAGAGCTACCAGCGCATCAACGAAGTACTCGTGGCGAAGATTGAGCAAGTAATGAGGTAATTAGGTGAGTTGGGTTGGTGAAGAGGTGAAAAGGAGTAAGGAGGTGACAGGTTGAGTAGGACGAGGAAAGTTAGAAAAATTATTAACTATAAATAAAGAGTCGCATTAGTGGCTGAGTTATTTTGCTCCCTGATTCCCCAGCTCACCTGTCACCTCCTCACCAACCCAACTCACCTAATTACCTCCTCACTTTCTTACCCCATCACTTTGTAGCGATTTTTTCTCTATCTTTGCCCTACCGATAGGGGAGAACGGCTGGCCGATGATGTGCCAGCCGTTCTCTTTCTTTTTTACCTGACCCACTTGCCACGCGAACACAGTCCTAATTTTATGGCTACTATCAATTATTACACCGCCGAGGGCCTGCAGAAGCTGAAAGACGAACTCCAGGACCTTAAAATTCGGGGCCGGGCCAAGGCCGCCGAAGACCTGCGCGAAGCCCGCGACAAAGGCGACTTGAGCGAGAATGCCGAGTACGACGCCGCCAAGGACGCCCAGGGCCTGCTCGAACTCAAAATCTCGAAGCTCGAAGAAGTGCTGGGCAACGCCCGCCTCATCGACGAAACCAATATGGACTTCAGCAAAGTGCTCATTATGAGCAAGGTGAAGCTGAAGAACCTGAAAAATAACATGGTCCTCAACTACGTGCTCGTGGCCGAGGAAGAAGCCAACCTGGCCGCCGGTAAAATCTCGGTGAAATCGCCCATCGGCAAGGGCCTGCTGGGTAAAGAAGCCGGCGACGTAGCCGAAATCACGGT
>CAJYVK010000051.1 GCA_913778455.1 uncultured Hymenobacter sp. | reverse complement strand
CTCTTTCCCTACACGACGCTCTTCCGATCTGGCCGTCCGCGCAGGTGCTCCTGGTAGGTGAAGGTATCGCGGGGCAGCTCCCACTGCTGCCAGTAGCGGCGCAGGGCCTGGCCGGCGCGGTTGGGCGTTTCTTTTTCGAGGTAAAAGGGGTCACCGTCGAACAGCAGCTCGGCCCGGCCCACCTTGCGCAGCAGGCCGATAAACGTTTCCTCGGCCTTGCTGAGCCCGCCCAGCCCCACGAATACGTGCAGCGGCGGCAGCGGCTGCTTGGGGTCTTTGAGCTCGGCCCGCAGGCGCTGCACGGCGCGGCGGTAGGCCAGCCCGGGGTAGGCGAGGTGCTGGGGCTTGAGCCGGGCCTTGAAGCGCAGATACACCTTGCGCAGTTGGCCCCAGAAGCCAAAGTAGCGGTCGAGCCCGGTCGTCTTCAGCTCAGGGTCGAGCTGCCAGCGCTCCAGCGCCTTGGCCTCGGCCAGGTAGTCGAAAATAGCCTTGGTATCGGCCAGGTGCTGGTCGAGGGTCGAAAAATCTTGCAGCAGCAGCCCGCCCCAGCCCACGAAATGGTCGAACTGCAAGTCGGGGTCGAAGTCTTTGAAAATATCGAACAGCAGCAGTTGCAGGGCAATGGGCTCCTCGACCTGCACGCCGGCCCGCTCCACCATGTAGTCTTCCATGGCCGCGATGCGCGGCGCCCACAGCGCCTCGCCCTCAGGCGTGGCGCGGGCCAGCTCATTTTTGAGGTATACCACGGCGCGGCGCGTGGGCACGATCACGACGAGGTCGGCGAGGGCCTCGGGGCCGTGGGTGGCCAGCAGCTCGCGGGCTACTTCGGCCAGAAAGGGAGCCGTTGAAACCGGCGCCGGGGCCAGCGGCGCGGCCGTACTAGGGGAGGGCAGCATACTACCCAAAGGTACGGCCCCGGCCCAGCCCGCGCCGGAACGGGCCAGCCCGCGCCAGCAGCGCGTTCAGTAAGCCATCCTGGCCATTCACATGCAAGAGCACCACCGGCTGGTGTAGAAGGCAGACCTTTGATAAAAACCTGGCGCAAGCGGCTCGCCGCCCGCCGTGGTTACTACTCTTCCCTTTTCTGACTATGAAAACGAATGCCAACCCTTTGCTAGCCGAGGGCTGGCCCGAGCCCTGCCGCCTGGGTGGGGCTTGTGCCAGCTGCTGGGCCGCCGGCTACTGCGTCGCCTTTGCGCCGGCCAGCGCGCAGCCGCCGGCTACCTGCCCGCTCGACGACCCGGCCGCCGAGCAGCCCGCCCGTCCGTGCAGCGTGAGCCGGCACTAGCTGGCCCACGCCGCCCGCACTCGAAAGACCGTTGCCCCGCACTTGCGCCAGGCGACGGTTTTTTTGTGCCCAACCGGGCGCTGGGAGCGAGTTGGGCACTCCGGCCCACGTAGTTGTGCCGTTGGGGGAGCGCTAAAAGGTGCGTCGGCGCCCCAATGCCGGTAACTTCACGGCCCTAATTGGTTTGCTGTTTATGCCTTTTTCTATTCGCGCCGCTGCCCGCCTGTGCCTGGCCCTGCTGGCTATTCATTGCTCCTTGCTGCCTGAGGCCAACGCGCAGGCCCCCAAGACTTATTCCTCGTCCGAAATTCTGCTGGGCCTGCAAAAGCTCCAGACCGTGGGCTCGGTGATGTACATCGCCGCCCACCCCGACGACGAAAACACCCGCTTGCTGGCCTACCTCGCCAACGAGCGCAAGCTCGAAACCAGCTATTTCAGCTGCACCCGGGGCGATGGGGGCCAGGACCTCATCGGCCCCGAGCTGCGCGAGCAGCTCGGCGTCATCCGCACCCAGGAGCTGCTGGCCGCCCGCCGCATCGACGGCGCGCACCAGTACTTCTCCCGCGCCAACGACTTCGGCTTCAGCAAGACGGCCGCCGAAACCTTCACCATCTGGAACAAGGAGCAGGTGCTCGCCGATATGGTGTGGGTGATTCGCCAGCGCCGGCCCGACGTGCTCATCACCCGCTTCCCGCCCGACGCCCGCGCCGGCCACGGCCACCACCAGGCCAGCGCCATCCTGGCCGCCGAAGCCTTCGACGCCGCCGGCGACCCCAAGCGCTTTCCCGAGCAACTGCAATACGTGCAGCCCTGGCAGCCCAAGCGCCTGTACTGGAATACCGGCAGCTATTTCACCAAGCCCGGCGAGGATATGAGTGGCTACCTCAAGCTCGATACCGGCGGCTACAACGCCCTGCTGGGCCAGAGCTACGGCGAGCTCGCCGCCCGCTCGCGCTCGCAGCACCGCAGCCAGGGCATGGGCAGTAGCGCCAAACGGGGCGAAACCTTTGACTACTTCCAGTTTGTGAAGGGTACGCCCGCCAAAACGGATTTATTTGAAGGCATCGACCAAACCTGGAACCGCGTGCTGGGCGGCGCGGCGGTGGGGAAATTGGTGGACGAGGTAGTGAAGAAGTATGACGCGAGTAACCCGAGCGCGAGCGTAGTGGGGTTGCTGAAAGTGAAAGAGCAGTTTCATGCGTTGACCTTCCCTATGACCACTGAGTTGAGCATTAAAGAAAGCGAACTTGATGAACTGATTAAACAATGCTTAGGCTTACGACTGGAAGCGAATGCAGCTCAATCATCCATAGTTGCAGACCAGAGCGTTAAATTTTCAATTGAAGCACTAAATCGCTCAGATGTACAAGTTGAGTTGCAAAAGGTTAAGTATAGTTTCTTGCGAGGTGATTCAACTATCAATAAGCCTCTCATTAAAGGAAAGCCAATAGTTCTTGAGTTGAAATCGTGCTGTGAGCGTAATACGCCTAATACAGCAGGTTTTAACTATAGAAACAGCACGGTTCCGTATTGGCTGGCTCAACCCGGTACGATAGGTATGTACAGTGTTCCTGATCAGCAGCAGCGAGGAGCAGCGGAAAATACTGCCGCACTAAATGTCATTTGCACGATTAAACTAATTGTACCCAATCAAGAAGTATCGGGTAAAGCTAAAATTAAATTTCCTAACGACTTAACTAGTTTCGAATTTGCCGTTCCCGTCCAATACAAACGCACCGACCCCGTGCTCGGCGAGCTCTACCAGCCGCTGGCCGTAGTGCCGCCGGTGATGGTGAACATCCCCGCCGCCCGCGCCTACGTCTTTGCCGACCAGCAACCCAAGCAGGTACCCGTGACGCTGCGCGCCGGCCAGGCCGGGGTAGCTGGCTCGCTGGCCTTGCAAGTGCCCAGTGGCTGGCAGGTGGAGCCCGCCACGGCCGCCTTTAGCCTAAAAAACAAGGACGACGAGCAAACTATCAACTTTACCCTGCGCCCCTTGGCTGGCGCGGCCGAGGGCAAGGCGGCGCTGCGCGCCGTGGCTACCGTAAGTGGACAGTCTTATAGCCGGGGCATCCAGACCATTGCCTACCCGCATATCCCCACCCAGACGCTCTTCCCCGAGGCCACGGCCCCGCTCGTGAAGCTCAACGTGGCCCGCGGCCACACCCGGACCATCGGCTACCTCATGGGGGCCGGCGACGAGGTGCCCGAGGCCCTGCGCCAGCTCGGCTACACCGTGAGCCTGCTCGACCCCGCCACCGACCTCACCGCCGAGCGTCTGGCCAAGTACGACGCCGTAGTGCTCGGCGTGCGCGCCTACAACGTGCTCGACCGCCTCAAAACCCAGCAGCCCGAACTGCTGCGCTACGTTGAAAACGGCGGCACGATGCTCGTGCATTACGTGGTAAACTACGGCACCGTGCTGCCCGAAATTGGCCCGTACCCACTCACCCTCTCCGCCGACCGCGTAACGGTCGAGAATACGCCCGTCACCTTCCTCAACCCCGGTGCCGCGGTACTCAACGTGCCCAACAAGCTCACGCCCGCCGACTTCGCCACCGGCTGGGTGCAGGAGCAGGGCCTGTACTACCCCTCGGCCTGGGATAATCATTACCAAACGGTTATCGCCAGCCATGATCCTGACGAAACCGATAAGCAGAGCGCCATCCTGGTCGCGCCCTACGGCAAGGGCCGCTACATCTACACCGGCCTCTCGCTCTTCCGCGAGCTGCCGGCCGGCGTGCCGGGTGCCTTCCGCATCCTGGCCAACCTGGTGGAGTCGAACGGTAAGTAGCGCGGACTTTGTAGTCCGCAAGCGAGCAACTAGGTGCCGGGCCACCCGGGCCACGTAACTTCACCAGCAGAGTAACAAGTCCTAATTACGGCCACCCTCAGCACATTTTCACGAACTTGACTTTTAACTTGCGAGCCGTTTGCCCCAAAAGGCGAACGGCTCGCTTTTTATATTCAGAAAGGCCCTAGCCGCAAAGTCCGCGCCGCCGTGGCTCCCTGCTCCCCACGAGCGGGGCCGGGGGTAAGGGTAGCCACGGGCGGGCCGACCCAACCATGCTAACAGTCGAAAAGATTGGCGGTACTTCCATGACCGCCTTCGCCGATGTTCTCCAGAACATCATCTTCCACGGCCGCCAGGGCCAGGAGTTGTACAACCGTATTTTCGTGGTGTCGGCCTACGCCAACGTCACCAACTGGCTGCTGGAGAACAAGAAAACCGGCGCGCCCGGCGTCTACCACCACATCACCCAAAACCAGGATTTCCGGCAGGCCCTGCAAGAGGTAGCCACCAAGCTCAAGGAGCTGAACAAGAACTACGCCCCGCTGGGCCTCGACCTCGCCGTGGCCGACGCCTTCGTGGATGAGCGCCTGGGCCTGGCCCAGACCTACCTCGATAGCCTCGTCAACGTGCTGGCCTCGGGCTACGTGAATAGCTACAATATCTTGCAGGCTGCCCGCGAGATCCTGGCTAGCATCGGCGAGGCGCACTCGGCCTTCAACTCGGTCAATATCTTGCAAAACAAGGGAGTGAATGCCACGCTGGTCGACCTCAGCGGCTTCGACGATGCGCGGGCGCTCACCATCGACGAGCGCATCCAGCAGGCGTTCTCGGGCATCGACTTTGCCAATACCATCTGCATCGCCACCGGCTACACCAAGGGTACCGAGGGCATTATGCGCGAGTTCGACCGGGGATATTCGGAAGTGACCTTCAGTAAGATAGCCGTAGCCGTGCAGCCCCAGGAGGCCATCATTCACAAAGAATATCACCTGTGCTCGGCCGACCCCATGATGGTGGGCGTCGACCAGTGCCACCCCGTGGGCTTCACCAACTACGACGTGGCCGACCAGCTGGCCGACGTGGGCATGGAGGCCATTCACCCCAAAGCCTCGAAGCCGCTGGAAATAAATGCCATCGACCTGCGCATCAAGAACACCTTCGAGCCTGAGCATCCCGGTACGCTAATCACCCGCGATTTTATCTCGCCCGAAAAGCACATTGAAGTTATCACCGGTACCGATAAAGTGGTGATAATCGACATCTATGACCCGCTGATGGTGGGCGCGGCCGGCTTCGACTTGCAGCTCATGCAGGCTTTCTACGACCTCGGCGTGAGCTACATTTTCAAAGCCACCAGCGCCAACAGCATCTCGCTCGTTATCTGGCAGAAAGACCTCCGGCCGCAGCTCGTGCCCACCCTGGAGGCCCGCTACGAGAAAGTGACTGTCGAGGAAGCCTGCATGGTCTGCCTCATCGGTTCCAACATCGACCAGCCCGGCCTGCTGGCCAAGGCCGCCGGCGCCCTCGCCGAGGCGGGCGTCAATATCCGTAGCGCGGGCTTCACGCTACGCAAAGTCAACATCCAGTTCATCCTGGCCCGTGAAGACTACAAAGCCTCCATCATCGCCCTGAATAAGGCGATGGGGTGAGAGGGTAAGGGGTGATGAAGTGAGGGGGTGAGGGGGTGAAAAGTGATGGGGTAATAAGTTGGGGAAAAGCTATATGCTGACTTATTTCCCTTACTTATTACCCCATCACTTTTCACCTCCTCACCTCCTCACTTCATCACCTCTACTACTTACCCATCTTCTTGGCTTCAGCCATCAGGTCGTCGCCCATTTTGGCGTAGTCGCCGTTGGGCGGGGTAGCGGCCAGGGCCAGCTTTTTCGACTGCTCGGCGGCGGCCAGCGCACCCTTGTAGTCCTTCATTTTGAGGCGAATTTTAGCCTCCGTGTTTACGTTCCAGAATTTGGGGTCGGTGGCGTTGGCTTTCTGCATCCAGGCCAGCGCCTGCTTCAGATCCTTATTATTGTCGTAGTAATACACGGCGGCGGCGGCCAGGTCGCCGTTGCTGGGGTTGGCATTCTTGATGACTTTCTCGTCAATCTGGGCCATCACCTTGCTGTCCACGTCGCTCGTGATCTTGAACTTCGTGCCCGTGCTTTCCCACTCCATCGCCACGGTGGCCGTGGCCGGGGTGAGGTCGGTGAAATTGATGGTGAAGGTCTCAACCTTGCCCCCCAGCTTGTAGGGCTTTACGGTAAAGCGCGCCACGTCCTGATCGTCTTTAAAACCGTCAACGTCAGCGCCCTGCTTAAGGCTCTTGTTGAGTACTACCGTCCATTCGTTGGGGCGGGGCACGGTGTAGAGGCCATATTCACCGGCGGGTACCTTCACGCCCTCAATCGTCACGTCGTCCGAGAACTTGATGCTGGTGGTAGCGTTGGCCCCGGTGCGCCAGCGCTTGCCGTTGGGCACCACTGTTTTGTCGCCGCCGAAAATGGTGCGGCCCTTCACGCTGGGGCGCGAATACGTGATGGTGACGTCGGTGAGGCCCACGCGCTGGGTTACCGTGCTCTTGGGGCTGGCCTGCGGGGTCGAAATCTGGGCCTGGGCGGCGGGAGCGGCCAGTAGGGTGGCAGCAACTGCCAGCGTGGCAGTGAAATATGTTGCAGCGTTTTTCATATCAGAAAATAGTCTGTCGGGCTGAAGTGGCAGTGCCTACCGGGTAAGGTAGGTTCCAGGAATTAATTAACCGGGATGGTATGTCGTTGAAGCAGAGCTAAAAAGTCTGCTTTGGTAGAGGGAGCTTTAAGGCAGCGAAAATCAAGGAAAAATCCAGTCAGGTCGCTACTCAACAAAACTGCTTGCAGTTTCACTACGTGTAAATCCCGAATGGTTTCCCACGGAAAAGAGGCTTGTAAGAAAGGAGAGTCAATTCGTACCCCCTCATCTGAAAACCGGTAAGTTGTGGGAGCCTGTAAAAACTTAGTCGATTCGTAGTTGCGCCGAAATCCCCGCCAGGCCGATACGGGTGTGAAAATCCCGAGTAGCGTAAATAAGGCTAGCTGTAGCCCTAGCGCCTGTAATGCTTCCGATAGCTGCAAATTGGCCAGAACATAAATCCATAGGCCAGCAGCAGCGAGGGGAAACAGGAAAAGTCGCCCCACTAGTAGTGGCTTGGTTTTAAATGAATAGCGCAAATTTAGGAGCACGTACTCTTTGAAAGAAAGATAAACGTTCTCGAAAACTATTTCCATGCTATCAGCTATAAAATTGCTAATTAGGCAATCACTCCAAACCCGCAGTAGCTGTGCAGCACCTCGGGCAAACGGATACCCTCCGCCGTCTGGTTGTTTTCCAGCAGGGCAGCCACGATGCGGGGCAGGGCCAGTGCCGAGCCGTTGAGCGTGTGCAGCAACTGGGTTTTGCCACCCTCGCCCCGGTAGCGGCACTTGAGGCGGTTGGCTTGGAAAGTCTCGAAGTTGCTCACCGACGATACCTCCAGCCAGCGGCCCTGGGCGGCGCTCCACACCTCCAGGTCGTAGGTGAGGGCCGAGGTAAAGCCCATGTCGCCGCCGCAGAGGCGCAGCACCCGGTAGGGCAACTCCAGCAGTTGCAGCAGCTTTTCCACGTGGGCCACCATCGTTTCGTGGGCGGCGTAGGAGTGCTCGGGCTGCGTGATTTGCACGATTTCTACCTTGTCAAACTGGTGCAGGCGGTTCAGGCCCCGCACGTCGGCCCCCCACGAGCCGGCCTCGCGGCGGAAGCAGGGCGTGTAGCCGGTGTTGCGCACGAGCAGCTTCTCGGTCGGGATAATCTCGTCGCGGTACAGGTTGGTAATCGGCACCTCCGAGGTTGGAATCAAATACAGGTTATCCTGCGCGTCGTGGTACATCTGACCTTCCTTATCGGGCAGTTGGCCGGTGCCGTAGCCGCTGGCCTCGTTGACCAGGATGGGAGGCTGCACCTCGGTGTAGCCCGCGTCGCGGGCCTGGTCGAGGAAGAAGTTAACCAGCGCCCGCTGCAAGCGTGCCCCCTGGCCCTTGTACACCGGAAAGCCCGCGCCCGTGATTTTGATACCCAGCTCAAAATCAATGATGTCGTACTTCTTGATCAATTCCCAGTGGGGGAGGGCCCCGGCGGCCAGCTCGGGCTTGGTGCCGCCCTCGCGCACGACCTCGTTGTCGTCGGCCGAGCGGCCGGCGGGCACGCTCTCGTGCGGGATGTTGGGAATTTTATACAGCAGCTGCGTTTGCTGCTGCTCGGCGGCGGCCAGCTCGTCGGCGTGCGCCTTAATCTGCGTTTTGAGCTCGGCGGTGCGGGCTTTCAGCGCTTCGGCCCCCGCTTTGTCGCCGCTTTTCATGAGGCCGCCGATCTGGCGGGCCAGCTCGTTGGCTTCGGCCTGGGCGGCGTCGTGCTGGGTTTGCAGGCCCCGGCGGCGCTGGTCGAGGTCGAGCACGGCCTGCACGTCGGCTTCGGCCGTTTTAAAATTACGTTTGGCAAGGCCGGCCAGCACGCGGGCGGTTTGCTCTTTCAAGACGGAAATTTGCAGCATAGTGCGGGCAAAGGTAGTTTTCTCCACAGGAATCGAAACCTGGTAATGAGCCGGCAGGCGGGGCGAGGTGAATAATTCCTCCGCCCCCGCCCCAAATTTTCAATTCCGACCAACCCGTTGGCAGTTTGCCCGTAATGGCTTAATATTGCAGCCGCAAGCCGACCCGCGGGGTTGGCCGGGTTAGCCTGTCGGGCTAGCTTGTCGCACAGCCGGCTCAATCAGGTTGCTTTTGGTGGAGCTGCCGGCTTTGCTTCTTACACCTCACTCATTTCTTGTTTGTTGCCTGCCGCCTAGTTGGTTGAGTACCGCTTTTGCGCTTCGTGTTGTGGATTTTCGGCCTGCGGGCCGGAAGCTGCTTCGCTAGCCCTGGCCGCCAGCTATTTGCCGCGCCCCGGGGCCGCCCCGGCCCGATTTATCCTCCCTATCCCAGTTTATGTACACCCTTAACGAGCTGAAGGACCGGCTGTTGTCCGAACTCAAGGAAATTGCTGAGCAATTGAATGTTGGCAATTTCAAACGCTTGAGCAAACAGGATTTGATTTACAAGATTCTGGACCAGCAAGCCATTCTGCCCGCCGACCAACTGCCCGGTAAGCGGCCCGCCGCTGCGACTGCCGCGCCCGAGGCCGCCCCGGCCGAAGCGCCGGCCGTAGCCGAGGTAGCTGCCCCAGTAGCCACCGCGCCCGCCGCTACGCCCTCGACCCGGGGTGCCCGGGGCGGGGCGGGCCGCCGCCGGCCCGCCGCCGTAGCGGTAGTTGAGCAGCCATTTACCGACGTGGCGGCCAGCGCCCCCGCCGAGGTAGCCGCGCCGACCACCGAAGCCCCCGTGGCCCAAGCCGAGCAAGTGGCTGCTACTGAAGAAGTAGCGCAGCCGACGCGCCTCGAAAAAGTAGAGGCCGACGAACAGGCCGTGGCCGCCGTATCAGTGGCGACCGAAGAAGCCACTGCTCCGCCTACCGAAACCAACCCCACCCAGGAAACCCACTCGGCCGGCGAAAGTGCCCCCGTGCGCCGCGAGCGGCGCGAGCGCGTAGACCGTGCCGGTCGCCCGTTGCCCCGCCGCGAGCCCAGCCAGCCGGCTACCACCACTGCTACCAGCGAAAGCAGCGCGGTTATTCCCGCCGAAGCGGCAACCGAAGTAGCTACGCCCGCTGCCGAAGTAGCCACCGATACTCCAGCCACCGACCGCCGCGAAAGCCGCGACCAGCGCTTTGAGCGCGAAAACCGGGACGGTCGCGACAACCGTGACAACACGCAGCGCCTGGGCCGCAACGACCAGCCTCGCAGCGAGTTCCGCGACAACCGCGAGGCCCGCGATGGGGCTGCCGTCCAAAGCCGCTTTACCAACGACCAGCCCCGCGAGCAGCGCCCCATCAACGGGGCCGGCGCCACCGACCAGCCCCGCCTGAGCCGCGAGGAGCGCTACGCCCAGCGCGAGGCCCAGCGCCAGCAGCGCCGCGAGGAACGCCAGCGCCAGGGCCTTGATGGCCAAGCCGCAGGCGGTGAGCAAGGCGTTGCCAGCCAGCCAACTACCAGCACCGGGCAACCCGTCGAGGGCCAGCGTCCGCAGCAACAGCAGCAGCGTCCGCCCCGCGCCCCCGAGCTCGACCTCGTGGTGCCTGGCTCGGGCACGATGGAGCTGATGCCCGACGGCGGCTACGGCTTCCTGCGCTCGCCCTATTACAACTACCTGACCTCGCCCGACGACATCTACGTGTCGCCGCAGCAAGTGCGGCAGTTCGGCCTCAAGGCCGGCGATACGGTGAACTGCACCATGCGCCCGCCCCGCGAAAACGAGAAGTATTTTGCCCTGGTGAACGTGGAGAGCATCAATGGCCGCACGGTGGAGGAAGTGCGCGACCGCGTGCCGTTCAGCCACTTGACGCCCCTCTTTGCCGACGAGAAGCTCAAGCTTTCGACCAAGCCCACCCAGGTAAGCACCCGCGTGCTCGACCTGTTTGCCCCCATCGGCAAGGGCCAGCGCGGTCTCATTGTGGCCCAGCCCAAAACCGGTAAAACGGTGCTCTTGCAGGAAATCGCCAACTCGATTTCGGAAAATCACCCGGAAGTTTATCTCATCATCCTGCTGATTGATGAGCGCCCCGAGGAAGTAACTGATATGGCCCGCTCGGTAAAGGCCGAGGTGCTAAGCTCGACCTTCGACGAAACGGCCGACCGCCACGTGAAAATCGCGGAGCTGGCCCTCGACAAGGCCCGCCGCCTAGTTGAGTGCGGCCACGACGTGGTGATTCTGCTCGATTCCATCACCCGCCTCGCCCGCGCCTACAATACGGTGCAGCCCAGCTCGTCGCGCATCCTCTCGGGTGGTATCGACGCCGGTGCGCTGCAAAAGCCCAAGCGCTTCTTCGGCGCGGCGCGTAATATCGAAGGCTCCGGCTCGCTGACGATTATCGCCACGGCGCTCATCGAGACCGGCTCGAAGATGGACGAGGTTATCTTCGAAGAGTTCAAGGGCACCGGCAACATGGAATTGCAGCTCGATCGCAAGCTGGCCAATAAGCGCGTGTTCCCGGCCATCGACATCCCGGCTTCCGGCACCCGCCGCGAAGACCTGCTAATGAGCCGCGACGAGCTAAACCGCGTGTGGGTGCTGCGCAAATTCATGACCGACATGAGCGCCACCGAGGCGATGGAATTCCTCAAAGACCGCATGAAAGGTACCAAGGATAACGAAGAGTTTCTGCTAGCTATGAACGGTTAAATCGGGTTTAACGTCCATGTATAGGGGCCAAACGCTACCTTCGCCGAGGGATAGCGTTTGGCCCCTTCTCGTGTTACTATCCTTTATTTATGGCTGTCAATCTTCCCATATCTACCGAGCAGGAGGCTGAGCGCCTGCGTGCCCTGAAACCGTACCGGGCTCTGGAGCGGGCACACCACCAGATATTCGAGCAGATAGCAGCCTTGACGGCTAGGCTGTTCGCCGCCCCAATGGCGCAGGTGTCGCTTGTGGACGCCGACGAAGTGGTGTACCCCGGCAACGTTGGTGAGCCGCCGCTGGCCAGTCGCCTGCGACGCGAGGATAGCATTTGCTCAGTTGCCGTTTACCAGCCCAATACCACGACCGTCTTCCCCAATTTACGCGCCGAGCCCTGCCGCTGGGTAAGCAAGGAGGCGCAAAAGGATTTTGCCTTCTACGCCAGCCACCCCATTAAAACGGTTACCGGCCAGCCCATTGGCTCGCTGTGCGTGCTCGACCGCAAGCCGCGTACCTTCACGGCCGCCGAGCAGGAAATATTGCAGCGCATGGCTGGCCTGACCATGAAGCTGCTCGACCTGGAACTGCTGGCCGCGCCCGAGCAGGCCCCGACCTTATGGGCGGCCATCAAGGGGCGCATCGACTTGTCGTTGCAACGCATCGAAACGCTGACCGCGCTGGCCCGCTGGGAAATGTCGCCCGAAACGACCACGGCTCAGGCGTACCGCGCTTCCATTCAGGAGGAGCGGCTGTTGATCCTGCAAGATATTGAGTACGAAGTATCGGCGGCTTTCGCTCGCTTGCCCTAGCCAGCCACGCGCCACACCAGCATGGCAATGAAAGCCAAGCTCAGGCACACCGACGATACTTTATTCATGCGCATGGTCCAGGTGAAATTGGCTAGCTCGGGGTGGTGCCAGGCCAGTCCGGCCCAGCGCCCAAACAGCGCTACCACCGGCCCCGTAGCAAGCAGGAAAATGAACAGGTTGCGTAGCTCACCCCGTAGCCAGTAGGCCGTAGCCATCGCCGCGGCCCCAGCCAACAACCCGCCCGCCGCAAACACGAACGTGCCCCGGATGCCCAGCCGTAGGCTGAGCGTGCGGTCGCCACGTCGCGCATCTTCTTGGTGCTGATAGATTTGCGTGAGGGGGTAGGAGCCGCACAGAAAGAGCGTGCTCACGGCGGCCAACAGCAGATTGGTCGGCTCCCCAAGCTGGGCCGGGCTGGCTCCCGCGCCCACCTGCGCCATGAGGAAGGTGAAGGCTCCCTGGAAAATGACCACTACCACCGTGCTCAGCAGGGGGTATTTTTTGAGCCGGATGCCCTCGTAGCTGTACGCTCGCGACACCAGGATGTACACCACCACCATCGCCGCGAAGGGCCAGCCCAGCAGCAGCGCGGCCAGCAGGGCCAGCGTTTCGAAAATCCACACCAGATGCAGCAGTTCGGGCGTGACAGGCGGCGGTGCCTCCAGCCCCCCGATGCTGCCCTCATCGCGGTCGTAGTACGAGTTGTAGCCGTTGGAGGCCGGGTACACCAGCAGGTGCAGAATAGCGAAAGCCGCCGCCGCCCGCCCCCAACTGAAGGGCTCGCGTAAGGCGCTGAGCCCAAACCAAAAAATGGGCATTAGAAACAAGGAGAACGGCAGGCGCAGCAGCGCGAAGGCTCGGCGGTAGGCGGGCGGCAGCATGGGGCGAAGGTAGGCAGGCTAGCCAGCGGGCGGGAGATCGGAAGAGCGTCGTGTAGGGAAAGAGTGTGCAGCATAGTGGAG
>CAJYVK010000050.1 GCA_913778455.1 uncultured Hymenobacter sp. | reverse complement strand
CTTTGCACCAGGCGCGGGCAGTACCCTGCGCAATCTGACGCTGGCCCGCACCGATACGGGGTCGGCCCGCGTCAATGCCACCCTCACCGTGCTCGGTACCCTGACGCTGACGCGGGGGCGGCTGCGCTTTCCGGCTGGGTACCAAGTGGTACTGCCGCCGGGAGCTACGTGGGCGGGCGGCAGTAGTGAGAGCTTCGTCAACGTCATGATGCAGAGTGCAGTTACCAGTGGGGCAGTGCCGCGCGTAGCGCTGGATTTCCCGCTGGGCAACGGCTTACAGAATTACCGACCCGTAACGGTCGCCGTAACCGCGACCCCGGGCACCACTACCTACAGCGTACGCCAGATGGAACGCCGCCCCCCTACCCGCACCATGCCTTCGGCCTTGAAATGGGTATCGTCGGTGCGCTACTACACCGTCGAGCCGGGAGCGGGGGGAACCAGCACCATTCAACGCGGCGAAATCAGCATCACGTTTGGGTCCGATGATGGGGTGGTAAATCCTCGCGCCTTGCGCATTGCCCGCACCAGCTTAGTAGACCCCACCCTCTGGGAAGATTTGAACGGCAATTTTCTGGCTCCTTCTACCACTACCACGCCCATCCAGCAGTTTACGACCGGCGGCGACTTTGTGCTGGCCACCAACTCGGCGGTCAATCCGCTGCCCGTAACCCTCACGAGCTTCACCGCCGAGCGCCGGACCAACGGGTCGGTACTGGCCCGGTGGCACACGGCCAGCGAGCTGAACAGTGAGTATTTCGAGTTGGAGCGCAGCCTCGACGGCCGGGCGTTCAGCAGCCTGGGGCAGGTGAAAGCGCAGGGCACCAGCACCGTACCGCACGACTACCAGCAACCCGACCCGCTGGCTCCCAGCCAACTGCTTTACTACCGGCTGCGACTAGTAGACGTGGGGGGGCAAACTACCTATAGCCCGGTGGCCGTAGTAGCGGCCCGGTCGGCCGACGAGCAACTGGTGGTGTACCCCAACCCCGCTAGCAGTACGCTGACCGTGCAACTACCCCCAGCCGCCGCCGGCCAACCCTGGCGCGTGTACGACACCCTGGGTCGGCCCGTAGCGCTGCCAGCTAGTCCTACTACCGAGGACGTTGAGCTAGACGTGCACAGCCTGGCCGCTGGCACCTACTTCGTGCAGGTAGGCACTGGCAGTAATCGCCTACTGCGTCGCTTCGAGAAGTTGTAGGCCAGCCCTGGCTGACGCAACAGCCTGCTGGTTGTGCTACCCCCAGCCGCCCGCCCGATTACCATCAGGCGGGCGGCTGCTTAGTTAGTGCGGTTTTACCGGTTGAGACCAACATCTTTCCTCTCTTCATGCGCCAACCAACTGCCCGCCCGGTACAAGTGGGCTGGCTGCTGCCCGCCGTTGAATGCCGCATTTATTTTTTGTATCTTAGGGCCAGTTATTTACTGCTCTCATGCCCACCAGCTTATACCGCAATTCGCTGACTGACGCCCTGTTTGAGCGGGCCCGGGAATTCGTGGGGTTGTATGATGTGGAAAAGCGGTGGTTTACGCACGTCAATGAAGCGGGCTACCGACTACTGGGCTACCCGTCGGCGCAGGCGCTCTACGACGACCCGGAACGTAATTTGCGCGTGCAACGCCACACGCTCGCCGAGTGGGAGGAGCTCAAGCAGCGGGTGGCCCGCTACGGCCATCACGAAGAAGAGGTAGAGCTGCGCTGCCACACCGGCAGCTCTTTCTGGGCGCACCTGGAGCTATCGGGGCTGATGCTGGGCGAGCACTCGTATTATCTAGTACGCATCACCGATACCAACCGCCTGCACCAGGCCGAGCGCCACCTGGCGCACAGCGTGGGGCGCTTCGAGGCCGTGTTCTCGTCGGCCACCATCGGCATCATCGTGTGCGACCGGCGGGGCAACATCGTATTGGCCAACCCGCAGGCCCAGCGGCAGTTCGGCTACCCGGCCGATACCCTGCGGGGCCAAGGCGTGGAGCTCCTGATGCCCGAGGCCGTCGGCCAGTTTCACGCCCAGCTACGAGCCTCGTTCAATCCCGACTCGCAGGCGCGGGCCACGGGCAGCCAGCGCGACTTGTGGGCTCGCCGGCGCGATGGGTCGGTATTTCCGGTAGAAATCAGCCTGAGCTATTTCCACCTCGACGACGAGTTATTCGTGGTGGCGTACGTGATTGACGTGACGTTCAAGCACGAGGCCGAGCGCCAGCTGCGGGCCCAGCACCAACAGGTGGCCCAGCTCAACGCCGAGCTGGAGCACAAGGTGGCCGACCGTACCCGGGCCCTGGCCGCCACCCTGGCGGAGTTGGAGCAGCGCACCCACGAGCTCACCCAGGCGCTGGCCGCTGAGCAGCAACTCAGCGAGCTGAAGTCGCGTTTCGTCAGCATGGCCTCGCACGAGTTTCGCACCCCCCTCACGGCCGTGCTCAATTCCGCCATCCTGGCCGAAAAATATACCACTACCGAGCAGCAGCCGCAGCGCCGACGCCACCTGGCGCACATCCGCACTTCCGTCAAGCACCTAACCGACATTCTGGAAGAGTTTCTGTCGGTAGACAAGCTGGAGCAGGGCAGGTTCGACGTGCGGCCCGGCCGGGCGAATGTGCCGCACATCCTGCAAGAGGCCGTAGCCGAAGTACAGGGCCTGCGTCGCCCCAGCCAGCACATCGAGCAGGTGGTGAGCGGCCCCCCTACCCTGTGGCTGGACGCCTCGCTACTGCGCAAAATACTGGTTAACCTGCTGTCCAATGCCCTCAAGTACTCGCCCGACGATGCTCGGGTATGCGTGCAGGCCGTGGCCCAGGCCCGGGTGCTGACGGTGCGCGTGCGTGATGAGGGGCTGGGCATCTCAGCGGCCGACCAGGTGCACTTGTTCGAGCGCTTTTTCCGGTCTCCCGGGGTGGCGCACATTCCCGGCACGGGCCTGGGGCTCTACATCGTCACTAAATACCTGGAGCTGTTGGGCGGCACCATCGCGCTGCACAGTGAGCTGCACGTGGGCACTACTTTCACCATCACCCTCCCTTATGAAGAAGACCATTCTACTAATTGAGGATAACCAGCTTATCCGGGAAAGCACGGGCGAAATTCTGGAGCTGGCCGGCTACCAGGTGCTGCTGGCCGCCCATGGGAAGGCGGGGGTGGCGCAGGCGCTGATTTCGCCTCCCGACCTAGTGGTGTGCGATATTATGATGCCCGAGCTCGACGGCTACGGGGTGCTGCGCGTGTTTCAGCAGAGCCCAGCGCTGGCGGGGGTGCCCTTTATCTTTCTGACGGCCCGGGCTGAGCGGGCCGACCTGCGCCGGGGGATGGAAATGGGGGCCGATGACTACTTGACCAAACCCTTCGAGGAGGCGGAGCTGCTCAACGCCATCGGCAGCCGGCTCACGCGCCATCGGCAGCTACAGACCGACTACGACCTGCAAGCCAGCGGGGGCTTGTCGGCTTTTCTGGGTGACGCGGCTGCCGTGGGGCAACTCACTGGCCTGACTACCGACCGCCGGGCTCATCAGCTCCGCTCCCGGCAAGAGCTGTATGCCGAAGGCGACGAGGCTACGCGCCTGTACTTCGTGCAAAGCGGGCGAATCAAGACCGTGCGCCGCACGGCCAGCGGCAAGGAGCTCGTGACGGGCGTGTACGGGCCGGGTGAGTTCTTGGGCTACTTGCCCCTGTTGCAGCAGACTGCGCACCAAGATTCGGCCGTGGCGCTGGACGCTGCTACGGTGTACTACATTCCCGAAGCTGATTTTACGCAGCTTTTGCACCGGCACCCAGCCGTAAGCCAGCGCTTTGTTCGCCTGCTGGCTGGCCAGGTAGCCGGCCGCGAACAGCAGCTGCTCGATATGGCCTACGCCTCCATTCGACGCCGGGTGGCCCTTACGCTGCTGCGCCTGCACGAGGACGGGAAGGCCCGTCGGGGCGATGGCACCATCCACCTTTCGCGCGAGGATCTGGCCGCCCTGGTGGGTACTGCTTCCGAATCGTTGATTCGCACCCTGAGTGAATTCCGGCACGACGGCCTGGTCGAGCTGTGGCACAAAAGCATCCGGGTAGTGCAGCCGCAGAAGCTGCGCTGCGCCCACTGGTAGCGGAATAGCCCCACTTGCACAAAGAGCCGGCAGCCATAGGCCGCCGGCTCTTGGAAGCAGTGTACCCGAGCCGGGCTAGTGAATCAGGCTCAGGTGCACCGTTTGCTGACCGGTTTCGGTCAGTAGTCGTGCCACGTACATCCCCTCCGCCAGGCCGCTCAGGGTGAACGTGTAGCGTACCCCGGCCTGCGCATTACCACTGCCCAGGCGAGCCACTTCCCGCCCGGTCGGGTCTATCACCAGCAGCTGATAAGGCGTGCTCTGGGGCAGCGCGAATGCCAGGGTAGTGCTGGTGCGGAAGGGGTTGGGATAAGCTTGCAGCGCTTCGGTAAGTAGGGCCTCGGCCGGGGTAGCCAGCCCCAGGCTTGGGCGCCCAGCCGGCGGGGTCTGGCTGAGAGGTTCGGGCTGCAGAGCCGGGCTGCGGTACATGCGGCAATTGTCGAACAGCTCATTGACCGCCGCGGCCGCACTGCTGATGTCGGCCACGCTGGGGCTACCACCGGCGTTGGCGTAGGCTACCCCACCCAGGGCCTTATTGGCCAGGCCCAGCAGGGTAGTCACGGTAGCCGTGCCGCCCAGATAGCTCAGGTTGCCCAGCACTGAGGCCGGGATGGTGCGCGTCAGACCCGTCAGGTCGGCGGGGTCGGAACCGTTGCAATTCAAGGCATTGTACGATGTCATGCTGGCCGCGAGCGTCACCCCACCCAGGCTGGGGTCGACGCGCAGATTGAGGGCTAGCGTCAACGCTTGCCCCACCAGCACATTGTTGAACTTCCCGTTTTTGAGCAGCGACGCGGGCAGCGGGCCGCAGCCGCTCACATCCCCGAAAGCCGGGAAGGCCCCGGCCGGACCGCCAGCCGGCAACCGGTCGATAATGCACTGCGCCGTGGCCAGGCGAGCCGCGAGGGCGGCCGGGCTGGTACCGGCAGTACGCGCATACGTCAGGCTGCGCCCGGGGGCTCCGAGCACCACGTCAGCGTCAGTCAGGAAACCGGCAATCAACTGCGTGCGACGCCAGGTGGGATACTTGCACAGTACGCCGTTCGCATTGCCGTAGCCACCCTGCGTCAGGGTGCAGTGCTGCGCCAGGCAGGAGTTGACGGTCAGGCTGGCCGTCTGCGTCACTGCGTTGCAAGCTCCCGTCACGGTTACGGCGTAGGTGCCCGCATCGGCCAGCGTCAACGATGCAATAGCGTAGCGGGGGCCGCTTGCTCCCGCCAGGGGCACCCCGTCTTTGGTCCAGGTGTAGGTGAAAGGCCCGGTACCCGTAGTCGTCGTCGTGAAGGCGACTGCTTCGCCGGAGCAGCGTGTTAGGTTGGAAAGGTTTGTAGTAGCGGTAGTTTCATTGACTTGCAGCGTGGCACTACGCGACACTTTATTACAGCTACCAATCACGGTTACTGTATAAGTACCCGCATCGGCGGCCGTAGCCGCTGGTACCGAGTAGCTAGGGCCCGTGGCAGCGGGCAGCGTCACTCCGTCTTTATCCCAGATATAGTAGAAGGGCCCAGTGCCCGAGGCCGTCACCGTAAAAGTAGCCGCTTCGCCCGGGCAGCGCGTCAGACTAGCTAAGTCAGTGGCCGCAGTATTCTCGTTGACCGTCAGCGTAGCGCTGCTGGCCGCCGTGCCGCGGGCACCACTGACAGCCACCGAGTAGGTACCCGCATCGGCGGCTGTCACTGCCCCGATGGTGTAGGTCGGGCCGGTAGCTCCCGCGATGACATTACCATCCTTGACCCAGGCGTACGTAAACGGCCCGGTGCCCGACGCAGTGGTTGCCAGCGTAATCGCTTCCCCCGGGCAGCGGGTCTGATTGGCAAGGGCAGCCGTGGCGGTGGCTTCGTTTACGGTAAGCGTAGCGCTGCGCACAACCGAAGTACAGGCCCCGCTCACCGTTACGGCATAGGTGCCGGCATCGGCCGCGCTAGCGGCCGCAACGGTGTAAGTCGGGCCGGAAGCTCCAGCCAGAGGCATACCGTCTTTGGTCCAGGTGTAGATAAAGGGGCCGGTACCCGAAGCGCTGGTCGTGAAGGTGGCTGTTTCACCCGGGCAGCGCGTTTGATCGGCGAGTGTCGTAGCGGTAGTAACCTCGTCTACTGTAAGAATGGCGGTGCGTGTTACCGTGCCGCAGGTACCCGCTACTGTCACCGCATAAGTGCCCGCGTCGCCCGCGCTCACCGAGGCTATGTTATAATCAGGGCCGGTTGCCCCGGTAAGGGGCACCCCGTTCTTAGTCCAGGCATACGTCAACGGTCCGGTGCCCGAGGCAGCGGTCGTAAAGGCCGCTGCTTCTCCAGGACAGCGCGTCAGGTCGGCGAGCGCCGTGGCGGTAGTTATCGCATTGATAGTCACTGTCTGCTGGCAATCACCATCGGAGCTCACCCCTGCCTTCGTAGTGACTAATTGCACCGTGTAGTCAGCGGCAGCCGTAACGGTAATCGACTGGCTGGCGGCGGTACTAGGTGAGGCACCGACGCCGGTTACCGTCCAGCTGTAGCTGCTCATGCCAGCCGGACCCGTAAACGTCAGCGCCTGGCCGGCGCACCCCACGCTCGGCCCGCTGAAAGCGCAGGTAGGCGGCTGGGCAATGGCGCTGGCCGACAGCGAGCGGTCTTGGTTGCCGCCGCTTCCATCGAGCGAAATCAGCCGCGTGTGGTAGGGCGAGCCATTAATATTAACAGCCGAAGTACCTGCCCCCCAGTCGAGCTGACTGGCAATGTGGCCGCCCCAGGCCAGTACCACGGTCGGCTGGGTGGTGTGGAAGGTAATGGCCAACTGCGTTTCGGCGTGGGCCAGCGTACGGTCGCCCTGCACCACGTAACTCAGGTTATCGAGGCTGGTGCCGTTGAACAGCGTCATCATCTCGCGGCCGGCCGCTTGCAGCTGATAGTAGCTGAATGGCAGTCCGGTCGGAATCTGAGCGGGGGCTGGGATGGCCGCGGTACTAACCGAAGCTCCTCCCAGGCCCAGGCCGCTGAGGGGGTCGAGGGTTTCGGCCGCGTGCCCAAACTGGCTGTGCGGCAGCAGGTTTTGGTAGTGGGTCAGGTAATCGAGCGCGTGTTTGCCCCCGTCCCGCACGTCCCAGCCAATAACGACCGTGTGCGCTCCCGCTGCCAGATTGCTAAGCACCAAGCGGTAGCCGATGGAGTGGCCTTCCAGGTAGTGCGCGTTTTGCGCCCCCGCGTTCCCATTTACCCAACTGGGTGGGTCGAGCGGGCTGCCGTAGGCCCCGTTACGAGTCTGGTCGAGGTTGGCCGCCCCCCCGCTTTGCGCCCAGGTAGGTCCTACGCTGGCCAGTAGCACCCCTACTAGCCAAAGCACCCAACCGCACTTACGGCGGACAGCCAGCCGCCCAGCAGTAGCCGCGCGGTAATAACAAGCGGAATTTCTCATAGTATAGTAGAGTGTGAGTCATAGTGAGGTAAAAAGCTGTAATAGAGGCCGCCCCGTACTGCCTGGCGGGCGGGGCCCGGCAGCGAACTGCATCCAGAAACCAGGTAAGCGGTGGCATGACAGCACGGCGAAAGTGGGTGTGAGAAAAACGGTGACGGCGACCCTGTCGCCTCACTGCTACAGCCTGGCCTCCTGCCGCTGCTGGCTTGCGAAGCTCCCAAAAGTGCTGCTGCTTTACCTGCTCAGACAGTGATAAGTACTCTGGCAGTCTATGACATTCGTCATGGGATCGATACCAAGTCGCCCCCTCCCGTACGCTTCCCCAAACCGGGAGCCAGTTGTGAGTAGAGAAAGCCGTAGCTTTCACTCCCTGGCGACTGCTGAATAAAAAAAGGATGGTTCAGCGAGGCCCAAATTGTTGCCATGCTGCACCAGCAGGCCAGCGGGCAGACCATCGCTCAGATTGTGCGCGAGCATAGTCTGAGCAACGCGACATTCTGCGCGTAGAAAAGCACGTATGCGGGGGCCAGCGCAGCGGCGCTAACCCAACTCTAGCACTTGGAAGAAGAAAATCACAAGCTCAGGCAACTACTGGCCGACCTGAGCCTGAAGAAGCGTCAGGGTCAGAAGTCCGTGGCGTTGCGTCAGCCCCACGGCCGCCGCAATCAGCAGCAATAGGCGCGCTAAGTGGGGCTGCTGCACCCATTCTGCGGTGGGTTTCGCGGTGGGAAACGACTAGTGAGGTAGCTTTTCGCGTAAAGCGCTATACGTCCAGGTGCCAGCCAGCGCGGCCAGAATGAGCACGGCGGCCGAGCCAATGCCGCTGCCCAGCTGCGCGAACATGGGGCCGGGGCAGGCCCCGGTCAGCGCCCAGCCAATGCCGAAGAGCAGGCCCCCAATCCAGGTGCCGTGGCTGAATTGCTTTTCGGCCAGTACGATGGGCTCACCGCTGAGGCTTTTGAGGTGGTTGCGCTTGATGAGTTGAACGGATACCATGCCCACCAAGATGGCCGAGCCAATGACGCCGTACATGTGAAAGCTCTGGAAGCGGAACATCTCCTGAATCCGAAACCAGCTGATGACCTCACTTTTGGTGAGGATGATGCCAAACAACGTACCCAGTATCAGGTATTTGAAGTATTTCATGGCAGGTACTTAAAACAGTAGTGGGTAGATCACCCAGGTCATGAGCAGGCCCCCGACGAAGAAGCCGATGACGGCCACCAGCGACACCCATTGCAGATTAGAGAGGCCCGAAATGGCGTGGCCCGAGGTGCAGCCACCGGCGTAGCGCGTACCGAAACCCACCAGAAAGCCACCCAGCACCAGAAATACCCAGCCCTTCCAATTCGCCAGGTTGTCGAGGGCAAACAGCTCCTTGGGCAGCAGGCCGGTGAAGTCGGTCAGGTGCAGTTGGGTCCTGAGATCGTGCACGGTAGCAGCCGAGATGTTTACCACGTCAGGGTGCCCCAGCAGCCGGTAACCGATAAAGCCGCCCAGCGCGACGCCGAGCACGAACACCAGGTTCCAGATTTCGGCCCGCCAGTTATAAGTCAGGAAAGGGATGCCGGCTGGCACGCAGGCCGCGCACAGGTGGCGCAGTGAGGAGCTGATGCCGAGCGCCTTGTTGCCGACGAGCAGCAGCGTGGGCACCATGAGGCCGATGAGGGGGCCGGCCACGTACCAGGGCCAGGGTTGTTGCAGGAGGTCAGACATGGAAGCGGAAGTCAAATTAAAGATGATCAGCTATTTGACAGTCAAATTACCCGGCCAGTCGAGCACGCCGCCGAGCAGGTTCGACACCTGTTCGAAACCAGCGGCCGTGAGCTGGCCGGCCGCGTTGGCCGAGCGGGCGCCGCTACGGCAGTAGACGTAGGTAGGCTTGGTTTTATTCAGCTGCGCGACGCGCCGGCCGAAGTCGGGCGCAGTAACGTCGATGTTGACCGCGCCAGGCAGGTGGCCCCGGGCAAATTCGTCGGGCCGGCGCACGTCTATAATTACCGCGCCGGGCTGGCGCAGGCCCTCGGCAAACTGTGCGGGCGGCAGGTTATGGCAAGCTGGAGCGGTGAATTTCAGAAAATTAAACATGATGGAGAAAGTTGAGAGAAACCGGCGGGAGAAATTGCCCGTTCCACGTCGCCAGACGGACGCCGGCGATGCCGGACGAGTAGTAGCCTAGTGCGCCGCCGTAGCCGGCTGGAAGGACTTCACGGCCTCGCCCAAGTCGAGCACGGTCGTACTGGGCAAGGCGGCGGCCACGATGCTGCTGCCGGCTGCCGAGCGGTAGCCGCCGGCGCAATGCACCACCACCGGCTTACCGGTCGGAATCTCACCGGCCCGCTCGCGCAGCTCGGGCAGGGGAATAGTGAGCGCGCCGGCAAAAATGGGCTCGTCGCGGTGCTCGGTGGCGTTGCGAATATCCACGATGGTGTAGTGCTCCGGGTGTGCCCGGAAGGCTGCTACGTCGAGGACCGGCAAACGGGCCCCGGTGGCGGGCGTGCCCACCAGCGCGCCCTTGAGCAATGCCTCGTAGCCGATTTTGGCGGTCTTCTGAATCAGGTTTTCCCGCGTTGCCTCGTCGGCGGCAATCAGGTAAAACGACTCCTCCGGCCCGACAATGGACCCTAGCCAGGTTTCAAACTTGCCGCCCTGCTGAATGTTGATGGCACCGGCCACGTGGCCTTTTTTGAATTCGGCTTCGGGGCGGCTATCCACTACTACGGCACCGGGCTCCAGGTGGGCACCGGGGGCTAAGCGCTTCACCTGCTGCACGCTCGGCTCGTAGGCGGGCGCGCCCGCCTTGTTCAGCGCCACGTCGTAGCCGAAGTATTTGGGAATGAAGGGCTGGCCGACCAGCAGCTCCTGCACGAAATCGGCTTCGCTCAGCGGACGCAGCATGGGGTTACCGGCTTTTTCGGCCCCGATGCTGCTGCTATTGGCCCCGCTCAGGGCCTTGCCGCAGAGGCTGCCCGCGCCATGAGCCGGGTACACCAGCACGTCGGCGGCCAGGGGCAGGAGCTTCTCGCGCAGCGAGTGGTACAGCTGGCGGGCCAGTTCCTCGCGCTTGGCCGTCATATTGCCAGCCTTTTCGCGCAGGTCGGGCCGGCCCACGTCGCCGATAAAGAGCGTGTCACCAGTAAATACGGCCACGTCTTTTCCCTCGCGACTGAGCACGATGCTGAGCGAATCGGGCGAGTGGCCGGGCGTATTCAAGGCCCGGAAAGTAAGCTTCCCTACGGTGAACTCCTGGCCTTCATCGAAGGCCTCGTGGGCGTAGTCAGCCCCCAGTAGCTTGCTCACGCGGATAACGGCCCCAGTGGCCTGCGCGATTTCCAGGTGCGATGACACGAAATCAGCGTGCGGGTGCGTCTCAATCACGGCCACGATTTTCGCGTCGTGGGCCTGGGCATAGTCGTAGTAGGGCTGCGGGTTGCGGGCCGGGTCGATAAGCACAATTTCGCGGGCGCACTCGCTCAGGATGGCGTAGGAAAAGTGGGCCAGGCCTTTGTCTTCAAACTGTTCAATTTTCATGGGAAGCAACGAAAAAGCTGGTGAGAGCAAGCGAAATGAATGATTAGGTATGATGAAACAGCAGTTCCTTAGCCAGGATGAACGTGCCCATGGCCAGCGTAAACCAGCCGAAGGCCGGTTTGAGTCGGGCACCCGGAATGAAGCGGGCCAGGTAAGTGCCGAGCATGATGCCCCCGAGCGCAAAAGCCAGGAAGCCAAGCAGGAACGACCAAGCGATGGGCGTGCCCGCGCTCAGGTCGCCGGTAAAGCCGATGAGCGAGTTCAGGGCAATGATGGCCAGCGAAGTGCCCACGGCCAGCTTCATGGGCAGGCGCGCCCCGAGTACCAGGGCCGGAATGATGAGGAAGCCCCCGCCCGCCCCCACGAAGCCCGTGAGCGTGCCCACTACCAGCCCAATACCCAGAATGAGCGGGTAGTTGAAGGTGGGGGCAGTGGATAATTCGTCGGGGTCCGGCTCGCCGCCCGCCCGGCTACGAATCATGGCGGCGGCGGCCACCACCATCAGCACGGCAAACGCGACTAGCACCAGTAAGTCCTTGGTAAACACGATACCACTTACCGTGAACAGCTCGTGCGGAATCGCCGGCAGCAGCACCTTGCGCACCGCAAACACGGCCAGCAGCGAAGGCAGTAGAAAGACGATGGCCGTCTTCAGCGATACCAGCCCCTTGCGGAAGTAGCCCGACGCGCCCACCACGGAGGTGGAGCCCACTACAAACAGTGAGTAGGCCGTGCTCAACACCGGGCTCACGCCCATGAGGTACACCAGCACCGGCACGGTGAGAATGGAGCCGCCCCCGCCCATGATGCCAAGCGAGAGACCAATAAATATGGCGGCGAAGTAACCGAAATAGTGGAGCATGATGGGCGCAGGATAACTTATGAAATTATGATAAAATGTTCATGTGTTGCGACAAAAAAAGCCTGGCCGCCTACAGGAACGTGCACGCGGCCAGGCACTGAATCACGTCAATGACTTCACGCATTTTCAGCGCGTAGTAGATGTTCTTGCCGTCGCGGGTACTGCTCAAAATCCCTTTGAGCTTCATGCCCGACAGGTGGTGCGAGAGCAGGCTCTGCTCTACGTTGAGCTTTTCGCTGATTTCAGTAACCGACAGGCTTTCCTGGGCGGCCAGCAACTGCACGATGGCGATGCGGGTTGGGTGGGCCGTGGTCTTCAAGATGAACGCCACCTTCTCCATTTTCTCGACGGAGAGGCCCATGTCAATGGCAGCGGGGGAAGCAGTGGTGGTCATAACGCGTGCAAATGTATGAACAGTTGTTCATTTTTACAAGTGTTGCCCCAAATAGGTTCACGACGGGCAGTTATTTTCTGGCTGGCGGAGCCTCGCCCCGCCAGTAGACCAGGCGTTTTCACGGTTGTTGTTCGAGGCGCTTAATCATGGCTTTCATTTCCGTAATCTCGCGCTTTTGGGCAGTAATGATGCCATCGGCCAGCTTGCGCACCTCAGGGTCTTTGATGGTAGCCCGCTCGCTGGTGAGAATGGCAATAGAGTGGTGCGGAATCATGGCCTTCATCCAGCGCGTGTCGTCCACGAAGGTCTGGCTGCGTACCAGCACCAGCGCGCCCACGAACAGAGTCAGGCTTACCCCAATAATGAGACCATTGCGCGTCTTATTAGGATACATCATGGGCATCATAAGCAGCATCAACACGGCCATGGCCGTCACCATAAGTATCGTCATATAAAAGCGGGTTAGGCTAAAATACACGTGGTCGAGTTCATACGTATTGAGGTACATAACCACGTACATCACGACGAAGGATACGGCTAGCGTGAGCAGGAACTTGCGGTAGTGGCCTTGGG
>CAJYVK010000049.1 GCA_913778455.1 uncultured Hymenobacter sp. | reverse complement strand
GAATTGGTGAATTGGTGAATTGGTGAATTGGTGAATTGGTGAATTGGTGAATTGGTGAATTGGTGAATTGGTGAATTGGTGAATTGGTGAATTGGTGAATTGGTGAATTGGTGAATTGGTGAATATTTGCTCTAAGTTACTCAACAACTAACATTTCGCCGCTTAGTATTCACCACCTCACTATTTCGCCATTCACTATCTCACCACATTACCACATCACCTTACTCATAGCCGCGATTATCGCGAAAGGCTTTATTGTACTCGGCGCGGCGCTGGCGGGCTTTTTCGGCAGCTTCGCGGGCTTTAATCTCCTCCATCTTGCGGCGCTCCTTGCCTTGGCGCGAAAACTGGTCGTAGAGCCAGTCCACGTTGGAGCCGCTAATGGTGGGCGCTTCGGGCTTGGGCGCGGTCGAATCGACGGCGAAAAGCGGCTTGGGCTTGGGGGCCCGCTTGGGCACCTTCACCACCGGGGGGGCGGGGCGCTTCATATTGCGCAGGGCCCGGTTGATGATGGCCCGGTCGGGCCGGTCGGCAGTGACGCGCACTTCGCCGAGCTGTACCGAGTCGCGCACCAGCTTGACCTGCACCACCAGCTGCGAGAGCGTAGTGCCGCTGAGGGCCAGCCGGTGCTGCTTGTAGCCAATAGCCCGAAATACCAGCGTATCGGTAGGCAGCGCCACAATGAAAAAGTCGCCCTCAGCCCCGGCCGCCACGCCTTGGCGCGTACGCCGCAGCTGCACGGTAGCCCCGGGAATAGGCAGCTTGTTTTCGGCGGCCATTACCCGGCCGCTCACGCGCACGGTGGGCGAGGGGCTGCCCGCCTGGGCCCGCGCCTGCCGAACCCCTAGCGTAGCGAGTAGCAGCAGGCCCAGGACCAGCCAGCGGGGGTAGGAAAAAAAGAGGATCGGCAAAAACACGACTCGTTAACGCAACTTTCCCGCAAAGCTGCCACCAAAGGAGGCAAAAAAAACCCGTATCGTTGCAGATACGGGTTTTTTGCGGACTAACGGGCGGCTTTCACCGCCCAGCGACTACATTTTGCTCTTGTTGCCGTCGGCATCCTTCATTTTTACGGTGCCGTCGTCTTTCACTTTAATCTTCGAGCCGTCAGCCATTTTGGCTTTGCCCTTGGCTACGCCGCTCATGGGCGTTTCTTCGGTGGTCGTAGTGGTCGTGGTTTCGGTGGTGGTCGAATTCATCGAGCTGTTATCCGAGGGCATGGTAGCGCTCGACGAAGCGGCTCCCTGGTCGGTCACGTCGAGGTTGTTGGCCTCGTCGTAGGTCGAGCGCGACGATTGGTAAGAATTATACTGGTCGGGCGACGACAAGATGGTTTTGAACTCGCTGTCGGTGTCGGTGTAGTACTGGCGACGGGCGGCACCCATACCGGTGGTATCGCTCTGGTACTTGCTCATCATATCGTCGTAGCGCTTCGAGCGGTTGTAATAAGCCGTGCGCAGCTTCTCGCGAGTGCCTTCGTCCGAGATTTTCATGTCGGAAGCAAACTTGTCGGCCATGCGGTTACCGCGCGAGTGGTAGGCCTCGTCGCTCACCGTTTTGGTGGTCGTGGTGGTTGCCGAGCCCTCGGTAGGCGTGGTGGTAGTAGTTTCAGAGGTCGTATTCGACGAGCAGGAAGCCAGCGAGAAGGCGGTAGCGCCAGCCAGCAGCAACAGAACATTTTTCATGACAAAAGGAAGAATAGTGTGAGGAAACCAGGTTAGGTTCGGGCTTAAACGAATAAGCCGCGCCGAGGTTACCGCTACTCCTTTGGTGCTCAGCCCACCAGCGCTAAGTGGCACTACGGGCGAGCTGACGCTTACCCTACAGTGGGGCTTAGGCGCGACGTAGCTCCAGCACGGTTATTTCGGGCAGGAAGCCGGCCCGCATGGGCACTCCCAGGTAGCCCAGGCCCACGTTCACGTACAGCTTCTGGCGGCCCTGCTCGTAGAGGCCCGCCCACTGCGGGTACGAGTACTGCACGGGGCTCCACTTGAAAAAAGGCAGGTTGATGCCAAATTGCATCCCGTGGGTGTGGCCGCTGAGCGTGAGGTCAATATCTTGGTAATCGAGCACCTGCGCCTCCCAGTGCGAGGGGTCGTGCGAGAGCAGCAGCTTGAAGGGCGCGTTGCCACTGGCCGCGTGGGCCTGGGCCAGTTTGCCATGCTTATAAAATTGCGGGTGGGCGCTCCAGTTTTGCACGCCCAGCACGGCCAACTCGTCGGTACCGCGCCGGATGGTGTGGCTCTCATCAAGCAGCAGCCGCCAGCCGATTTTGGCGTGGTTGTGGGCCAGCCGCCGCAGGTTCTCACGCTTGGCTTCGGGGCTGGGCCACCGCACGTAGTCGCCGTAGTCATGATTGCCGAGAATGGAAAAAATCGGCAGCTCCGATCGGATGCCCGCCAGCGCCGCGATGTGCGGCTCGACCTCGGTGGCAATGTTGTTGACAAGGTCGCCGGTCATCACGATGAGGTCGGCCCGCTGGGCGTTGATGAGCGCCACGGCCCGCTCCATCGGCTCCAAGTTGCCGTTGAAGGAGCCAGTGTGCAAGTCGGAGATTTGCAGAATCTTGAAGCCCTCGAAGGCGGCCGGCAGGTTGGGGTAGCGCAGCACCACGCGGCGCACGGTGTAATCGGTTTTGCCCTTCACCATGCCCCACAGCATGGCCAGCAGCGGCACCAGCCCCAACCCCAGGGCCAGCCGACTGATAAACTGGCTGCGCGTGAGCGCCTGCCCGCTCGCCGCCGGGGCCGGGCTGCCAAACCCGCGCATCGCCCAGCGACCCAGGCGCGTGAGGTCTTCGAGCAGTAGCGGGAAGATGACGACTATCTTGGCTGCCAGCAGTGCCAGCGGCAGCACAAACAGGTAGCTTTTCAACTCGCTCTCCCCCTTGTGTCGCGTAAAAATGGTCCAGATGCCCACCGCCCAAATACCCAGCGTCAGCAGCCAGTAGCCGATGGTAAGGCCCCGCCGCCCGTCGGGGCTAGTTGGCGCGAAGGCCGTGCGCACGGCCAGGTAGCCGTAGGTTTCGGCCACCAGGATGGCCAGCAGAAGACTCCAGAGTAAAACGGGATTGCGCATAGTAGAGGGCCAAACGGCCGGCCGCCGCTTTGGGTTGGCGGCCAGCCGAAGCGGGCTGGGCTGACGCGCGAGCCGCCGGTTTACTTTATATTGCGTGGCTATAATTCAGCCTCCGTATGCTTCCCGGTTCCCTTCTCGCCGCTGGCGATTATGATGGCGATGTGCCCGCCCCCGCGCCCTACGCGGCCCCTACCAACTTCGGTATCAAGAGCTGGGCGGAAGAAGATCGTCCCCGCGAGAAAATGGTGCAGAAGGGCCGCGCCGCCCTCTCCGATGCCGAGCTGCTGGCCATCCTGCTGGGCTCCGGTACCACCAAGCTCACGGCCGTGGACGTCGGAATGCTCATGCTGCAAGGGGTTGACAATGATTTGAATGAGTTGGCCCGCCTCAGCATCAAGCAACTGTGTCGGCACCCGGGGGTGGGGCCAGCCAAGGCCATCACGGTAGTGGCGGCCCTGGAGCTGGGCCGCCGCCGCAAGGAAGCTGGGGCGGGCCGACGCGTCACCATCAGCAGCTCGCGCGACATCTACCACCTCGTGCGGCCCGCCCTGCAAGATTTGCCGCACGAAGAATTCTGGGTGATTTTGCTCAACCGGGCCAACGTGGTGATGCGCCAGGAAAAAATCAGCAGCGGTGGCGTGGCCGGCACCGTGGCCGACCCCAAGCTCATTTTCAAGCAAGCCCTCGAAAATCTGGCCAGCAGCCTCATCCTGGTGCACAATCACCCCAGCGGCAACCGCCAGCCCAGCGGCGCCGACATCAGCCTGACCAAGAAGCTGAAAGAAGCTGGCAGCTTCCTCGACCTGCCCATCCTCGACCACCTCATTTACACCGACAACGGGTATTTCAGCTTCGCCGACGAAGGCTTGCTGTAGGAAATGTAGCGTAGGCTTCAGCTTGCAGGCGAGCGGCCACGCGAACAAATGTCCCCCGACGCGACTGCTCGCTCCGCTCGCCCGCAAGCTAAAGCTTACGCTACGGCTGATTATTTTGCAGGATGCGCAAGATTTTTTGGGCTGCCGGCCTGCTGGCAGTAGTGAGCTTACTTATTTATAATTTTTCGGGTAGCTCGGCCCCGCCCGCCGCGGCCGAAACCGGGGCCGCCTACGCCGCCCAGGTGCGGCAGGCGCGAGCGCAGAAAGACGCAGCCTTCCGCACGGCGGCTACTTCGCCCATTCCAGCGGCCCAGCGGGCCGCTTTTGGCGGCTTGCGCTACTTCAAGCCCGATGCGGCCTACCGCGTGGCGGCGCGGCTCACGCGGGCGGCCGGGCTGACCCCGCTGCCGCTGGCCCTCACCGGCGGCGCGGCCGATGCCTACGTGCGCTGGGGTATCGCCGAATTTGAGCTGAATGACCGGCCCCAAAAGCTGAACCTGCTGCAAAAGCAGGGCGACTCCAAGGAACTGTTCATTCCTTTCACCGACCCCACCAACGGCGAGCAGACCTACGGCGGCGGCCGCTACCTCGACCTGCCCGTGCCCGCCCCGGAAGCCACGGAGATTACCCTGGATTTCAACGCGGCTTACAGTCCGTTTTGCGCCTACAACCACGACTACAGCTGCCCCCGGCCCCCCGCCGACAACCGCCTCACGGTGCCCGTGCTGGCGGGCGAGCAGGTGGCCCCGCAGTAGCGAGGTGAAGAATTGCAGGGTTGGGGGTGGTCAAGTAAGATAAATAATTCTACAACTTGTAAACAGCCGGTAACTTTGCAGCCTGCGCCCGGCCCATCCAGCGCCGCCGCTTTTTTGCATGACTATTTCTTTCGACTGGCTTAAAACGCTCTTCCCCACCTCGCTACCCGCCGCCGAAGTGGCTGCCCTGCTCACCGGCTCCGGCCTTGAAGTGGAAAGCCTGGAAGAGCTAGAAAGCATTCCAGGCGGCCTGCGCGGCGTGGTACTGGGCACGGTGCTCACCTGCGAGCGCCACCCCGACGCCGACAAGCTCAGCCTGACTACCGTGGCCGTGGGCGACGAGTCGCCCCGCCAGATTGTGTGCGGCGCTCCCAACGTGGCCGCTGGCCAGCGCGTGGTCGTGGCTCTGGAAGGCGCCACCCTGCACCCCAGCCAGGGTGAGCCCTTCAAAATCAAGAAGTCAAAAATTCGCGGCGCGGCTTCCGAAGGCATGATTTGCGCCGAGGACGAAATCGGCCTGGGGCAGTCGCACGCCGGCATCATGGTGCTCGACACCGACCTGCCCGACGGCACGCCCGCCGCTGACTATTTCGGCCTGGGCTCGGATACGGTGATTGAAATCGGCCTCACGCCCAACCGCGCCGACGCGGCTTCGCACTACGGCGTGGCCCGCGAGCTGCGTGCCCTGCTGGGCCAGCCCGCCCAGTTGCCCGACGTGAGCGCCTTCGCCGCGCCCGCTGCGGGCGACAATATCAAGGTTACGATTGAAGACGACCAGGCCTGCCCGCGCTACGCCGGCTTGCTGCTCGACAACGTGCAAGTTGGCCCCTCGCCCGAGTGGCTTCAGCGCCGGCTGCGCAGCATCGGCCTCTCGCCGATAAACAACGTGGTGGACGTCACCAACTTCGTGCTGCACGAGCTGGGCCAGCCGCTGCACGCCTTCGATGCCGACCAGGTGGCAGGGGCCGCCGTTCGGGTGAAGCGGGCCGAGGCCGGCGAGAAGTTCGTGACCCTCGACGGGGTAGAGCGCTCCCTGCTGGCCGACGACCTCGTGATTGCCGACGCCCACGGTGCCCCGCTGGCCCTGGCGGGCGTATTCGGCGGTAAAAATTCCGGTGTGAGTGACGCGACTACCCGGGTGTTTCTGGAGAGCGCCTACTTCGCGCCGGCCGTGGTGCGCCGCACCAGCCAGGCGCACGGGCTCAAAACCGACGCCTCGTTCCGCTTCGAGCGCGGTACCGACCCGTACATGGTGCCGCTGGCCCTGCGCCGGGCCGCGCTGCTGCTGCAAGAAGTAGCCGGTGCCCGCATTGCCGCGCCGGTGGTCGACGAGTTTCCGCACCCCATCCCCAACAGCCAGGTGCGCCTGCGCTTGGCCCGCGTAACCCAGCTCATCGGCCAGGAGATAGGGGAGGAGCGCATCCGCGAGATTCTCGAAGGTCTGGGAATCAAGATCGAGAAAGAAACAGTTGCCGAGCCAACTTCTAACTCACAACTCCTAACTCATAACTCGAAGACGTGGCTGCTGGCCGTGCCGCCCTACAAGGTGGACGTGACCCGCGAGGCCGACGTGATTGAGGAAATCCTGCGCATCTACGGCTTCAACAACGTGGCGCTGCGGCCCCACAATGCGGCCTCGTTCCTTTCGCCCTTCCCCAATCCCGACCCCGAGGTAGTGCGCCAGAAAATCGCCAGCCTGCTCAGCGGCCAAGGCTTTTCGGAAATCATCACCAACTCGCTCACCAACTCGCAGTACTTCGAGAAGGCCGACGCGCCCGACGAGAAACTAGTGCGCATTCTCAACTACAATAGCCAGGACCTGAACGTGATGCGCCCCGCGCTGCTGCACTCGGGCCTGGAAGTAGTGCGCCACAACCTCAATCGCCGCCAGCGCGACCTCAAGCTCTACGAGTTCGGCAAGACCTACCAGCGCACCGCTGCTGGCAAGTACCAGGAAAAAACGGTACTCGGTCTCTGGCTCACCGGCACCGCTACCGCCGAAACCTGGCAGCATCCCAGCCAGAAGACGACCTTCCACGACGCGGCGGGCGCGGTGCAGCAGGTGCTGGCTGCGCTGGGCCACGCCCAGCCCGCCCCGCAGCCCACCCAGCACCCCTACTTGGCGGGCGGGCTGACGCTGCTGGTGCAAAACCAGCCGGTGGGCAACGTGGGAGCCGTGTCGCCGCAGGTGCTCAAGCGCCTCGACGTGAGCCAGCCGGTGTGGTACGCCGAGCTGGACTGGGATTGGCTGCTCAAGAAATACAAGGCCAGCCTCGTGGCCCGCGAGCTGCCCAAATTCCCCGAAGTACGCCGCGATTTGTCGCTGGTAGTTGATAAGAGCGTGACCTTCGAGCAATTGCGCACCATCGCGCAACGCACGGAGAAAAAGCTCTTGCAGAGCCTCAACGTGTTCGACGTATACGAGGGCGACCGCCTCGAAGCGGGTAAGAAATCGTACTCGGTCAGCTTCCTGCTGCAAGACCCCAGCCAAACGCTCACCGACCAAGCCATCGACCAGGTAATGCAGCGCCTCATGCAGCAGTTTGAAAAGCAAGCAGGCGCCCTGATCCGGAAATAAGAATAAAAAATAGGCACTCGGTGTAATGCCGAGCACTAAAGCACGAGTAACATTGCAGGCCGGTTGGACTGTGGAGCTAAGGCTGCACAGGTCAACCGGCCTGTTCACCTTTCCTGCTGATATGAATTCACGTTTTGCTTACCCCTGGCTGCTCGGCCTGGCCGTAGCCGCGGCCCCGGCCGCCGCTCAGAAAAAGCCCGCTACCACCAAGCCCGCAACTGTAAAGGCGGCTCCCACGGCCACCATCGGCAGTGCCCGCCTCGTGGAAAAAGTAGCGGCCAAGCCCGGCGAGCTGGTTATTCCTTACGAAAAGTACGTGCTGCCCAATGGTTTGACGGTTATTGTAGCCGAAGACCACTCCGACCCGCTGGTGCACGTCGACGTAACCTACCACGTAGGCTCGGCCCGCGAGCAGATTGGCAAGTCGGGCTTTGCCCACTTCTTCGAGCACATGATGTTTCAGGGTTCCGACCACGTGGGCGACCAGCAGCACTTTAAGCTCGTGACGGCCGCCGGGGGGACACTCAATGGTACCACCAACCAAGACCGCACCAACTACTACGAAACCGTGCCGAGCAATCAGCTCGAAACGGCCATGTGGCTCGAAGCCGACCGCATGGGTTTTTTGCTCGACGCAGTAAGCCAGAAAAAATTCGAGATTCAGCGGGCCACCGTCAAAAACGAGCGCGGCCAGAATTACGACAACCGTCCCTACGGCCTGGCTAGCGAGTACGTCGCCAAAACGCTGTATCCCTACGGCCATCCGTACTCGTGGCTGACCATCGGCTACCTTAAGGACCTCGACAACTCCAACGTCGACGATCTCAAGAACTTCTTCTTGCGCTGGTACGGCCCCAACAACGCTACCCTGACGGTGGGCGGCGACGTAACGGCCGCCCAGGTGCTGAAGTACGCCGAAAAATACTTTGGTCCCATTAAGCGCGGCCCGGCCGTGCCGGTGCAGAAGCTGCCCGCCCCCGTGCTCACCGCCGACCGCTACGTGAGCTACGAAGACAACGTGCGCTTCCCGATGCTGCAACTGGTATTTCCGACGGTACCCCACGGCCACCCCGACGAAACCGCCCTCGATGCCCTGGCTGATATTATCGGCGGTGGCAAGACATCGTTGCTCTATAAAAACCTTGTCAAGCCCCAGAAGGCGGTGCAGGCCCAAGCCTACCAGCGCAACTCGGAGCTGAGCGGCGAGCTGGCGATGGTAGCCCTGGCCCTGCCCGGCAAAGGTCTGGACAGCACTGAGGTAGTAATGCGCAACACGCTGAAAGAGCTGGAAAAAACCGGCATCAGTGACGAGCAGGTGGCCCGCTTTAAAGCCAGCACCGAAGCGCAGCTCATCAACAGCCTCAGCAGCGTAAGCGGCAAGGTGAGCCAGTTAGCCTCCAACCAGACGTTCTTCGGCAACCCCAACCGCCTGCCCGGTGAGCTCAAGCAATTGCGTAGCCTCACCAAGGCTGACGTGCAGCGCGTGTACGATAAATATCTGCGTGGCAAGCACGCCGTTATCCTGAGCGTGGTACCCAAGGGTAAGACCGACGAAGTGGCCGGCAAGGACAATTACACGGCCTCCCCGGCGGGCTACGTGGCTCCCAACTACGGCTACGAGGGCCTGAAATACGTAAAGGCCACCGATACCTTCGACCGCTCGAAGCAGCCTGCCGCCGGTGCCAACCCGGTTGTGAAAGTGCCCGCCATCTGGCAGGATAAGTTTGCTAATGGCCTTAAGCTCATTGGTACCAAGAATACCGAGCTGCCTACCACGACCATGCTGCTCACCATTGAGGGCGGCCACCGACTAGAGCAAGCCAGCCCCGGCAAGGCAGGCATCGCCGCGCTCACGGCGCAGCTACTGAACGAGGGCTCGGAAAAATATACCAGCGAAGAGTTCGCCGCTGCCCTCGACCGCCTGGGCAGCACCGTGCAGGTGTTCGCTAGCGACGACAATACTACGGTGTACGTGCAGAGCCTCACCAAAAATTTGCCCGCCACCCTAGCTTTACTCGACCAGCGCCTGCTGCACCCGCGCTTCGACGCCGCCGACTTCGACCGCCTCAAGAAGCAGACCCTGCAAGGCATCGCCAACCAGGTAACCCAGCCCGTCACCATTGCCAATAACGCTTACGCCCGTCTGCTCTACGGTCAGAACGACATCATGAGCGTGCCGGTGAGCGGGACCACGACCACCGTTTCGAGCATTAGCCTCGACGACGTAAAGCAGTTTTATCAGCAATACTACTCGCCCAGCGTGAGCTTCCTCACCGTGGTGAGCGACCAGGACCAGGCGGCCATCGAGCCGTCCATAGGCTTCCTTAAAAATTGGGCGGCCAAGCCCGTGACCCTGCCCGTGGCCAGTGCTCCAGCCCAGCCCGATAAAACCAAGATTTACTTTATCGACAAGCCCGGCGCGGCGCAGTCTGAAATCCGGGTGGGCTACCTCACCCCGCTGGCCTACGACGCTACCGGCGACTACTACAAGGCCATCCTCGCCAACTACCTGCTCGGCGGTGCCTTCAACTCGCGCATCAACCTGAACCTGCGGGAGAACAAGGGCTACACCTACGGTGCCCGCTCGGGCTACCAGGGCACACGCTACTTTGGCCCCTACACGGCCCAGGCCGGCGTGCGGGCCGATGCCACGGCGGCCTCGGTGAAGGAATTCATGAGCGAGATTCAGAACTACCGCAACGGTATTTCGGACGAGGAGCTGGCCTTCCTGCAATCGTCGGTGGGCCAGAGCGACGCCCTGCGCTACGAAACCGGCCAGCAGAAAGCCGGCTTCCTCTCGCGCCTCGTCGAGTACAACCTCCAGCCCGACTACGTAAACCAGCAGGCGACTATCCTCAAAGCCCTCAAGAAGGAAGACGTACAAGCCTCGGCCCAGAAATACCTGCCGGCCGATAAGATGTACATCCTCGTGGTGGGCGACCGCGCCAAGTCCTTCCCCGGTCTCGCGCAGCTCGGCTACGACGTGCAGGAGCTGGATCCCAATGGAGCACCCGTCGCGGCTCCGGCCGCCCCGGCCTCGGCTGCTACCCCCAGCGCTCCCGCTACATCGGCCATGCCCGACGGCAAAACCAAAACCGAGACGCCCGAGGGTGGCAAGGTAAAAACCAAGAAGAAGCGCGGCGAATAGCAGCGTGGAATGAACTTTGTACGAAAAGAAAAGCCCGCCGCCCCGGTGGGCTTTTTTGTAGCTCGTTGGGCTGGCATCGGTTCGCGCCCTACCTTCGCGGGCTAAATCATCTCTTTTTGTGGCCTCGTCTCAACAACTTGCTCAGCTAGACCGCCTCGAGCGGCAGGTAACCACCTTAGTGGCTGCCTATCAGCAGCTACGCGAAGAATTGGCCGATGCCCACACCACGATAGAGCACCTGCGGGCCGACGAGCGCGAGCGAGAAAAACAGCTCCGTGAGTACCAAAACCAGGAAAACATTGTTAAACTTGTCCAGACTATAGCCGGCGGGGAACCCACCCAGGCCAACGAGCTGAAACAGCGCCTCAACGAATACATCCGCGAACTAGATAAGTGCCTTGCCTATTTGAGGGAATAATGCCCCTTCTGATATGAATACCTTACCTACTCTCTAAATGAACGACTTAGCCATCAAAATTCGCATTGCCGAGCGCGACTACCCCATGCGGGTGGCCGTGGCCGACGAAGAGCGCCTCCGCCTGGCGGGCCGGCAGCTCAGCGAAAAGCTACGCGAGTTTCGGGAACAGTATGGCATTCAGGACAAACAAGACCTGCTGGCGATGGTAGCCCTCGCCACAATGGCTGACTCACTGAAGGTCAGCAAAGAAAAGGATGGAACCGATGCAGCCCTCACCGAGCGCTTGGCGCGCCTCGACGAGCTGCTGACTGGCGTGGTGCTGGCGGCCTAGCGGGCCGCCGGGTAGCACCCGTGACCGTTTCGTTGGCCCGGCCGGGCGCACCGAAGGCGAGTGGCCTTTGCGAGCGTCCCGGTTCCGGGTCTTTCGCGTAGCTATGGTTTTGATTCACTTCACTTCCATAACTCCATGTCTCTTATACTCTTATACTGTGCGGTTGCCGCCGCTATCGCCCTGGCGGTGGGCGTGGTGGTGGGCCGGCAGTTGGCCGGGAAAGCCCGGCAAGACCTCGAAGGCGAGGCTAAAATCAAGGCCCAGCAGCTACTCGAAGAAGCAGAAGCCCAGGCCACCCGCACCCGCGACGAGCGTATCCAGCAATCCAAAGACAAGTTTCGCAACCTTAAGAACGAATACGAGCAAGAGCAGAAGCGCCAACGCCGCGAGTTTGAAGCCGAAACCCAGCGCCTCAAAGCCGCCCTTGAGCAGGAACTGACCGAGCGCCGCCAGGGCGTATTGGCCCAGGAGCAGAGCATCAAGCACCTCACCGATACCACCCAGCGCCAGCTCGAAACGCTTCAGCACAAAGAAAAAGAGCTCGAAACCACTCGCGAAAAGCTCGAAGCCCAGGCCCAGCAGCAGCGCGAGCGCGTGGAGCAGCAGGAGGAAAAGCGCCAGGCCCGGCACGAAGCGGCCGTGACTGAGCTGCAAGCCAAGCAGCAGCAAGCCGAGGCCATCGTGGCCGAGGTGCAAAGCCAACTCGAAAAGGTGGCGGGCCTCACCGCCGCCGAGGCCCGCGAGCAGCTCGTGGAAAGCCTGAAAAACGAGGCGCAGCTGCAGGCCAGCTCCTACATCAAGGATACCGTGGCGCAAGCCAAGCTCACGGCTACCAAGGACGCCAAGAAAGTCGTACTCGAAACCATTCAGCGCACGGCCTCGGAGCACGCTATTGAGAACTGCGTATCGGTGTTTAACATCGAGAGCGACGACGTTAAGGGTAAAATTATTGGCCGTGAGGGCCGCAACATCCGGGCGCTCGAAGCTGCGACCGGCGTCGAGGTTATCGTCGACGACACGCCCGAAGCCATCATCATCTCGGGCTTCGACCCTGTACGCCGCGA
>CAJYVK010000048.1 GCA_913778455.1 uncultured Hymenobacter sp. | reverse complement strand
CGCCTGCGCGTGAACGGCGGGGAGTACAAGTTTGTGCCGCCCCCCACCCAGTGGGCGGCCCTCGCCCTGCCCGGGGCCAACCTGTGTTCCAGATTTACATAACCATGTCGTAAGTAATAGGCCCGTTTGGATACGTAGTGAGCCCCAGCCAGCCCGAAGGATACCCGATGCCGATGGCCCCCTCGTTTTGCGGCCGGCTCGGTTGGGGATTGAGGTAGCCGTCGGAGTATTTCGCTATCAGCGTATCGGCCAGCTCCCACCAGGTGGCGACGACGGTACGGGCGTTGGCGTCGCACAAGTCGGTTAGGGCCTGGGGCGAGCAGCCGGCCTCGGCTTCCTGCTCCCACGTGGTCAGGAGCAGGGTTTGGGCTTCTTCTAGGCTGGCTTGTAATGGCTGGATATCAACCCAGTACATGCGCTGAAAATTGAGGCGGGCCCAGTTGGCCACAAAGTCGAAGCTCCACCAGGCGGCGTCGCGGCTGAACTTTTGGGGGTCGCCAACCTGGTACGCCTGCGGGAGCTGGGCTACTTTGGCCGGAAATGGCACGAAGCAGGTAGTGTAGGAGATGTCTGGCCCAAACCAGCAGATGCCCTTTAGCAGCTCATGGGCGTGGGGACGGGTTTGTAGTACGTAGGTATAGCCTTGGTAATAAACGGATACGGGCCGTTCCCAAGCCCCGTAGAGCTTATGGTCGGAGACGTCGTAGCCGCTGCCGTCGTAGCTGCCATACACCCGGGTCGGGTCGCCATAGGGTCCCGCCGCGATGCCCTTCGTCATGTCGAACTGGGTGCCCTCGTAGTGGTCGCGGTACAGCGCAAACACATCCTTGGCGTGCAGCTTATGCTTGGGCTTGATGGAGAATGGGTAGTCGGTCGTGTAGCCGTCGGTCACCCACGGGCTCAGGCCCAGGTCGGGGTTTACCCGGTCGAATACCCGCCACACCCGCCGCAGCGAATAATACGGATGGTTGTACTCCCCATGACTAATGGCCCGCAGCCAGTCTACCGGTCCCTCGGCGGGAGCCCAGCCGAGCTTCGTAAGTCCCGGCAGCAGGCGGTTGGAGAAAATCTGGTCGTCGGCCCCCGGCCTGATTTCCCGGATGCGAAACTCATTGGCCGCCACGAACACCGTGCCGTCGGGCACGCGCTGGGCAATCCAGGCCGAATGGTACTCCTCGTCTGGCAGGGCGCACATCTCAAATACCCAGGCCTCCTGCTCGTCGGCAACGAGCAAGGTTTCCCCCGTCGAAAAATAGCCGTACTCGTCCAGCAGCGCGCCCATGAGGTGCACGGCTTCGCGGGCCAGGCGGCACCGCTCCAGGGCCACGCGCGAAAGCTCGGCGCTGTAAAACAGCCGGCAGTGCTTGCCCGTGCGGGCGGCTTCCTCTTGGGTTACGGGGTTGGTGGGCATGTACTTAGCGCCATTCGTGCATTCCCCAAACATCAGGTTGTGCTCGTTCATGATGCCGTAGCTGCCGTCGAAGTAGGCGTACGTGTGTGCTACCTGCGGTATCTCGCCGATGAGCGGGGTAGCGGGCCATCCGGGCAGGGCGTAGCCCGGGCCGCGGGCCTCGCTGACGAGGCGCGGGTAGCCGTCGTTGGTGCCGGCCACCACGCCGCGCTGGCTGCCGGGAGCGTGCGTCTGCGCCGGCACGAAGATGAGCCGCTGGTCGGACAGCTCGTTGTCGTCGGAATGGGTCACCAGCATGGAGCCGTCCGCCGTGGCGCCACACGTAATAATCATTGTCGTGCACATAGTCGTTAGCCGCTAGGTTAGGTCTTCTCGTTGGTAAAATGCTGGGTGCTCGGGACGAGGCCAGCCGCATCCGTGGCTGCTGGCTTCGTCCCGGGCACCTGGGCGGACTACTTACACTTCTGGTACCTCTGGCCAATCTGCGAGCCAATGTTGGTGCCGTAGTTGCTGGCCCCCGCGCTGCTGCCGGGGGGTGGGGGCTGCTGGGGATAGGCGTTGCCTTGGCTGTCCATAAACAGCAGCTGCTTGTCGGGCAGATTTTCGTAGATGACTACGAACGAAGACCCCCCGTAGTGGAACATGCCCATTTCTTCGCCCTTCTTCACGGCGGCGCCCCGCTTCATCCGCTGATCAAACGTAACGGTTGATACCTCGCTCATACCGAGCGGAATGCAGCAGACGTGGCCGTAGTCCTCGGTTTTAAACACAATCAGGCCCCGGGCGTTGGCTTCGGCCAGGTAGGGGGTAGAGGCCGTGGTGGCCCCGCCGTAGTCGGGCAGCACAACCTTGCTGAAAAAGCAGCCGGGAATGACCAGCGGGTCGAAAAGCACCGTGCCGTTGACCGGTACCCACCAGCGGTGGAAATTATAGGGATTGAGGTACGTCTGAAACACGTAGCCGCCCTTAAACAGCTCGGCCAGCTTATGCTGCTTGAGGATGGCATCCTGCTTAGGGTCGGGAGAACTGAAAATATCATCCAGCGAGTAGGGCATGTCCTTGAGCCAGAAGACGTCCTTGCGGCGCACCTGGGGCTGCCAGCAGAACAGCGAGCCATCGTTGGGGCAAATCACGACCTGGTTGGTAGCTGGGCCGGCAATAGGGCGGTCCTTCTGCGGATCCAGGAAGGTGCGGGTAAAGAAGGAATCCCACGACTTCCAGTAGGGCAGGGTTTGCGAGTCCTTCTTCCAGATCGGAAAATCATATTGTTTCTTAGCGGCGGGCGACAGCCACTGCTTGCCTTCCTCACTGAAGCCAACCGCCGACGCCGGGGTGACCAGAAATTTGGCCCACTCATCCAGAATGGCCTTCATTTTGGCATTGAACATCGGCAGGCGAAACAGCGTGCTGCCCCCGAGCGTAGCGTCGATGCCCACCACGAAAGCCGAGAAGGGCAGGCCAACTAGGTCGTCGTTGATGAAGCGCGGAGCCATGCGCAGGATGGCGTTGAATCCATCCAGCAGCGTTTCCAGGTTCGGAATCCGTGGAATCGGGGCTTCCTTGGTGGACTGATGGGCCTCCACAATGTTGCCGTTTTGCCGAAACGCATTGTGAGCCAAGTAAGTCAGCACCTCATTGCCTTCAATCAATTCCTTGAGCGCCTGCACGCTGGGCGCGAGCTGCCGGCGCTCGGCGTTCAGCACGCTTTCAAAAAACAGGCGGAACGACTCCCGGTGGGGGTTGGGTACCCAGCTGCTTTGCACGTTGAAGGGAACGAGTTGTTGGGGTAGCATGGTAGTAGTTTTTGAGGTCTCCTACTCGTGTGGCTTTTCGGCTGCGCCCCGTTTTTTTGGTGGTTGCTGGTCTCCACGCTTCTTTTGGTAGCCAGAAGTTGAGTGCGCTAGGCCAGGCGGCTTTACCCGGCAGCCTGCTCAGCAACGAGAAATAAGTGCTTCAACCTCCGTTGCAAAGAGAGCGGATTGGGGAAGAATAGAATAGCGTATAAATGCCCTTATTTAATAGAAGGTACTTATACTTGGTCAGTGGCGACGCGTAGGCGTCAGCCGCCGGCAGCAATTGCGGGGGCTGACCCTGCAAGCATAGCTGCGCACGCAGGGGCTGGTAGCCGCGGACGAGGCTGGCGGTAGCTGCCAGCCCGCAGCTCGGAACTCTGCTCTTTTCGGTAGCAATAGCTCGGGGGAGTAAGGCAGCGGCCTGCGGAGCCGGCTGCGGCCGGCCTAGCCAACTGTCTGCGGTGCGGACGCAACCCGCAGGCTCGAAAAATCACTTAAAACACAGCTGACTTCTGCGTAAGCCGACGGTGCTTTCTGCTGCGCACGGCCCAAATGGCTGGTTGGAGCGAGAACGGTTTCCGCGCAGCTAGTAGAACTATTCGCTGCGCAAGCAGAAGGGGCCGTTCACTAAGCAGAAGAGGATTTACTACCGTCCTAGCATATCCATGCGATAGCGCCGGATGCAAAAGGTTCCGTCCTTTGTAAGAAGTTTGACTACCTACCTTTTTTCTCCTCAACTTATTCTATGAGACAACTTTTTCTCTACCTCGTAGCTGCTCTGCTGCTAGGCGCTAATTCGGCCTGGGCGCTCAATCCCATTGCCAAGGTAGTGGTACCCAGCGGCCAGAGTACCACCTTTACGGGCGCTTCGGTGGCTAGCAACACCAATTATTACCAATCCATCGAGATTCAGGACGGGGGCACGGGCCAGTTTACTGATGCGGAATACGTGAGCGTCCTGCTCGTGCGCACGGCCGGCACTGCCAAACACCAGCGTGCCGCCCGTGCGCACGAGCAGGACGCTCACGTATTCCGCATCAGTAAACTGGCCCGTGCCCCCGTCCTGAATCTCGATGGATTGGTAATAATTGGTGTTGCTAGCCACCGAAGCGCC
>CAJYVK010000047.1 GCA_913778455.1 uncultured Hymenobacter sp. | reverse complement strand
AGGAAAACGTGTTTGGCGCGACCGAATTTGGCTCGGGCGCTGACCTCAACCCCGACCGCGCTTACCCGGTGCTGCTCAACATCTTGCCGAATGGCTTGAAAGGCTTGTCGTTTGCGGCCCTGACCGCCGCCGTAGTGGCCTCGCTGGCCGGTAAGGCCAACTCGATTGCGACCATTTTCACGCTCGACGTGTACAAGAAGGTGCTGAACGAGAACGCCTCGGAGAAGAAGCTGGTGGCCGTAGGTAAAATCTCGGTGGTCGTAGCCATGCTGCTGGGCATCCTCATCGCGCCGCACCTGGGCATCGACAAGAAGGGTGGCTTCCAGTTCATTCAGGAGTACACGGGCTTCGTGTCGCCGGGTATCTTCGCTATGTTCATCCTGGGCTTCTTCTGGAAGAAAACGACCTCTAGCGCCGCGCTTTTCGCTACCATCGGCGGCTTCCTGTTCTCGATCGTGCTCAAGTTCCTGCCCGGTATGATGGACCTCTCGTTCCTGGCTCCGTTCGGCTTCGCCGTGAAGCCCGAAGGCGGCAGTCTCTACGAGATTCCCTTCCTCGACCGCATGGGCTTCGTGTTCGTATTCTGCATCATCGGCATGGTGATTATCAGCCTCATCCAGGGCCACGGCCGCACCAACCCCAAGGGCCTAGAAATCGATTCGAGCATGTTCCGCCCCAACCGCAGCTTTGCCATTGGCTCGGTGGTCGTGCTGGCCATCATTACCATGCTCTACACCATTTTCTGGTAGGCGACGCATCGTTTTTGGGTGCCTAAAAAGAGGACCCCGGCGTGGCCGGGGTCCTCTTTTTTTAAGTAGCGCGAACTGTGTAGTCCGCGTTGCCAGCCGCTCACATGCGACGCGGACTACAAAATCCGCGCTATTTCACTCCTAGCGCAGCATTGCTGATTTCCTGGAAAGTCAGCCCCTGGGTCGAGCGCAGGCGCACGGTCGTGAGTGGCCGGGTCGGAAAGAAAATCGCCGTCATGGCCGTCAGCCCGTGGTCGGCAAACAGCTCCACCGAGGCCGCGTCGAGATACAGCGTAAGGTCGGCCCCGGGTGCCGTAGCCAGGCGCGGAGCCGTGCTGCGGCCGGTGAATTTGGGGCTAAACTTGACGTTACCCGACTTACTACGGTCGATGAAATACTGCTTGGCCGCCGCGTCGTAGCCGATCACCAGCTCCTCACCGGCCGCGTTGCCCAGCACCAATTCGAAGCCCGCCAGCTGCGCCGTACGCAGGGTGAGACGGCGCTTGGCGTCGGTAGACTTGAGGCGCGGGGTAAGGTCCACGGTATTTTTCACGGCTACGTTGGAGAGCGCAGTAGGCGTAGTAGCCAGCCGGCCAACCTCGGCGGCGGGCTGCGAGGTGAGGTAGATTTCCGCGCCCTCCTGGCGCAATCCCAGCTCCCGCGGAATGGTCATGGCGCTGCGCCAGGGTGAGGTAGGCACCTGGTTGCCGTATTCCCAATTGCTCATCCAGCCCAGAAACAGGCGGCGGGGCGCGGTATTCTCCCAGGTTACGCCAGCGTACTCATCGGGGCCGTAGTCGGCCCACTTCGTCTTGTCGTTGAGCGGCGTAAAGGTGTGCCCGTCGAAATTGCCCACGAAGTATTGCGTGGCTGAGCCGCCGTTAGGCCCCCCGGGGTTGAGGTTGACGATGAGCACCCAGTACGTCTTGCCATTCAGCGCGAGTGGAAACAAATCGGGGCATTCCCACACGCCCCCGTGCGCCCCCAGCTTCTCGCCAAACTCGCTTTCCTTGGTCCAGACCTTGAGGTTGGGCGAGGAGTAAAACGTGATTCGGTCCTTCGTCGCCAGCGTCATCAGCCACTTATTAAGCTGCGCGTTCCACGTCACCTTGGGGTCGCGAAAATCGACAATGCCGGGGCTTTTTAGCACCGGGTTGCCCCGGTATTTAGTCCAGGTTTTCCCAGCGTCGAGGCTGTAGGCCAGGCTCTGGTTTTGCCCGTGCTCGGGGTCGGTTTTCTCCAGCTTAGGGTTGTGGTGAGTGAAAATGGCCACCAGCGCATTCTTGCCGAATCCCGCCGTGTTGTTGGCATCCACCACTGCCGAGCCCGAAAAAATATAGCCCAGGCTGTCGGGGTACAGCGCGATGGGCTGCTCTTTCCAGCGCACCATGTCGGGACTAGTCGCGTGGCCCCAGTGCATCGGGCCCCACACCATCCCGCCGGGGTAATACTGAAAAAACAGGTGGTACGTGCCCTGGTAGTACACCATCCCGTTGGGGTCGTTCATCCAGTGGGCAGCGGGCGTAAAGTGGTAGGCCGGGCGAAACTGCGGGGTCGCGGGCGGCGGGGCCGTCTGGGCCAGGGCCGCCGTGGCCAGCAGCGATGCGCCGAACACGGGAAAAAGCTTTTTCATGGGTGAGAAAGTAGCGCGTGGAGAACGAAAACGCGAGGAAGGTAGCTACTACGTTTTCAACTTTTCACCCAACGTATTTCATCCCATAACCCATTTTTACCGCACAGTTACGCTCGTAACAGCCGAAACGAACATCCCCCGGCAATTCTTACCAGCCTTCACCCCCTAGCCAAGCGCCGGATGCATAAAGAAAAACGCCACCGCAAAACTCAATTTGCAGTGGCGTCCTAGTTGAAAGCGCTCCCTCCTGGGCTCGAACCAGGGACCCTCTGATTAACAGTCAGATGCTCTAACCGGCTGAGCTAAGGAAGCTTTTTATTCCCGAAACCGGCGCTTTCGGTTCACAAAGGTAGCTACTTATTTTTTAGAAAAGCAAGCCTGACGATGAAATTTCACCGATTTTTTTATAAAATTTAACTTAATTAGTGATTGTCAGCAGGCTACCGCTCAAGCTGGTGCTGTATTGGCGGAGCGGGCGGGGCGAGGGGCCACCCCTCACCCGCCCTAGCAGGTCGAACTGCGAGGTACAGCAGCTGTCGCGGAAAAACAGGCGGGTGCTTTTATCAAGCGTGACGGTGGCGCAGGCGTTGAGCGGCTGGTAGGGACAGTTACGCTCAAAGGCGAGGTAGCTCGTGGCGTTTTGGCGCACCACGTAAATACCCTTCACGCCACCCTGCCCATTGGCACTGCCCGGCGGAATGGACACTACCCCATTGTCGAAGCGCAGGGCCCGATTTTGCTGGTCGAGCAGGTCGAGTTGCACGTTCACGGGCACGTTGGGAATAGTATCGATCGGGTTGACTTTGGAGTTGCAGGCAGCGGCGAGGCCAGCCAGCAGGCCCAGGTAGAGCAAGCGCATGATGTAGTAAGCAAGGAGTGCCTCCCAAACGCACGAACGCGCCTGGTAGTTTACCGGGCGCGTTCTACTTAGGGTTTGAGCCAGCCAGCTATTTCTTAAACAGCGAATTGACGAACGTATGCCGGTCGAAGAGCTGCAAGTCGGTCATCTTCTCCCCCACCCCGATGTAGCGCACCGGGATGCTAAACTGGTCGCTGATGCCAATGACCACGCCGCCCTTGGCCGTGCCGTCGAGCTTGGTGATGGCCAGCGCCGATACCTCGGTGGCGCGGGTAAACTCCTTGGCTTGTAAAAAGGCGTTCTGGCCGGTGCTACCGTCGAGCACGAGCAGCACTTCGTGCGGTGCCTCGGGAATGACCTTCTGCATCACGCGCTTAATTTTGCTAAGCTCGTTCATCAGGTTCACCTTGTTGTGCAGGCGACCGGCGGTGTCGATAATCACCACGTCGGCCCCCATCTCCACGCCCTTCAGCACGGCGTCGTAGGCCACGGAGGCGGGGTCGGTATTCATGCCGTGCGAAATGACCGGCACCCCCACCCGCTGGCCCCAGACGATGAGCTGGTCTACGGCGGCGGCCCGGAAGGTATCGGCCGCGCCCAGCACCACTTTCTTACCCGCCGCGTGGAAGCGGTGGGCCAGCTTACCGATGGTCGTGGTCTTACCCACGCCGTTGACGCCCACCACCATAATTACGAACGGATGGCCTGGGTTATCGGGCCGGTCCAGGATGGCCCGCGAGCCGGTCGCGCCCGCGTTGCCGTCGAGCAGGCCCGCGATTTCCTCGCGCAGAATCCGGTCGAGCTCGTTGGTACTCACGTACTTGTCGCGGGCCACGCGCTTCTCGATGCGGTCGATGACCTTCACCGTGGTGTCGATGCCCACGTCGGCGTGCACGAGCAGGGTTTCGAGGTCGTCGAGCACGGCCTCGTCCACGGTGCTTTTGCCCGCCACGGCCTTGCTGAACTGGTCGAAGAAGCTGGTCTTGGTTTTTTGCAAGCCTTCGTCGAGGGCCCGCTGCTGCTCCTTGTTTTCTTTATCCTTCTTAAAAAAGTCGAAGAGGCCCATAATAATCGCGTGTCATGCTGAGCCGGCGAGGCGTTTTAGTGCCTTCAACGCTCGAATGGTAACTAAGGGTAATTTCCGGCGAAAGCCGCTGGCTAAGCAGCTTCCAAGGCTGAAGCCAATTTTCGGCTCGTCAGCACGACAGATAGAGGTTGATAAACACGAAAAAAGTCCCACGAAGGTGGGACTTTTTCATTACATCGACGGCTGGGCGGCTTACTTGCCAGCCAGCGTGTCTTGCACTTTGTCAACGGGTACCATTTCCTCCTTGAAGGTATAGGCACCGGTTTTTTCCGATTTCACGGCGCGAATAACTTTCGCCCAGTCTTTACCGGTGGCAGTTTTCAGCGTTGCTACTACTTTCTTAGCCATGACTCAGGTTATTTAATTTCCTTGTGAACAGTCATTTTGCGCAGGATCGGGTTGAATTTCTTCAGCTCGATGCGCTCGGGGGTGTTCTTGCGGTTCTTGGTGGTGATGTAGCGCGAGGTGCCCGGCATACCCGAGTTTTTATGCTCGGTGCACTCCATGATAACCTGCACCCGGTTTCCTTTCTTGGCCATCGCGACGGGAGGGGGGTTAATTTTTAAATTTTAGGACTGCAAAGGTACAGTTTTTTTCTGAGCTTTGCAAACAGCGGCAAAGATACTACGCTAAAAGTCAGGCCGCCCCTGTTTTTTTAGCGGGACCGTGGGCGGACTTAGCGCTCGGCCTCGGACGAAGCTAGCCCCGGGAGCCTTTCACAACGAAGCCGGTGCTGGCGGCCAGCCCTTGCAAGAGCTAGCCGCCAGCACCGGCGCGCAGTTGGCAGGCCCGAAATAAACCTACGACCGGCTGCTTCAGCAGCAGACTAGTAAACGATGAAGCCTTGCTCCTTGGCCTTCTTCAAGGTGGCCATGATGCCATTCTTGTTGATGGTGCGGATGGTCGAAGCGGCTACGCGTAGCGTTACCCAAGCGTCTTGCTCGGGGATGTAAAAGCGCTTCTTCTGCAGGTTGGGGTAGAATTTACGCTTGGTTTTGTTGTTGGCGTGCGATACGTTGTTGCCTACGCGGGTACGCTTGCCGGTCAAATCACAAACTCGGGCCATGATATTGAAAGGTTAGATGATGCTATTCCGAAACGGGCCGCAAATATCGGCAAAATTCAGCCAATTACCAAATCAGCGAGGAGGTAAGGAGGTGAGGAAGTGAAAAGTATGAGGGCCAACCGCCTACACCGGCCCGGCTACGGGCCAAAAATTCACTTACCGCCGCTACTGTCTGACCGTATTACTTTCTCCCCCCATCACCTCCTCACCGCTTTTTCCACGGGCAATGGCGGCAGCCGCTGCCGCAGCAGAAGCCCCGGCGGCGGTGGTACTGCTCGGTAAACACGAGGTAGCCCTCGGGCGTGTGGTAAAAATCGCCGGGCCGGAGCGGCTGGGCGGCAAAGGCGGCGAGGCGCGGGTCGGCAGGCATAGGGAGGCGAAAATACTCCCTGGGCTTGGTTGCATCTTTGAGCTGGTAACCCCGACCGGCAGCCGCAGCTTTAGTTCATCCCCTGGGCTCTTCACCATGAAGTACATTCTACTGCTTGCTACTTTACTCCCCCTGGCCCGGCCCGCGCTGGCTCAACAGCCCGCCTCGGCCACTAGCGCGGCCCCGGCCGACCAGTCTGTGTTGGTCGCGAGCTCGCCCGCCGAAGCTAGCGCCGCCCTGCGGGCCTTCGACAAGCACATTGCCCCGGCCGTCAAGCAAGGCCGGGCTACTCTCCCGCAGGCGAAGCACCGCTTTTTACAGGGGCTACCCGCGGGGCAGACCTTCTTCGTGACGACTCGCCTCACCGACCCCGATGGGACGTATGAGCAGGTGTTTGTCAGGGTGCAGCGCTGGCAAGAAAAGCAAGTAACCGGCTTGATTGCCAATGAAGTCGGCACCGTGAAAAACTTCCAGCAAAACCAGCAGATTACCTTCCCCGAATCGGCAGTGCTCGACTGGACCATCAGCCACCCCGATGGCACGGAAGAGGGTAACTACATTGGCAAACTACTCGACGCTGAAGGCCGTTAGGCTTCCGTACTGTTCTCACTCTCCCCTAGTCCACCCTATGTCCACGTCCCACGCCCCCGCCATCACCCGCGCCGAAGAGCTGATGCAGCTCGAAGACCAATACGGTGCCCACAACTACCACCCGCTGCCTGTGGTGCTGAGCCGGGGCCAAGGCGTGCACCTATGGGACGTGGCCGGCAAGCAGTACTTCGACTTTCTGTCGGCCTACTCGGCCGTAAACCAGGGCCACTGCCACCCGCGCATCATCGGGGCGCTCACCGAGCAGGCGCAGAAATTGACGCTCACCTCGCGGGCCTTTTTCAACGACCGGCTGGGCGCGGCCGAAAAGCAGCTCTGCGAGCTCTTCGGCTACGACAAGGCGTTGCTGATGAACTCGGGCGCTGAGGCCGTGGAAACGGCGCTCAAGCTGGCCCGCAAGTGGGGCTACCAGCAGAAGGGCATCGCCCCCAACCAAGCGCGTATCGTGGTGGCCGAGCACAACTTCCACGGCCGCACTACGGGCATCATCTCCTTCAGCACCGATGGCGACAGCACGGGCGGCTTCGGCCCCTTCGTGCCGGGCTACCAGGTAGTGCCGTACGATGATTTGGAAGCCCTGGCCGAGGCGCTGGCCGACCCGCACGTGTGCGGCTTCCTAGTGGAGCCCATTCAGGGCGAGGCGGGCGTGGTGGTGCCCGGCGAGGGCTACCTAGCCGGCGCGGCGTCGCTGTGCCGCCAGCATAAGGTGCTGCTGCTCACCGACGAGATTCAAACCGGGCTGGGCCGCACCGGCAAGCTGCTGGCCACCGACTACGAAGGGGTGCGCGGGGATATTCTCATCCTGGGCAAGGCCCTGAGCGGCGGCGTACTGCCCGTATCGGCGGTGCTGGCCAACGACGAGATTATGCTTACCATCCAGCCGGGGCAGCACGGCTCGACCTTCGGCGGCAATCCACTGGCCTGCGCCGTGCTGCAAGCCGCGCTCGACGTGCTGCTCGACGAAAAGCTGGCCGACAACGCCGCCCGCCTGGGCGAAATCTTCCGCGAGGAGATGCGCATGGTCCAGCGCGAGTGCCCCGCTACCGTGGAGCTGGTGCGCGGCCGGGGCCTGCTCAACGCCGTGGTCATTACCCCCAGCGAAGACGGCCGCACCGCCTGGGACGTGTGCGTAAGCCTCATGGAGCGCGGCGTGCTGGCCAAGCCCACCCACGGCGATATCATCCGCTTCGCGCCGCCGCTGGTCATCACCGAAGCTGAATTACGCGAGGCCTGCGCCATTATTGCCGACGTTATCCGGGCTTTTTGAGTATAAGGCCCCATGAGAAAACTTTTATGCGTGGTGCCGGCCCTGCTGCTGGCCAGCTGCCACAGCCAGCAGGTGGCGTTTCGGTTTCAGCCGGCCCCGGCTACGTCGGTACCCGTAGCCAGCGCCCCTGTGGAGACTAGTCCCGCGGAAGTGAGCGCGGCCCAAGGCGCCTCCACTGCTGCGACGGCCGCACGTAGCCCCGCCCCGGCCGCGCTACCAGCCAAACGGCTGCGCCCGCGCCAATTGCTTACCACGCTTAAAACCTTGCCACCGAGCGCCCTGGCTTCCCTGGTGGAGGCTCCCGAGGCCAGCCAGCCAGCAAGGGTACGCCCCCGACGGCACACCACCGAAGGCGCGGCCGAAAGCGGTCTGGGCCGGGTAGCGCTGTTTTTTATCGCGGTGGCGCTGGGCATCGTCGCGGGCCTGGGCGCACTGCTGGCCCTGATTCCGGGCGTGAGCTTCTGGGGCGGCGTGGGGCTGGCCGTGGCAGCGCTGGTGGTGCTGTTTTTGCTGTATTCGCTGCTGAAAAAAAAGTAGGGTAAGCTTTAGCTTGCCCGGTGTGAGGTGGCTCGCGGCTCGCCGGACGCCGGGCAAGCTAAAGCTTACCCTACTTTTTTGCACACAAAAGGGCTGGCTGGTTGTTTTGTTAGCTATGATCCCAACTCATCGCCCCCGCCGCAATCGTAAGTCGCAGGTTATCCGCGACATGGTGCAGGAAACGCGCCTCACGGCCCACGATTTCATCTACCCCGTATTCGTTGTCGAAGGTCAGAACCAGCGCCTTGAAGTAAAGTCGATGCCTGGTGTGTACCGCTATTCGGCCGACCGCATCATCGACGAGATTGGCTCGGCCGTGGAGCTGGGTATTAAGTCGTTTGCGCCGTTCCCGGGCCTGCCCGATAGCGTGAAAGACCCGCTGGCCCGCGAATCGACCAACATGGACGGGCTGTACCTGCGCACGGTGGCCGACATCAAGCGGCAGTTTCCCGACGTGGTGCTCATGACCGACGTGGCGATGGACCCCTACTCTTCGGACGGCCACGACGGCGTGGTCAACCAGGAAACCGGCGAAATTCTCAACGACGCCAGCCTCGAAGTACTGGGCCAAATGGCGCTCGCCCAGGCCCGCGCTGGGGCCGACATCATCGGCCCCAGCGACATGATGGATGGCCGCGTGGCCTGGATTCGCGACGTGCTCGACCGCAACGCCTTCAGCCACGTCAGCATCATGAGCTACACGGCTAAGTACGCCTCGGCTTTCTACGGCCCGTTCCGCGACGCGCTGGACTCGGCCCCCAAAAAAGGCGACAAGAAAAGCTACCAGATGAACCCCGCCAACCGCCTCGAAGCCCTGCGCGAGCTTCAGCTCGACGAGGCTGAGGGCGCTGACATGGTGATGATTAAGCCCGCTCTGAGCTACCTCGACATCATTCGGGAAGTAAAAAACAACACCAACCTGCCCGTAACTGCCTACAACGTGAGCGGCGAGTACGCCCTGATTAAGGCCGCCGCCCAAAACGGCTGGGTCGATGGCGAAAAAACCATGATGGAAGTGCTCATGAGCATCAAGCGGGCCGGGGCCGACGCTATCCTGACTTACTTCGCCAAGGAAGCAGCCGAAGTGCTGCGGCGTTTAAATTAGCCATTAGCTGTTAACCGTTAGCTGTTAGCTCTGATTCGACATACAAGCTAATGGCTAACAGCTAGTAGCTAACAGCTTAAGTAGAATAGCTATGACCACCGACCTTACCATTCGCCGGGCTACGGTGGCCGACTTGCCGGCCATTATGGCGCTGGTGCACGCCGTGGTGCCGCTGATGAACGCCAGCGGCAACATGCAGTGGACGAGCGAGTACCCGAACGAGGCCGTTTTCCGGCAGGATATCGACCAGCAGCAGCTGTGGGTGGCCGAGCGCCTGGGTGAGCTCGAAGGTATCGCCGCCCTCACCCAGGACCAGGACGCCGAGTACGCCGACGCCGACTGGGACGCCGCCGAGCCGGCCCTCGTGACGCACCGGCTGGCCGTGGCCCCCGCCGCCCAGGGCCGGGGCGTGGCCGCCGCCCTACTGCGCCAGGCCGAGCACGAGGCCCGGCGATGGGGGCTGCGCACCCTGCGCGTCGATACTAATTCGGAGAACGCGGCCACCCAGCGGCTCTTTCCGAAACTGGGCTACCGCTTCGCGGGAGAAATAGCGCTGGCCTTTCGGCCGGGGCTGCGGTTTTTCTGCTACGAGAAGCAGTTGGCGTGATACCTGCCCCCCGGCAGTCAGTCGTCGCCAAGCCCGTACTTCGCTGGCATGACTGATTTACTTCACCTGGGCCTGGTAGTAGGGCTGCTGGGTTTGGGGATGCTATACAGCGTGCGGGCGGGCAAGCTGACCCAGGCCGCCGCCTGGACGGGCGGTGGCCTGGGCTTACTTATTTTCCTGGGCGGCGGCTTTACCGGACTGGCGCTGCTGGCCTTGTTTTTTGGCCTGGGCACGGCGGCCTCGGGCTGGCGCGTGGCGGAGAAGCGCTGCCTCGGCCTGGCCGAAGAAAACCGGGGGCGCCGCACCGCCGGCCAGGTATTCGCCAACGCCGGCGTGGCGGGCCTGCTCGGGCTACTGGCCTGGCAATGGCCGCCCGCCGCGCCCCTGGCCCGGCTGATGCTGGCGGGCAGCTTCGCCGCCGCCACGGCCGATACGCTGGCCTCGGAGCTGGGCAACGTGTACGGCCGGCGCTACTACAACATCCTCACCTTACGGCCCGATACGCGCGGCCTCAACGGTGTGGTGAGCCTGGAAGGCACGGCGCTGGGGCTGGCCGGCACCGCCGCGCTGGCGGCGGCCTACTGCCTGGGCGCGGGCTGGGGCACGGCATTCGGGTGGCTGCTGGTGGCGGGCACGGCGGGCAACTTGGCCGACTCGGTGCTGGGGGCCACGCTGGAGCGGCGGGGCTGCCTCGGTAATAATGCGGTTAATTTTCTTAACACCCTGACCGGGGCCTTAGTGGCCGGTGGGCTGGGGCAGTGGTTGAGCTAACCGCTGGCACTTATGCTTTGCTGTTTATTCGAAGAACAGCTAGTTATTTTCAAACGGCCACTTAGCCTGCCGCTTGCTCCAGAGCAAAAAGGCGACCGTACCCAGCGCCATCATGCCCAGTGCGGCCAGTTGGAAATAGAGCTTGAAATGCCAGCCGCCCCAGCTCACCTCGGCCGGGGCGATGCCCCAGAATACGGCCAGCCACACCCCAATGGCCAGCACCACGGGCAGCGGAAACAGCGGCATCTTAAACGGCAGCGCGGCCGTGCCGCGGCGCCGGCGCAGCAGCACCAGCCCCACCGCCTGGCCCACAAACTGCACCAGAATGCGCATGGCCAGGATGGCCGAAATCACCTCGCCCAGCCGAAATAACAAGCTGAATACGAAGCCGACGCCGCCCAGCAGCAGCAGCGACACGTAGGGAAACTGCTTGGTCGGGTGCAGCTTGCCGAAGACGGGCAGAAACTCGCCATCGGCCGCCGCCGCGTACGGGATGCGCGAGTAGCCCAGCAGCACCGCAAAGAGCGAGGCAAATGCCACCAGCAGTACCAGCCCGGTAGCCGCCTGCGCCGCCACCGGCCCGTAGAGCCGCTCCATAAACACGCTGATAATGAACTGCGACTTATCACCGGCCCCGGCCTGCCAGCTCTGCACCTCGGCCCAGGGAATGACGGTGCCCACGCTCCAATTTAGCAGCAAGTACAGGGCCGCGATGCCCAGAATGCTGAGGAAAATACTGCGCGGAATCACGCGCTCGGGCCGCACGATTTCGGCCCCCAAATGGCACACGTTGTAGTAGCCGAGGTAGGAATAAATGGTTTTGACGGCCGCCTGCCCCATTGCGGCCGAAAGCAGCAGCTTTTGCAACGTCGCGAAGCCCCCGCTCGGGAACAAGGCCACCGGGTGGTTGGCGTGGGTAACGCCGCCGAAAATCAGCCAGCCCATGAGGCCCAATACGCCCACCCACAGGGCCACCCCGAGCTTGCCGATGTCCTCGATGCGGCGGTAGAGCAGCACGACGAGCAGCACCACCACCGCGCCGGCCACGAGCTTGGGCTGCCACCATTCGGTAAGGGGCACGAGGTAGCCGAAATACTGCGCAAAGCCAATGGCCCCCGAAGCCAGCACCAGCGGCGACTGAATGAGCGTCTGCCACACGTAGAGAAACGACATGTAGCGCCCCCACTTCTGCTCGCCGTAGGCCAGCTTGAGAAAGCGGTACGAGCCGCCCGCCTCGGGGTAGGCCGCACCCAATTCACTCCAAATCAGGCCATCGACCAGGGCCAAGGCCGCGCCCACCAGCCAGGCCAGCAGGAAATTAGGCCCCATGAAGCCCATTACGAGCGGCAGGGTCACGAATGGCCCGATGCCGACCATGTCAATCATGTTGAGGGCCGTGGCCTGCACTAAGCCCAGGCGGCGTTGAAGAGTAGGCTGCGACATAAGCGGCGAAAGTAGTAGCGCGGACTGGCAGTCCGCGCTACTAACCCTAGCGGAGGCCGACGGTTGGGTTGGCCCCCGAGATTTCCTGGGCCAGCCCGATTAATTGCCCCAGCTCGGCGAATTCTTCAGAAGCACCGTAGCCGGCCTGGGCCAGCCGGGCGGCGCTGGCGTAGGTAGCAGTGCCGCGCTGCGGACTATGGCGCAGCAGCATCCCGAACTCGGCCACGGCGGCGGCTCGCTGCTGGGCGGCCGAAGCCTGGGCGATGGGCCGGGCCGCGCCGGCCAGCGGCTGGGCCATTAATTGGCTGGGGCTTCCTTGGGGCAGCTGGTAGCGCAGCTTCACGGTGAGCACGTCGTCGGAAACCGGCAGGGTCGCGGGACGGGCCGCGCCGGGCTGGTATTTCAGCCTATCAACCAGCGGGCTGGCCGAGCCGGTGGGCACCAGCTCGTAAAGGGCCGTAACGGTGTGGCCCGCGCCGAGCTCGCCGGCGTCTCTTTGGTCATTGTTGAAATCCTCGTTGGCCAGCAGGCGGTTTTCGTAGCCGATGAGGCGGTAGTCGGCCACGCGAGCGGGGTTGAACTCAACTTGCAGCTTCACATCCTTGGCTACCGTGAAGAGCGTGCCCCCAAACTGCGCCACCAGCGTACGGCGGGCCTCGTCGAGGTTGTCGAGGTAAGCGTAGTTACCGTTGCCCTTGTCGGCCAGCAGCTCCATGCGGCTGTCGCGCAAGTTGCCGCGGCCCACCCCGAGCACCGTCAGGAATACGCCCGACTCGCGCTCTCGGGTAATGAGCTGCTCCATTGCCGCATCAGAGGTCTCCCCCACGTTGAAATCACCATCGGTGGCCAGAATCACGCGGCTATTACCCCCGGGCTGCAAGTTTTGGCGAGCCACGGTGTAGGCGAGGCGCAAGCCCTCGCCGCCGGCCGTCGTGCCGCCGGCCTCCAGCCGGTCGAGCGCGTCGAGAATAGTTGTTTGGTCGGCCCCCGAGGTGGGCGGCAGCACCAGGCCAGCGGCCCCGGCGTAAGCCACCAACGCCACGTGGTCTTGGGGCCGCAGCTGACTCACCAGCAGCCGCAAGCCGGCCCGCACCAGCGGCAGGCGGTCCTCGCCCTGCATCGAGCCCGACACATCCACCAGGAACACCAGGTTGGCTGGGGGCAGGCTGGCGGCTTCTACTTTCCTGGCCTGAATGCCGATGCGGGCCAGCTGGTGCCCGGGGGCCCAGGGGCAGTCGCTGAGCTCGGTGCTAATGCGCACCGGGTCGGGACTGGCGGCACCCGGCGCGGGCAGCTCGTAGTCGAAGTAATTGAGCAGTTCCTCTACCCGCACGGCGTCGGGCGGGGGCAGTTGGCCTTCGCGCAAGTAGCGGCGCACGTTGGCGTAGCTGGCCCGGTCCACGTCCAGGCTGAAGGTACTCAGCGGTTCGCGGGCCACGGAGCGAAAGGCATTTTCGCTGATTTTGGCGTAGCTATCGTCAGCTAGGTCGCCAGGGGTATCGGGCGCCGGGGCCGGACTGGCGGTATAGGGGTCGGGCTCGGTGGTAACCGCTTCGGTTACCGGCGGCGCGGTGGTAGTTTCTTCGGCTAGCTTGTTTGGGTAGCAGCCGACCAGCGCAAAGGGCATGGCGAGCAGGCAAAGCACTTTTTTCATGGCTTATCCGGGGGTGGGAAGGTATCTGAAAAAATGGCTCTTCTGCGCAGAAGGTAATCCACCCTATAGTACCCGGAAGTAGCAATAAGTAACCCACCGGCGGGCGCTCACAGTATGCGATACACAACGGGAACAATCAAGGTATCGACCGCACTCACCACGGGCTGAAAGCGCAGCTGCTGCGCCACTCGCACCGCCTCGACTTCCAATGCATCCCGCGTCTTTTTGTCGGTTACCGCTGGGGTAAGGGTAGTTTCAAGCACGCTGATGCCTAGGGGTACCCCGTCGGGAGCTATCAGAACGCGAAGCCGCACGGTAGCTGCTACATCATTTTGTAAGGATGCCCGGGGATAACGCACTCGTTGCCCTAGCGCATGCCATACTTTCACGATGCCCTGTTGATACGCCAGCGAATCCGTACTTCTCCAGAATCGCGGCAACGGGTCGCTGAGCCAGGGTTTAACCGGCGTAACTTTAGCCGTGCCACCCGCCGGCGGCCGACGCGCTGCTACGACTGGCATGCCAGATGCCGCGTACGCATTATGGCTCCCTTGGCCCCACGCCGCCCCACTCTTGCCGAGCAGCAGCACGCACAGCGCGACCAACAACTTTTTACTTTACGAGCAACGAGTACTGTCCATACCTCGCTGATGCCAGTACACGCGCCATTGCACAAGCGCCACCCGCTAGCCCCGCCGCAACGCCGCCCACCACACGGCCCATAGAAGCAGCGGCTGCCCCGGCAGCCGCGCCCACAGCACTCAGGCCGGGATATGCAGCTCGGCGGCCAGCCCCAGCATGTACACATTGGCCGGAAATACGGCTACCAGCAGCGCCAGCAGGCCCCAGCCGGCCCCGCGCCAGGTGGCGGGCAGCAATAAACCCAGCCCGCCCATCACTTCAGCCGCGCCGCTGAGCAGCACCAGCAGCCGGGGCGCGGGCAGCGCGGGCGGCACGATGCGCGCGAAGACTTCGGGCCGGAGAAAGTGCAGCACCCCCACCCCAACGAACAGCAGCGCTAGGGCGAAGCGCAGCCAGCGGCGGGCTGGCGGGGCGCTCCGCCCTGGCGCGGCGGTTGGCGTAAACGACCGCGGCTTAGCGGCCAAAGTCGTCCTGCACGCGCACGATGTCGTCTTCGTCGCTGGGCTGGCTGGCATCGGTGTGCTGCCAGATTTCGGCAACCACGCCCCAGCCGTCCAGGCCCACGAGGCGGTGGCGCTCGCCCTGGCGCAGCACGATGCGCTCCCCGGGCTGGTACGATTTCACTTCCGTTTGCTCGTCGGTGTCGCTGATGGCCACGCCCACCGGGCCTTCAACCACCTGCCAGATTTCGGCGCGGCGGTGGTGGTACTGCCAGCTCAGGCGCTGGTGTGGGGCCACGAGCAGCACTTTGGGGCTGAGCTGGCCCGAGATGCGCAGCTTATCGACTTCCAGGCCGTCGAAGTAGAGGTCGGCAAATTGTTGGGCCTGGCTTTCGTCGAGTACGAAAAAGCCGCCCCAGGGCCGGCTGGCATCCTGGCGGTCTACGCGCAGGCCCTGGCCGTGCAGGCGCTCGGCAATGGCTTGAAAAAGCTGCTCTTTCTGGGAGTCGGGAGTGGGCATGGGGAGAAGATTAAGCGCGGCGGCTAGTCCGGCGCGGCGCGTAAAGCTACTTTTTTTAATTGAGTCCTGACTATCGCCGCCCTTCTCATCCCGGCGCTGGCGCACGGCGGACGCCGCGCGTCGCCCCGTATCAGTCCTGGCCCCTTTAAGCGTTTGTTACCATTACCGACGGCGGGCAGTGCCGCAAGCAGGCTACGCGTCCGGTTTTATCTTTACCGCTACCTATGATACTTCGCGCCGAGCACCTTCTCAAGCAATACAAAGCCCGCACCGTCGTCAACGACATGTCGCTCGACGTCGCGCAGGGCGAAATCGTGGGACTGCTCGGTCCCAACGGGGCCGGCAAAACCACCTGCTTCTACATGATAGTCGGCATGGTGAAGCCCAACGGCGGGCGCATTTTCCTGGGCGACGAGGAAGTAACGCGCCTGCCCATCTACCAGCGGGCGCGGCGCGGCATGGGCTACCTGGCCCAGGAAGCCAGCGTGTTTCGCGACTTGAGCGTGGAGGAAAATATCCTCTCGGTGCTCGAAATGACCGACCTGCCCAAGAAGGCCCAGCACGATAAGGTAGAAGAGTTGCTCGAAGAATTCAGCCTCGGCCACGTGCGCAAAAACCTGGGTAAGGTGCTGAGCGGCGGCGAGCGCCGCCGCACCGAAATCGCCCGCGCCCTGGCCGTGAGTCCCAAATTCGTGCTGCTCGACGAGCCCTTCGCCGGCGTAGACCCCATCGCTACCGAAGAAATTCAGGGCATCGTAGCCAAGCTCAAAAACCAAAACATCGGGGTACTCATCACCGACCACGACGTACACAAAACCCTCGAAATCGTGGACCGCGCCTACCTGCTCTTCGAGGGCAAGCTCCTCAAAGCCGGCACCGCCGAAGAACTAGCCGCCGACGAAACCGTACGCCGCGTGTATTTGGGCCGCGACTTCGAGCTGAAGAAGCGCAAGACGTTTTAAATTATGAATTCTAAATTAGGAATTATGAATTGATACTCCGGCCCTTTTACCGCTAGGGGTAAAATCACAATTCTTACATTCGCCGGAATGTCGGCCCCCCATTCATACTTTCTAATGCATACTTCATAATTCATAATTCCCCCGCCGTGCTCGACCAGCTCCTTGCCCGTGCCGTTCAGCTGGCTAGCCTGCCCCGGCTGGCGCGGGTGCGGCGCGAGCCGCTGGCGGCGCAGGCGGCGCTGCTGCGCTACCTGCTGGGCCGGGCGCAGGGCA
>CAJYVK010000046.1 GCA_913778455.1 uncultured Hymenobacter sp. | reverse complement strand
GTGCCAGTCGCGGCCTATAGCATAGCGCTGGGGGATATGGATGCCGATGGCGACTTAGACCTAGTCACCTCTATGGGGTATGTTCGGCTGAACGGGGGGGATGCCAGCGGCTCCAATACGGGTCTTTTTAGTGGTAATGGCAGCTTTTCTACTGGGAGCGCCCCCTACAGCGTGGGCCTTGCCGACGTAGACGGCGACGGCGACCTCGATATCCTAACTACCGATTTCTACTCCGGAATTAACGTGCGGCTAAACCAGCCGCCCGCTCCCGTTATCACGAGCCTTAGTCAAACTACCGCCCCGGCAGGCACGGCCATTACCCTAACCGGTACCAACCTGACCGGAGCTACGCTCTCGGTGGGGGGCGAGACGGCAGTTATCACGAACAATACCGGCACGAGCCTCACCTTCACGGTGCCCGCGGGCAGTTCAACCGCAGGTACCGTAAAAGTGAGCGGGCCGGGAGGAAGCGTAACTACTCCTTTCACCGTAACAGTAGTGTTGGTAGCGGCTACGCCCAAAGCCAACAGCCGCAATGGTGCCCAGTCCCTTTACAATACTCAACTGGCTTTTTCGGAGCCCATAAGCAGCAATTCTGCTTATAGCATTGCATTATACTCGGCCGTGGCTGGCGGAGGCAGGCTAGGCACCTTCTTTCCAGTTGGAGCCTCAGCTTATTTCTCCGTTTCAGCAGCTACTACCAAGCCATTTCTTCAGCCTGGGGAACTGGTGAGTGTAACAGTGCCGGCTTACGTGCAGAGTGAAAGGGGCATCGCAGTAAATAAACGCGTGTACCGGTTTACAGCCGCGGCAAGGGGCATAGGGCGCGGCAACTTTCAGCCGGGCTCGGAAAATAAAGTTGGGGCTCAGCCCCAGCGGATTATAACGGCTGATATTGACCGCGACGGGGACCAGGACCTACTGGCAGCTGCCTACGATAATGGAGCCGGAAAAACGGTGAGTGTTCGGCTGAATGCCGGGAATGGTACGTTTGCTGCGGGCTCTGACCTAACTCTATCTGGTGCCAGCCAGGGAGTGCGCGATGTGCTGGCCGTGGACCTGAATGCGGATGGGGCCCTAGATGTGGTAACGGCTAATACCACAACGAGCAACGTAAGCATTTTCTTCAACAATAGCCGGGGTAGCTTCACTCCCGGCACGACCCTAGCCGTGGGTACTTCGCCCCAGCAGCTTGTGGCGGCTGATGTGGATGCCAATGGCTCGCAGGATTTGCTAGTTGTAACGGCTAGCGGCACAACAGTATGGTTGAACTCAGGATACGGGAGCTTTTACACCCGCCTGGAAGTAAAGATGTTGCCTGGGGAGCAAGCCTTGGCGACTGCCGATATAGACAACGACGGCGACTTGGACCTGCTCACTACGAACGGCAGTGCCAACACGGTCAGCATCCGTCTGAACGATGGTGATGGCTCCTTCAGCGGCACCACGAGTCTGGCAACGGGACAGATGCCCAGTGGCCTGGTGCTGAATGATATAGATGGCGATAGTGACCTGGACTTGCTGACAGCTAATGCCGGCGATAACACCGTGAGCGTATTTGTAAATGATGGGCTGGGTAATTTCAGCAGCCGCACCGCGGTTGCCGTGGGCCTGGCCCCAGCTAGCCTGGCGTTGGCCGACATTGATGCCGATGGGGACCTAGACTTACTGACTGCCAATGGTGGCGATAATACCGCCAGCGTGCGACTAAATAACGGAACCGGTGCTTTCACCGATGCTGGACTGCTCGCAATAGGCCAAAAACCTGCGGGCCTAGCCTTGGCTGATGTAGACAATGACGGCGACCTAGACCTGCTCGCCGCTAACAGCGGAAATAATACGGTGAGCGTCTACATCAACCAAGCCGGCGTCCCCACCTTGCTCAGCCTTTCGCCCACTAGCGGCGGAGCCGGCCAGAGTATTACGCTAACGGGTACCAACCTGGCTGGGGCCACCGGGGTCAGCTTTAACGGCACGCCCGCTAGTTTCACAGCAAACTCGACGACCAGCCTGACAGCGACTGTGCCCGTAGGAGCCACTACGGGCACGGTAACCGTGACTACTCCCCAAGGCACGAGCAATGGGTTGCTTTTCACCGTGACTGCGCCACAGCTAGTCGTAGCGCAGGCTGCCACCAGCTACCCAAGTGGTGGGTTGGCCTACAATTTCGGCAGCTACCGCCCAGGTGCTATCAGTCCAGCAGTCGTATTTACGCTGCTGAATGCAGGTACGGCCGACCTAGCCTTGGCCGGAACGGCTATTACCGGTGACTTCAGCCTCGTTGGGCCGGTGCCCGCGAGCGTACCAGCGGGCGGCACCGCTACGGTAGCCGTGAGCTTTGCTCCCACTACTACCGGCAACAGGGCCGGAGCGTTGACAATTACTTCCGTACTAGGCATCTACACCGTAAGCCTGGAGGGCACCGGAGACGGGAGTAAGACTAATATCGTCGTTACGACTTCCCAAAGCTTGGCTGGTGACTACAATGATGTAACAATCACTGGCACCGGCGTGGCTACACTCTCCGGGCCCCTCACGGTAAACGGTACCCTCAGCGTGGCGCAGGGGGGTACACTCAGTCAAAATGGGCAGGTGCTCACGGGCCCGGGTACTATGCAGCTGCAAGCAGGTGCCACACTCGTCATCAGCGATGCCGCTGGCATCATGAGCAGCGGCGCCACGGGTGCCGTGCAGTTAACGGGTGGACGCTTCTTTGCGGCCGATGCCAGCTATGTATATGCCGGCTCGGGGCCACAAACTACCGGCGATGGCCTGCCAACGCAAGTGCGTAACCTGACTACGTTGAATACTAGTGACGTGACGCTTTCTGCGGACGTAGCTGTAACGCAGGTACTAACTGTAGGGAGTGCTGGCAACCTGCTAACGGCGGGACACACCCTGACACTGCTCTCTTCAGCCAGCGGTACGGCGCTGGTCGTAAACGCTAGTACGGGCGTAGTAAGTGGGGCTGCTACGGTGCAGCGCTATATTGACCCGAGCGCCAACCCTGGGCTGGGCTACCGGCACTACGCCCCGCCGGTCACCAACTCAACAGTAGCCGACTTTGGCACGGCGGGCTTTACCCCGGTTGTGAATGCAATGTATAATACCAGCGCTACGCCGGGGGCAGTTACGCCCTTTCCTACCATTTTTGGCTACGACCAACGCCGGCTGGCTACAACTACCAATACGAGTTCTGCCTTCGATAAAGGCTTCTTCTCGCCGGCTAGCCTAAGTGAGGCCTTGTTGCCAGGAGCAGGCTATACCGTTAATATCGGCGCGGCCCGATTAGTAGATTTTGTTGGTACCCTAGGTACCGGCGACCGGACCATGACTTTGGCACGCGGCGCCGACGCCGACGCTGGCTGGGCATTGGTGGGTAATCCATACCCCGCTCCGCTCGACTATTCTTTAGTAGCAGCCGCAGACCGGGAAAATATAGATGCGGCCATCTACGTGGTGCAGAGTACCGGCCAGTACGCTGGGCACTATCGCAGCTACGTGAATGGCATAGGGGGCAATCCTATTCTGCCAGTGGCGCAGGGCTTCTTCGTGCGCGTGCAGGCAGGGCAAACCAGTGGCCACCTGACATTTCGCAACAGCCAGCGCCTGACCGCTCCAGATGCCACTGCCTTTCAGCGATTGGCCGCTGACTCCCGGCCGCTCGTGCAACTCGACCTGCGTGGGCTTAGTGACGTCGATGCATTTTACGTTTACGCTGAAGCCGGAGCCACCACTGCTTTCGACAGCCAGTACGACGCTGCCAAATTACCCAACTCGACTGGGCTGAACCTGAGTAGCCAGTTGGCCAACGGCCAGCAGCTTGCCATTGATGGGCAGCCAGCTTTTGCCACGGCTACTACGCTAGCCCTGGGCGTGGGAGTGCCGGGTGCTGGTACTTACACACTCGTAGCCGCCCAACTCAAGAACCTGCCGGTGGGCTTGGATGCGTATCTCCACGATGCGTTCACCAATCAAACAATAAAGCTGACGGGAGGAAGCAGCTATCAATTTAACGTAACTGCCGCGCAAGCCAAAACGACTCTCACGGGCCGGTTTACGTTATTGTTTCATCCGCAGGCTGCGCTGGCTACTTCGCCCGCCGCCTTGGCCGCCTCGGTACAGGTATACCCAAATCCGGCACATGAAAGCTGCACAGTGGTCGTGCCGAGTATGGGCGGCGCTGCGACAGTGCGTGTTGAGCTGCTTAATGCGCTGGGGCAAGTAGTGATTCACCAAGCCACTGCCTTGTTTGGCAATGGGGCAACGTTTACGCTGCCGATAGCAGGGCTGGCCCCCGGTGTATACATACTACGCCTGCAAGCCGCCGCCAATACACTGATAAAACGGATTGTTATAAATTAAGGCACGGGTAGTAATGCCGAACGCCTCGCGTCGAAAGTAAAAAGTGATAAGTATCTTCGGTAAATCTAAAAAATAAGTGCACCGCCGCTAGCTAGGCTGCTCTACCCTGCCCTCGCAAAACTTTCTGTACTCTTGCGAACCCTCGCGCTCCAGTTTCAAGCCGACGCCGAAGCCAAAGCCTTCGACCTCGAGCACCGCCGCAAAATCCGCTTCAACATCGGCAAGTACGACGCGGCCGTGAGCGCCGGGATGCAGCACTACGCCGACCACGACCTGGCCCGCGCCCGCGCCGCCAGCCTCAAGGCGCAGGTGCTGGAAAAGCTCGACGAGTACCTGCTGGAGTTTGAACGAAGCTTCACCGCCCGGGGTGGCCGCGTGGTGTGGGCCAACACCGCCGAGGAAGCCCTGGCCGAAATCGGCCGGCTCACCGAGGCGAGGGGGGCGCGTACCGTGGTGAAGGCCAAGAGTATGACGACCGAGGAAATTCACGTCAACAAGTACCTGCAAGGCCGGGGCGTGGAGTCGGTCGAAACCGACCTGGGCGAGTACATCGTGCAACTCAACGGCGAGCGGCCCTACCACATCGTGACGCCCGCCATGCACTTGAGCAAGGCCGACATCGCCGATATCTTCGTCAAGCACCTTGGCATTGCGCACACCGACGACGCCCAGCAGCTCGTGCTCACGGCCCGGCACTTGCTGCGCGACAAGTACACCTCGGCCGAAGTAGGCATTACCGGCGGTAATTTCTTGATTGCCAAGGAAGGCGGCGTGGCCGTGACCGAGAACGAGGGCAACGCCCGCCTCTCGGCCACCTTCCCCGGCCTGCACATTGCGGTGGTGGGCATCGAGAAAATCATCCCGCAGCTCACCGACCTCGACTTGTTCTGGCCCCTGCTCAGTACCAGCGGCACGGGCCAGCAGGTGACGGTCTACAATACCGTGTACTTCGGCCCGCGCCAGCCCGGCGAGCCCGACGGCCCCGAGGAGATGGTCGTCATCCTGCTCGACAACGGCCGCACCAACCTGCTGGCCCAGCCCGACCGCCGTGAGGCGCTGCGCTGCATCCGCTGCGGGGCCTGCCTCAACGTGTGCCCGGTGTACAAGAATATCGGCGGGCACACCTACGAGACTACCTATTCCGGTCCCATCGGCTCGGTCATCAGCCCGCACCTGAGTGGCCTGAAAGAGCACCAGCATCTGAGTTTTGCCAGCAGCTTGTGCGGGGCCTGCACCAGCGTGTGCCCGGTGCGCATCAACCTGCACAACCTTCTGCTGCTCAATCGGCAGCAGAGCGTGGCCGAGGGCCACAACGCCCCGGTGGAAAAGCTGGCTATCGGCCTCTGGCGCTGGAGCATGCGCCACCGCTGGGCGCTCGACGTGCTACCCGGCCGCCTCAAGGATTTCAGCCTCGGCTACCTGCTCGACCAGGCCGGTTGGCGCAAGCGCCGCGAGAGCCTGCAAGTGGCCGAGAAGTCGTTTCGGCAACTGTGGCAAGCTGAACGCTAGCAGCATTTTGCCAAGCTCCACCGTACACGACGCATGTCAAGTACGGTGGAATATACATTGCGCACGCTAGCGGGGCTGGCCGGTGCCTGGCTCGTCATTACGACGGTGTCGGGTGCCATCCGCTCGTTCGTGCTGCCGCGCAACGAGTCGGTGCGGCTCAATATGTTCGTGTTTGGGGGCGTGCGGGCGCTGTTCGACTTTGCCGCCCGACGGGCCCGCACCTACGCCCACCGCGACCGCATCCTGGCGCACTACGCGCCGGTGGGGCTGGTGGCGCTGCCCATCGGCTGGCTGGCCCTGGTGGGACTGGGCTATACCGGCATCTACTGGGCGCTGGGGGTGAAGGACTTTACCAAGAGCTACGAGCTGAGCGGCAGCTCCTTGCTCACGCTGGGGACTACTTCGGAGAGCGGCTTCGCCATCAACGTGTTCAGCTATTCGGAGGCCACTATCGGGCTGCTGCTGCTCACGCTGCTCATTTCGTACTTGCCCACGCTGTACCAGGCCTTTTCGCGGCGCGAAATCGTGGTGGCCCAGATAGAGCTGCGGGCCGGTACGCCGCCCGTAGCCAGCGGCCTGCTCCGCTGGCTGGGGCACGATGGCGATTTCACCAACGACGATGAGCAGTGGCTGGCTTGGGAAGAGTGGTTGATTGAAATCGACGAAAGCCACACCTCGCTGCCAGTGCTGGCCTTCTTTCGCTCGCCGCAGGCTGGCCGCTCCTGGGTCACCTCGGCCGAGCTTATCCTCGACACCGCCAATCTGTTGTTTTCGGCCCTCGACGTACCCCGCTCGCGCCAGGTCGAGCTGACCTTCACCGCCGGCTGCCTGGCCGTAAACCGCGTGCGCCGCTTTTTCGATCACAAAGCCGAAACCGAGCCCACCGAGCTACGCACCCCCGAGGAAGTAGCCGCCGCCAACCCCGGCCGCACCGCTTTCGCCCGCACCTGGCAGGAGCTGCGCGAAGCCGGCCTCCCCCTGCGCGCCAGCGAGGAAGAAGCCTGGCAGCACTACCAGGAGCGCCGCACCCGCTACGCCTC
>CAJYVK010000045.1 GCA_913778455.1 uncultured Hymenobacter sp. | reverse complement strand
GCTTGCTTGTGAATAGCATTTAATCCTGCTTTATGAAAACCTATCTGCGGCTGCTGGACTACGCGCGGCCCTATAATTTCGTGCCGCTGTATATCGTCTATGCGGTGCTGGGGATAGTTTTTGGCATTGCCAATTTCACGCTGATTATTCCCCTGCTCAACGTGCTGTTCGGCACCACCGGGGCGCACTTGAATGCCGTGCCCGCGACGCTGCCGCCCTTCGCCTTGTCGCTGGACTATCTGCGGACGGTCTTCGATTTCTACTTCGCCCAAATGCTGCACGCGTACGGCAAGCAGGGTACGCTGGCTTACGTGTGCGGCTTGGTCGTGCTATCCGTACTGCTGAGCAATGTATTTCGCTACCTGGGGTCGCGGCTGTTGTCGCGGGTGCGGGCCCGGGTGGTGCACAATCTGCGCAGCGCTCTCTTCGACCGCATTATGGAGCTGGAGCTGGGGTATTTCTCCTACGAGCGCAAGGGCGATCTCATGTCGCGCCTGACCAACGACGTGCACGAAGTCGAGATGTCGGTGGTAACTACGCTCACCGCCGTTTTCAAAGACCCGTTTACCATCATCGCGTTTTTCGTGGTGCTGTTCAACATGTCGGCCCGGCTCACGCTGTTCACGCTGATCCTGCTGCCCGTGACGGGAGGAATCATCGCCAGCGTGACGCGCCGCCTGCGCCGCCAGGCCGACCAGAGCCAGCGGACGCTGGGCACCATGCTCTCGGTGATTGACGAAGCGTTGGGCAGCATCCGCGTGATCAAGGCGTTCAACGCCCGCGCCTACGTCATTGGCAAGTTCAACGTGCAAAACGGCCAGTACGCCGACCTCGCCCGCTCCATTGAGAATACCCGCGACCTGGCTTCGCCCTTTTCCGAATTTGCCGGCGTGGCCGTGGTGGCTGGCCTGCTCTACTACGGCGGCTCCCTGGTGCTCAGTGGCTCGGCCGAGCTATCGGCCTCGGCGTTCATTACCTACATTATTTTGTTTTCGCAGGTGCTGGTACCTGCTAAGAGCCTGTCGAGCGCCTTCGGCAACATTCAGCGGGGGCTGGTGGCCGGTTCCCGCGTGTTGAGCGTGATTGATACCGAGCCGACCATTCGTGACCGGCCGGGAGCAATGGAGCTGCCGGCATTCGAGCACGAAATCGAGCTGCGCAACGTGAGCTTTCACTACGGCGAGGTACCGGTGTTACATAATCTCAATCTCAAAGTGAAAAAGGGCCAGACCGTGGCCCTGGTGGGGCCGAGCGGTAGCGGCAAGAGCACCGTCGCCGACTTGCTACCCCGCTTCTACGACCCCAGCGCCGGCCAGATACTGATTGACGGGCACGACATCCGCGATTACACGCTGCATTCGGTGCGGGCACAAATGGGGATCGTGACGCAGGAAAGCATCCTGTTTAACGACACCATCTACGAAAACATTAAATTCAACACCGGGGCGACGGAGTCGCAACTGGTAGAAGCCGCCAAAACTGCCAACGCGCACGACTTCATCATGCAGGCCCCGCAGGGGTATCAGTCGGTCATTGGCGACCGGGGCGCTCGGCTCTCGGGGGGGCAACGCCAGCGCCTGAGTATTGCCCGCGCCATCCTGCGCAATCCGCCCATTCTCATTCTCGATGAAGCCACATCCGCCCTCGACACCGAGAGCGAGCGCTTGGTGCAGGAGGCCCTGACGCACCTGATGGCCTCGCGCACTTCCATCGTTATCGCGCACCGCCTGAGCACTATTCGCCACGCCGACGAGATCATCGTGCTCCAGCAAGGTCGCATCGTGGAGCGGGGCACGCACGACGAGCTATTGCGACAGGAGGGAGGGCTTTATCAGCACCTCTACCAACTTCAGACCCGGGAGGGCACCGTGTAGCCGTTGGGGCCGGGCCGCTGCCCGCTCGGAGCGCCGGCCCCGGGCTTACTTTTGGGCCACCTTCCCAACGCTGGGTAGGCTAGCTTGCATAGCAGATGAAGGTAGTAGGTTTTTCCTTCGTGCGAAACGCCGTTCGTAATGATTACCCCGTATTGGAAAGCCTGCGCTCGCTGCTCCCGCTTTGCGAGGAGGTAGTAGTGGCCGTCGGCAATTCGGACGATGGGACGCTGGCGCTGATTCAAAGCCTGAATTCGCCCAAGATTCGCATCGTGGAGACCGTGTGGGATGATACGCTACGCGAAGGCGGGCGGGTCTTGGCCTTGGAAACCGACAAGGCCCTGGCGGCGGTGGCCCCCGACACCGACTGGGCGATCTACCTGCAAGCCGACGAAGTCCTGCACGAGCAGGACTACCCGGCCATTCGGGCGGGGATGGCCCGCTGGCGCGATAGCCCCGAGGTAGATGGCCTGCTGCTGAGCTACACCCACTTCTACGCTACCTACGACTACGTGGCCGATAGCCCGCACTGGTACCGCCGGGAAATTAGAATCGTACGCCCCGGGCGCGGTATCTACTCCTACCGCGACGCCCAAGGTTTTCGTAAGCCGATCAATAAAAAGCTGGACGTAAAGCTTATTGATGCCCGCGTCTATCATTACGGCTCCGTAAAGCAGCCCGCGGCCATGCGCCACAAGAATGAAACGTTTGGGCGGCTTTGGCACTCCGACGAGTACATGCAGGCGCACATTGCGGCGCAGAAGCTCAGCAACGAGGAGTTCGACTACAGCCAGATTGACTCGCTCCAGCCCTTCACCGGTACGCACCCCGCCACCATGCACGACCGGATTGCGCAGCAAAACTGGCAGTATAGCCACGACCCCCGTCGCAATCGCTACAAGTTCAAGGACCGCATCCGGCGGATAGTAGCCCGCCTGACGGGCTACCACCTTTGGGAATACCGTAATTATAAGCTGCTGAGTTAGCGTTTACTCACTAAAAAAGCCCCGTTGCAGCGGGGCTTTTTTAGTGGCAGCAGAAAGAAGGAGAGAAAAGCTTATTCGTACACTTTCACTACAAATACAAAGTCTTGCAGGCGCTTGACCTGCTGCGAGCGGCCGGTGCCGGCCAGTTGGTTGGTGCGGGGCAGGTGGTAGGGTTGGGCCGCCTGCTTGTTCTTGAGCGAATCGACGAGGCGCACCAGAAACGACGACTTGGCGGCGAAGGCCGCGCCTAGCACGTCGTCTTGTCGGCTGCTTACCACGCCGATCAGGTTGCCCTGCCCGTCGAGCAGCGGGCCACCCGAGTTGCCGGGGTTGAGGGGAATGCTCACTTGGTAAAAGGCCGTGTCACCGTCGTAGCCCGAGCGGGCGCTCAGGGCCCCTTCGCCGTACACGACGTCTTCGCGGGGGTAGCCCAGCGTGTACACCCGCTCGCCGAGATCAGCCTGCCCGGCCTTGAACGTGTAGGGTAGCTTAGCGAAGGGCTTGAAGCTGGGATCTTTAATGCGCAAGATGGCTAGGTCGTGCTTGGTATCGGCGTACACTCGCTCGGCGCGGTAGCGCCGGTGGTCGCGGCTTTCCACGAGCAGCGAGTCGGCCCCCTTGATGACGTGGGCGCTGGTGACGAGGTAGCCGTCGGCGGTAAGGGCGAAGCCCGTGCCGCTGTACTTGCTGTCGCGCACCGGTGCTACCGCTTCGGTAGTGCCCAGCACCTGAGTGTTTACCTTGCGAATCAAAGCCTTCTGGCTGCGCACGATCTGGGCTACCTCGCGCCGCAGCTCCCGCACGCCGTTTTGCGGGGCGTGGGCCGTGCGGTAAGCCTCCATGCCTAGCAGCGTGCTGAATACCGCCAGCACCGCCACCGAGGCGGCTACGCCTACCGTGGCCCGGTGCCCGCTCCAAAACTCGCGCAGCACCCGCTCGGTACGCGAAATGCGCAGAATGGGATTAACGGAGTGCGTGAGCGGCGAGCTGGCCTCGGCCGCAGGAGCAGCCTCGGCGGCCAGCATGGCCTCGTGCAGGCCCGCGATAGTGCGGCGAGTGCGGCGGCGCTCGCCGTAGGCCGCTAGCGTACCCATCAGCTCCTGGTATTCGGTGTAGAGCTGTTGCAGGCGGGGCTCGGTACTCAGCCGGGTTTCTAGGCTGGCCCGTGCGCCGGCCGCTAGCTCACCGCGCTGGTAAGCTTCAAATAGGGCGTAGTAGTCGGCTTCGGTTTGCATCTTCTTTTGAGTTGTTAGCCTTTAGCTGTTAGCCTGTAGCTGTTAGCTGTTAGCTTCTCTGGGTAGAGAAAGCTAACAGCTAATAGCTACAGGCTAACAGCTAAAAGATTCACGCTTCTTTATAACTGGCAAAAAACAACTTCTTCAAGCGCGTCAGGCACTTGTACTTCTGCGTTTTGGCGGTGTCGGCGTTGGTGTAGCCGTGCTCCGCCGTGAGCTCGAGCATTGATTTGTCGAGCAGGTAAAAGCCTTCGAGCAACGAGCGGCAGGGCTCGCCCAGGTGGGTGAGCGCCTCGCTCATGGTGGCAAAGCGCCGGTCACGCTCCTCCGCCTCCTGCACGTCATCTTCGGCCCCCGTGTTGAGGTAGGGTCCGTACTCTTCCTCGTCGAGCAGGCGCACGCCGTGCAGCCGGCTCTTGGTCGTGAGGCGCTTGAGCCACAGGCGGCGGCAGACGGCGTAGAGGTAGGTTTTGATCTGGCAGCTCAGCTCCAGGGAGCCTTCGCGGACCTTTTCATAAAACACCATTACGCCTTCCTGATACACGTCGCGGGCGTCGTCTTCCGAGCCGCTGTTTTGCAGCACGAAATGCGACACCATCGGCCAGTGCAAGCGGTAGAGCTGGCTGAGAGCCCGCTCGTCGCCACCGTGAATGGCTTTGATGAGTTGGGCATCGGCTGCCAGCGCCGTTGTGCTATCCATGTTCATTCGCTTCGGGCCTTAATGCCAGCTAACGGGCATTAGTAACCCATGAAAAACTTTTTTAAAAAATTTTGCAACCGACGGGTTACCTATCCGTAGCGGCGGCATTAAGGGTAGCTTTTTTGCTAACCCCCTTCCAAATTTACCCTAAGATGAACAACCTGCTGAAAGTATCTGCCCTGTTCCTGGCTGTTGGCCTGGCTTCGTGCGAGTCGAAAACCACGACCAACGAAACCACCACCACGACTCCCGCTACTGAGTCGACCACGACCACGACCGCTACGGACTCGACGGCTGCTGCTGCTACCGCTCCTGCTGCTGACGCTACCACGGCTGCTCCCGCTGCTGATGCTACGGCTCCCGCTGCTGGCACCACCACGACCACCACGACCGAAGAAGTTAAGAAGTAATTATGGCTGGGTTCGACCCAGTGTAATTTCTGAGAAAAGGCCCGCGCAGCAATGTGCGGGCCTTTTTAGTTTGCCTACGTGGTAACTAGGCGACTAGGGTACTTATTGCCCGCGGGGCTACATAAGGCTACGTGGTGATGTTATGCAACAAGACTCAGTAGGCTGGCCGCGATACCCGGCCAGGGCTGGTGCAGGTCGAGCGTGACGACGCGTACCGGGTGGCCGCCCAGCGCGTAGCGCAAATCCACGGCGGCGGTGGCGGCGGGGTAGAGCAAGATGCCTTCGAGGGCTTGGCCGGGGGCCGGGCGCAAGTTCTGAAGGTAGGCGTAAAGCTGGTAGAGGTGGGGCGCGATAAGCCGCTGCTGGTCGTAGCGGGGGCGCAGGGCGGCGGCGTAGTATTTGGTATCGAGGATGATTTTGCGGCTCGGGCTGTCCAGTGTGGTATCGGTGAGCATGGTGGGCAGCAGGGCCAGGTCGGGTGCGTGCGGGGCTTCGGCCTGCCAAGCGATAGTTTCGGTAAATACCCGGTACTGCCGCTGCTCGCGGCGGTAAAAATTGCGCACGGCCTGCTCAAACAAGCGGGCCATCAGGCGCTCGTCGCGCCGAAAATCGGCGAAGCGTCCCCGGCTGGCTTCGGCCGGAGCGGGCAGGGCCGTTTCAAAAATCAACTCGCAGAGGTGCAGCAAAAATGCCTCGGCCGAGGCCAGCCGCTGGCGGTGCAGGTCCGCGAACACCGGTGCGGCCGGGGCCAGCGGCTGCACGCTGGCTGGCAAGCGCCGCCGCAGCTGGCTCACCTCGCGGCGCAGGGCCAGCGGCAGGTCGGGATGGGTGGCCAGGGCGGCCAGCGTACCGGCTAGTAGTTGGTGCAGCGGCTGGTTGGCGCTCAGCTCGTCGAAGCTGCACACGGCCCGGCCCTGGGGCAGTAGCCCCCGCCCCAGCGTGGGTGCCAGCTCCAAGCGTCCGCGTAGCTCGCTGACTTCCTGCTCCGTGTGGATAAAGGCCAGCGGTAGGCCGGTGCGCACCAGGCGGCGCGTGGCGTGCAGCAGCATTTGCGTCAGCAGCTCCAGCGGGCGGTGAAAGGGCGTGGCCTCGGTGGCCTGCAACACCCCGGGCTCGGGCAGGCGCTGCCAGGCGTAGCACAGTAAATAGTAAAGCGTGACGAGCGGGATCATGAGCAGTGTAGGGTAAGCTTTAGCTTGCCCGGCGTAAGGCAAGCCGCAGCTCGGCTGGCGTGAGACAAGCTAAAGCTTACCCTACAAGCCTTCGAGTAATTTACGGAGCTGGGTGGCGGCCCGCTCGGGCTGCTCGCGCCAATAATCAGCCAGCAGCGGGCCGATTTCCTGCTCAAAAATTAGCCGCAGCCAGTCATCGGTTTCGGCCGGGTCGGTCGGCGGCGCGCAGAAGTAGCTGTGGCCAATTTCAAAATCGGGTCCTAGTTCGGGGTCGGCGGCGATAACGTGGTTGAGGGCGGCCAGGCGCTCGGTGAGCAAATCAATAAGGGGAGCAGGTACCGGACGGGTCGCCAGTAGCTGGCGCAGTGGTGCGCCGAGCTGCGGCCGCATACTTACAAAGGCGAAGCGCCGCCGCAGGGCGTAGTCGAGCGGGGCCAGCGAGCGGTCGGCTAGGTTGAGCGTACCGATAACGTACAGGTTGTCGGGCACGAAAAATCGGGGCATCTCCGGGGGGGCGTAGGGCAGCCGTAGGGCGTGGGCCGGGCCACGCTTATCGGGCTCCAGCAGAAGTAAAAACTCCCCGAAAATGCGGGCCACGTTGCCCCGGTTCAACTCATCAATTAACAGAAAATAAGGTCGCTCGGGATCGAGCGCGGCCCGCTGGCACAGCAGCGGCAGCACCCCGGGTACAAGTTGAAACTGCCCCTCGGCCCCGGGTCGGAAGCCCAGCATAAAATCTTCGTAGCCGTAGCTGGGGTGGAACTGCACCAGCTCGATACGGGCCTCGTCGCGGGCACCCAGCAGCAGCCAGGCCAGGCGGCGGGCCAGATACGTTTTGCCGGTGCCAGGCGGACCTTGCAGCAGCAGCGCCCGGCGACGACGCAGGCCGGTGAGACTCGCCTCCAGCTCTTTCTCCGTAATAAAAAGCTCGCGCAGCGCCTCGGCGGCAGTGTAAACGGGGGGCGGGCTGGCGTAGCTAGCGGCGGGCTCGGCCACGGTGAGCGCGAAGTTTTTCTCCGTCGCGGGCGGGCCAGTGTAAAGCGCTTCGGCCTGCTGCTCCGCCACTTGCCCTTGGTCCTGGGCCGAGCCGGCGGCCAGAATGGGCCGCTTAGCGACAATGGTGAAGTCGAGGGATTCAAGCAGCGCATTGGTAGGCTGGCCCGCGCCGTGGGGCCAGCGGGCCTGGGGGTTGGCCTGCGCCAGGCGGTAAGCCAGCTCGGCCACGGCCCGCGGTGGGTAGCGGCGGCCCCGGTACAGCAACTCATACACGGTGCTGGGGGGCAGGTGGCGGCCTTCGCGCTCCACCAGGCGCAGGGCGCGTAGCACGTGCTCGCGGGTTAGGAGGGGGGCGGGTAGGGGAGAAGGGGCGGTGGTCACGGTCACAAAAGAACACCTACCCGGGAGGAGTAGTGCGGGTTGCGACGAATTACGGGGCAGCTTGCGCAGTGTTACTAGAAGAAGATAATGAGATGCTGCGCTATTCGTAGCGTTGGGTAAAGAAAAGCTATCGCACGCTACACCTTTTGTAGCGTTGGGCGGAAAATGGTGGTGGCACGCTACAATCGCCGTAGCGTGCCACCACCATTTCCCGCCCAACGCTACGAATTTTTCCGCAGTACCGCGTCGCTGCCAACCTAAATCAGGTGAATGGGTTACGTAGGTGATGGCTCAGCAACTTCCTCCCGACCCCGCCGCCCTTGGCCGCATCGCGGCCTTTCAAGACTTGCCCGCCGACGTGATAGCCTGGCTGGCGCAGGCGGGCGAGCTGCGCCAGTACGCCGATGGCGAAATCATCGTGCAGGTCGGCGAGCCGGCCAGCCACATGATGGGCATCGTAGCCGGGGGCCTGCACTACCACCGCCCCGACGCGGCCCAGCGCGGCCCGGTGTATCGGGTGGGGGCCGGGCAGGTCACGGGCGTACTGCCCTACTCGCGGCTGCAAACTGCCAAGGGCCAGGGCCTTGCGGCGGGCAATACCACGCTGTACTTGCTGCCGCGCACCGAGTTTCCGGCTCTGGAGCAGCGCAGCCCCGAGCTGGTGCAACGGCTGGTGGGCATCATGAGCGACCGCGCCCGCGAGGAAGTGCGCGGCCAGGAGCGCGACGACAAGCTGCGGGCGCTGGGCAAGCTCTCGGCGGGCCTGGCCCACGAGCTCAACAATCCCGCCGCCGCCATTGCCCGCGCCGCCGCCGCCCTCGGCGACGCGCTCCAAGCCAAGCCCAAGCTGCTGCAAAACCTGCTGGCTACCTGCCCGCCCGCCGAAGCCGTGGCCGCCCTGCTGCGCTCGGGCGTGCCTGCCGCTCCAGCCGCGCCCCGCTCGGCACTGGCCCGGGCCGACTGCGAAGACGAGCTGGCCGACTGGCTCGAAGCCCAGGGCTGCCCCGATGGCTACGCCCTGGCTCCCAGTCTGCTAGACGCCGGCCACACGGCCGCCACCCTCGCGCCGCTGGTGGCACCGCTGCCCGCCCCCGCCCGGCCCGCCGCGCTGGCCTGGCTCGAAGGCCACTTAGCTGCCGTGCGCTTCACCCGCGACATTCACGAGGCCAGCCAGCGCATTAGTACGCTGGTGGGCAACGTTAAAACGTACTCGCACATGGACCGCGCCGGCGGCCGCGAGCCGCTCGACCTTACTACGGGCCTCGACAGTACGCTCAATATTTTCGACCACGCGCTTCGTCACAAGAACGTCCGATTAGTGCGAGAGTACGCGCCCAGCCTGCCCCGCGTGCTGGGCGAAGTAGGCCAGCTCAACCAGGTGTGGACTAATTTGATAGACAACGCTATTGACGCACTGCCCCCCGCGGGCGGCCTGCTCACGGTGCAAACTGCCCCGCAGCCGGGGGGCGTGAGCGTCAGTATTATCGACAACGGCAGCGGCATCGCTCCCGACGTGATGACGCACATGTTCGAGCCATTTTACACCACCAAGCCGGCCGGCGAGGGCAGCGGCCTGGGCCTCGACATCGCCCGCCGCATTGTGCAGGAGCACGGCGGCCGGCTGGAAGCCCAATCAGTTCCCGGCCGCACCGAATTTACCGTCTGGCTCCCGGTAGGTGTAGGGTGAGCTTTAGCTTGCCCGGCGTGAGGTGGGTTGCGGCTCGCCGGACGCCGGGCAAGCTAAAGCTTATCCTACATGTGAATATGGCCACTGGGTCCATTCTTCTACTAGGCCAGCTTTTACTGGATTATTCAGCACATAGGCAATGATGCGCTCCTGCTCTTTTCCATCGCGTACGACGTGGTCGTAGCTCTCATGCTGCCAGAAAGGCTGGCCTTGCAGGCCCAATAGTCTATTGGCCACAACGGCGGTCCGCCCTTTGAGGCGCTGCATCATGCGGCTGGCTGAGAAGCCGGCTTCGTCCGGTAGCTGTGCTACCAAGTGCACGTGATTAGGCATGAGGCAATAGGCCAGTACTACCACGCGTAGCTCAGTCAAGGCTAGTATCTCCGTAATAACTACGGCGGCCACGTCGGGCATCCTCAGCCAGGCCGGGCCGTGCGTAGTTTGGTCCAGTAAAGCATCAAACTTGGCAAACTGCTGCTTTTTGATTTTTATGATAGCTTCAGCTTGTTGCGCGGCGGGCATACTAGGTAGCCTCTTGCAAGGCGAGATACTGATTTTCGGCTAGCTGCTCCAGCACCGCCACGGGCACCGACCCCGCCAAACGAAACGTAAAAAATATAGTAGCACCCGGCGGCACTATGTGTGGCAACTTGCGCTGATAATGCGTCTTCATGAGTAGGGTAAGCTGTAGCTTGCCCGGCGTCCGGAAGGCCCAGCAAGCGGCGGCAAGCTAAAGCTTACCCTACATTCTTCTATGAAAAAGCCTTTTATTCTTACCGTCGATGACGATGCGCAGGTGCTGGCGGCCCTCACCCGCGACTTGCGCCAGGAATTCCGCAAAGACTACCGCATTCTGAGCGTGAATTCGGGGCCGGAAGCCCTCACCACCCTCACCGAGCTGCGGGCCCGCGCTGAGCCGCTGGCCCTCGTGCTGGCCGACCAGCGCATGCCCGAGGTCGAGGGCGTGGAGGTGCTCACCCGCGCCCGCGAGCTGTTTCCCGAAGCCAAGCGCGTGTTACTCACGGCCTACGCCGATACCACGGCCGCCATCAGGGCCATCAATTCGGCGCAACTCGACTACTATCTGCTCAAGCCCTGGGACCCGCCGGAGCAACTGCTCTACCCCACGCTGCACGACCTGTTGAACAGCTGGCAGGCCAGCTACCGGCCGGCGTTTGCGGGGCTGCGGCTCATCGGGTTTCAGTGGTCGCCGCTCTCGCACGAGCTCAAGGATTTTCTGAGCGGCTACATGGTCGGCTACCAGTGGCTGGATTACGAGAAAGACGCCGAAGCTAGTATTCTGCTCCAAGCCAACGGCTTCTCGCCCGAGGATTTGCCCGTGGTTATTTGCCCCGACGGCAAGGCGGTGGCCCGGCCCGACAAGCTCGACCTGGCCCGGCACTTGGGCCTGCTCGTGGATGCCCAGCAGGAGCTGTATGACGTGGTGATTATCGGGGCGGGGCCGGCGGGCCTGGCGGCGGCCGTGTACGGCGCGTCGGAGGGCCTGCGCACGCTCATCGTCGAGCGCCAAACGCCCGGCGGGCAGGCGGGCTCGTCGTCGCGCATCGAAAATTACCTGGGCTTTCCCACCGGCCTCAGCGGGGCCGAGCTGGCCCACCGCGCCTGGAGCCAGGCTACCCGCCTCGGGGCCGAGTTCATGGCCCCGCAGGAGGTGGTAGATCTCTGCATTCAGGATGGCTACAAGGTCTTAACGCTAAGCGATAAGAAGGAAATAAAAGCCCGCGCCGTGGTGCTCACCACCGGCGTAAGCTACCGCACGCTCGACGCGCCGGGGCTGGCCCGCCTCAGCGGGGCCGGGGTATACTACGGGGCGGCGCGTACCGAGGCCCGCAGTTGCAGCGCCCAGCCGGTGTACGTTATCGGCGGGGGCAACTCGGCGGGGCAGGCGGCCATGTACCTGTCTACCTACGCCTCGCAGGTTTTCATCGTCATTCGGGGCGAGAGCCTGGCCGCCAGCATGTCGGCCTACCTCATCGAGCAGATTAACCAGACACCCAACATTACTATCCTGCCCCGTACCCAGGTGCGCGAGGCCTGCGGCCAGGATTCGCTGGAGGCCGTGGTGATTCAGCAGGAGGGCCACGAACCCGAGAAGAAGCCGGCCCGCGCCCTCTTTATCTTCATCGGGGCCAAGCCCAGCACCGAGTGGGTGTGCCACCTGGCCCTCTGTGATGCCAAAGGCTACCTGCTCACCGGCCGCGACCTAGTGGCCGATCCGCGCTATAAAACAGCCTGGCGAAAAGACCGGGAGCCTTATCTGCTAGAAACTTGCGTGCCCGGCCTCTTCGCCGCCGGTGACGGCCGGGCCGGCGCAATGGCCCGGGTAGCCTCGGCTGTGGGCGAGGGGAGTATGGCCATCAAGTTCGTGCACCAGTACTTGGACGAGTAGTGTAGCGTAAGCTTTAGCTTGCGGACGAGCGGAGCGAGCAATCATGTGAGCGAACGTCCCCTTACGTACCTGCTCGCTCCGCTCGCTCGCAAGCTAAAGCTTACGCTACATCTCTTTTGCGTAGGTAAGCTGCGTGTGCTTCATCTAGTAATCCTAGCACGGTAGCACGCTGATTTTGCAGCGCGGCGCGGGTGGCGGTAGGCAGCCAGCGTACTCGGATGCGCCGCAGGCGGGCGCTCAGCGTCTGCCAGTAGCCGAGCGCGTAGAAACCCGCAAAGGGTAAGCTCAGGACGAACAAGGCCGTGAGCCGCCAGTCGTGGGTGAGCCAGTGTTGCACGGCGGCCGCCTCCACGGCGTAGGCCAGCGGGAAGGTAACGATGCCCACGCCCAGCAGAATGGCGGCGATAAATTCCGTTTCCTTGGTAGCGCGGCGGGCTACTTGCGAAGGAATTTCATAAGGAAGATAATTAGTGATCAGCCCATAGAGCCACACCGGGAAACCCAGCCCGAGATTGAGAATATCGGCCAGCCGGGTACCGGGGCGCTGGGTCTGGTCGAGGTCGTCGTCGTCGAGTTGGTGGGCACGCAGGCTGGTCAGGTAGCTATCAAGGGCGGTACGCAGGGCCGCTAGGCGGCTGGGGTCGTGCTGCGTAAACCACGCCACGGCGTCGAGCAGGGTGCGGCTGAGCTGAAAATTATCGTAGAGCGTCGTCGGGTCGTCGTCGGGGTTGAGGTGGTCGCCGAAGGTGCGCTCCACTTGCTGGGCCAGCAGATCCTCGTCGGCCGCCCGGCTGATAACGAGGCGGCGGGTGAGCCGCCGGGTAATTTCCTCGGTGAGGGCATCGGCGGCAGCCTCGGGATCCTGGTGGTAGCGCTCGGCGTAGTCGGCCACGTTGATGGGCGGGGCGACATTCAGAAAAACGTCGGATCGGAAGCGGCTGGGGTCGAAGTAGTTGGTGCCCACGCACACTAACTTCAGCCCCAGCTTGAAATCGTGCCGGGCCTCGGTGCCCAGCGCAATACGGGCGGCTCCGGTCTTGAGCGGGCGCAGCCGGCGCTCGCTCACGCTGGTGCCCTCGGGAAAAATCATGACCGTACCGCCGCGCTCCAGATAGTCGTAGCAGCGGCCGAAGCTCGCTTCGTTGCTGGCCGCGAGCTGAGCCGCATTGGAAGCGTCGGCCCCCTCCGCATCCTGCCGCCGGTAGATGGGAATGCAGTTGCCCGAGCGCATGATAGCCCCGAGAATGGGGTTTTTAAAAAACGTGCTCTTAGCCAGAAACGCAATGGGCTCGTGGCGCTGAATGGCCGTCACGAGCGGGTCCATGAGTGTGTTGGGGTGGTTGCCGCACAGCAGAAGCGGGCCGGGCAGGCGCAGGCGCTCGCGGTGGCGCACCTCCAGGCGGCGAAAAAACACGCGCAGCCCCAGGCGCACCACGGGCTTCATGACGGTGTAGAAGAGCATAGACGGCAAGATTAGGCAAAAAGGGCCGGCTGCGCTAGCAGCCGGCCCTTCCGGTTGGTGTTCAGCGAGCAAGCCTAGAAGGCGCTGCTGAGCTGGTCGAGGTTATTGGGGTTCTGGCTGCCCGAGGTGTTAGCATCGTAGCGGCTGCCCGAAGCCGGACCCTGGTCGCGGCGCTGGTTGCCGATGGAGCTGGCCTGGTGGCCGTGGCCCGACTGGCTGCCAAAGTCGTTGCTGTGGGCCGGGCCGGAGCTGTAGCCGCTGCCCGAGCTGATGCGGGACTTATTGGTCTGGCCTTGCGGGCCATTGGCGTAGCGCGAGCCACCCCAGGGACGCTGGCCCCGGTTTTCAAAGCCCGAGTTGTCGCGGGTGTGGGGCTGGTGGTCGAAGGGTGAGCGGTGCGGGCGGTGGCGATACTCGCCTTCGTCCGATTTATCTTTTCTGCCGCGGGTAATCAGGAAGGCTACGCCGGCGGCCAGCAGGCCTACGCCCACGGCTTTTTGGGTGTTGGTGAGGCCATTGACGCTCTGCACAGCTTTGTTGCCCAAGTCTTTGGCGGCTTGCGGCAATTGCTGCGCCTTGTCGGCCACGCCCGAGTCGTTGAGCCATTTCTTGCCGCTGGCTACGGCATCGTTGAGCTTGTCTTTACCAGTGGCTACCACGTCGTTGAGCTTCTCCTTACCGGAAGTCACGGCGTCGTTGAATTTATCCTTTACTCCCGAGCCGCTAGGCTGCGTGGGGGCAGCGTAGTCGGCCGGAAAATGGCCGGTGCCGGTGGCGTGAGCCGCCGTAGTCGAAAACTGATTATCGGTGCCGTTGGTGGCCGAAGAGGCGGAATTGGTCGGGTTGCCCGAGCCGGAATAGCCGTTGTTCGGCTGGTTGGACGTTGGTTCCATGAGCGGGGAAAAGTAAAGGGAAAGAATGTAGCCCGCCGCCCCGGCGGGGCGGCCTGGGCTGTATTCGTAAGTTTCAGCCCGTAGGTTACGAGTCTGTTACGCCTGGCGGGGCGTGGTGCAGGTGGGGAGCCAGCCTTGTTGCAGGTGGCAGCGCGGGCACGGCGTCGGGGACGGGTTGGCGGGTAGCTCGTACACTGCCGCGCAGGCGTGGCAGGCGTAGCTGCCCGCCCGGGTCAGCGCCGTAGCCGGGTGGTTGTATAGCTCCGGCCAAATGGGCAGGCCCGGCCGCTCGTCGGCCGGCTCAAAGAAAAATACGCTGATTTCGCCCGTGGCTTCGAGGTACAGGCGGCGTACCTGGCCCAAGTGCTCGACCTGAAACTGCCGCAGCTGCCCAAATAGCTCCTGGGTCGTGAGACTGGCTTCGTTAAAGGCGGCAATGTTAATCTGACCGTCCACGATAATGAGCTCGGGCTGGCCTTCGAGTAGGTGCTCTACGCGGGGAAATTTGTCGATGAGGTAGTTGGAAAGCACGTACAGTACCATCACCACTGCAAAAACTACGATGACGTAGAGCAGCGGCACATCGTGGTAAAACGTGGCGTCGCCCGCCGCCGAACCCAGCACCAGGATCAGTCCAAACTCAAACAGTGATAACTGCCGCACCCCGCGTTTGCCCGTCACGCGCAACGCTCCGATGGTCAGCACAAAGGCAAATACGCTGCGCACCAGCACTTCCCACAGAAAGCCGGCCGGGGCCTGGTCGGAGATGAACAGGCGCTGCCAGTCAAACGGCATGATGTCGGCGGCCAGCAGCGCCAGATAGGTCGGAGTCATAGTTCAGCTATACGGCGGCGGGGCTTCATCGGCCGTTCACGTAGCGGGTAGCTGCGCGGTTTTGTGACGTTTAGCTGAACAAGAATGGCCGCCGCCCGTTCTTGCTGGGCAACCTCATCTATAGTACGCTGTCTTATGTTTCGCTTTCAGAATAAAGTTTGCCTCGTCACGGGTGCCACCTCCGGCATTGGCCGGGCCACGGCCGTGCGCCTGGGCCGCGAGGGAGCCAGCGTGGTATGCCTGGGCCGCGAGACCAAGGCGGGCCACGAGGTAGAGGCCGAAATCAAGGCCGGGGGCAGCGATGCGTTATTCATCAAAGCCGACGTGGGCCGCGATGCCGACCTGGTACACGCCGTAGAAAAGACGCTGGATCGTTTTCAGCGCATTGATATTCTGATCAATGACGCGGCCATGATGACCTACACGCCCATCCTGGAGCTGGACCCCGCCGAGTGGGACCAGGTGATGAACGTGAATCTGCGCGCCCTCTTCCGGCTCTGTCAGCTCTGCGTGCCGCACATGAAAGGCGGGGCCGTGGTAGCTATCAGCTCGGTGCACGCCTTTCAGAGCACGCCCAACGTAGCGCCCTACGCCACCAGCAAGGGCGGCCTCGAAGCCTTCGTGCGCGGCCTCAGCCTCGAAGTGCCCTACACGCAGGCCCGCATCAACGCCGTGGCCCCCGGCGCCGTCGAAACGCCCATGCTGCGCAACAATCCTAACGTGCGCGACGGCACCGAGAAAATCACCGGCCAGATTGGTACGCCCGACGAGCTGGCCGCCGCTATCTGCTTCCTCGCCTCCGACGAGGCCAATTTCATCAACGGCAGCACCCTCACGGTAGATGGCGGCCGGCTGGCTCAACTGTAAGAGATAGGGGCAGTAACTAGCTGCCGATGCGAAGAATATAAAGCGGTCATGCCGAGCGCCGCGAAGTGTCCCGCGTGGTGCAGTACTCTCCGTGTTAGAGGGTACTGCACCACGCGGGACACTTCGTGGCGCTCGGCATGACCATTAGTTTTTCAATACAAAGAACTTGGCGGTAGGGTGTTATTAAGCCACCCAGGCCTCGGCTTGGCCCCGTGCCCGGGCTTCCATGAAGCGCTGGGCACCTTCGCGGGCCTCTACCTCAAACTTGTTCTGGTAGTAGCCCACCCGCGCCGACTCCAGTAGGTATTCCCAAAGAAAGCGGGGGAGGCCCAGGTCGCGCACCTGGCGCAGGTGCACTTCCTCGTGGGCTACCCATTCGGGATCGGCCAAAAACTCGGCGCGGGTGGCTCCACTCAGATGGACGGTCTGGCCCAGCACCATCGCTACGCGAGGGGCACCGCCAAGTACCAGTCGAGCTATACGAGCCAAAGGCGAATTCACAAGCGTACGGGGCTGATTCATCGTGTAAAATTCGGGCTAAGCTACGAGGGAAAATTGACAGGGTTTTACCCTAAGATGCTACCTATTGGCTCTTTTGTAGTCTTTTTCTAAGAAAACGTGTCTTTTTTGGAGAAAGTGCTAGGCCGTTTCATTTTTTATGACTTAGATTTGGCCGGCCACTACCCTATGAAATTTAGTTAAAAAGGTGGTAGTCACGCTTTCATTCAACCTTAATACTAGCTGCCCAGCAGCGTCTGCCTAGCGCAACACTCTACAACACGTTTACCCGGCCAGCTAGCCCTAGAGCGCAGGCCGGTGCCCACCTCACCGACGGACAATGAAGAATACCCTCCTGTGTTGCCTCGCCGCTGCTTCCCTGGCGCTCTCCTTTTGCTTTGAAAAAATGCCCGATGCCCCGGCTTCGGCTGGCACCTCGACGCCGGCTGCTGCCGAGGCATCGCTGCTTTCGGCCCTGCTGACCGGCAACGGTTCGGGTGCCGTAGTGGCCGACTCGGCCAGTGCCTCGCGCGACTCGCTGGCCTACGGCTACTACAACCAGACGCTGGGCCTCAACCTCGACCACACCGAGAATAAGAGTCTGCTCCAGACCGTAACCGACTGGTTGGGTACTCCTTATAGCTACGGCGCCAGTTCGCGCCGGGGCACCGATTGCTCGGGCTTCGTAACGCAGGTGTTCAAGAAAGTGTACGGCATCACCCTCAAGCGCAGCTCGCGCTCGATGTTCAGCACGGTGCAGCGCGTGGCCAAGACGGACATGAAAGCTGGTGACCTGGTATTCTTCCGCCACGGCAAGGGGGCCATCTACCACGTAGGTATTTATCTGAAAGATAATAAATTTGCCCACGCTGCTACTAACGGCGGCGTAATGGTAAGCTCGCTCAGCCAGCCCTACTACCACCATAATTTTTACGCGGCCGGTCGCGTCGCGGGTACCGAGGAAGTAACGATTCCCACCACTACCACCGATATGGTGGAACTGCTCGACGAAGCCGCCAATGCGCAGCTCAACTAAGTAAATCGTTTGGCTGGCCCGCTCCTGGGCTGCACTCACAAAAGCGACTGTCGGCGATGGGCCGGCAGTCGCTTTTTTTGTGGCCGCATAACTCAAAGCCGGTGAATGCAGTACACGGACCCATAGCGGGTTTTGCGGTATTCGCGCTACGCTTTCACCTTTTTTCGCAATGGCTTCCACTACTACGCCTCCCCCCAACGGCAAGGATATTGCCGCTTCGGTCATCTTCAAAAAATTCCTGGCTGCCGCCGAAGGCTACGTAAAGCAGCCCACGCGACTCAAGAAGCTGCTCGTGGACGCCTTCAACAAGGCCCGCGAAAAGAAGGACGTGGGCACCCTGGCCCACGAAGCCTGGGAAACGTTGCAAAGCCTGTTTCGCCTGATCAAGCTGAGCGCCGCGGGTGAGTACACCGGCGTGCCGACCACTACGGTGGTAGCGGCCGTAGCCGTGCTCATCTACTTCCTGTCGCCGATTGACCTTATTCCTGATTTCATCCCGGTGGTGGGCCTACTCGACGACATGGCTCTGGTAGCGTGGTTCTCGACTTCCATCAAGCACGAACTAGATAAGTTTCACGAGTGGGAAGCCACCAAGAATGCGACCGTAGTGGCCGACGACGAGCTGTATAAAGACCGGGGCGCGGCCAGCGGCAGCGAGTGGCGTACGGGCGCAACCGTTGTAGCTACTACCAATCAGTCGGCGAAGAACGCCGGTACGGTAGACCTGCCTGCCGCCCCGGCTGGTAGCGGCCAGTCGGCTACCGACGCGGGCCTGGGCTCGCCCACCAGCGCCACCACGGCTCCCATCCACGACATCGGCCCCGATGGCCCGCTGCCCGAGCCGAAAGGCGATGACGTAGCCAACACTAGCGACGGCTCGCGCGATGGCAACCGCGACCAGCCCACCGACGCTGGCGGCAACGTGCGCTAACGCTAGCCAAGGTACCAATAAAAAAGGCCCGTCTGCATCGCAGGCGGGCCTTTTTCAGGTATACCAAAAAGTAGCGAAACTTACGCTGCTGCGGCGTGAGCCGTAACGTAGCGCACAAAATCGCCCACCGTATTGAAGGGTACTTCGTCGGGCACGGTGATGTGAAAATTGCGCTCCAGCTCCAGAATGATATCGACCAGATCGACGGTGTCGAAGCGCAGGTCGCGGCTCAGGCTAGCGGTGCGGCGCAGGCGCACCGTCTTGATAGCCTTGCGTTTGCTAATGATGCGCAATACCTGTTGCTCAATGCTTTTGGTAGGGGCAGTAGTAGAAATTGAGGTAAACATAGTTTGCAAAAAAAAGACGATAAATAAAGGACAGTGCAAGTAACGCGGATTACCGGCGGTTAAGAAGCGCTACTCGCTGAATGGCGCTTCTTAACCGCCGAGCTACCGCAAATTCTAGGCCAGTACCGGGGGCCGGGCGGCTTCTACTTCCTCTTGGTCGACCTCCGTGGCGGGGGGCGGGGAGTTGTAGTCGCGGCCGGTGATTTTGGCCCGGAGTTTCTCGTTGAGCAGGTACATCACCGGGACTACCAGCAGGGTGACGAGGGTTGCAAACGACAACCCGAAAATTATCGTCCAGGCCAGCGGGCCCCAGAATACGACCGACTCACCACCCAGGTAGAAGTGGCCGTGGCCCGAGTTGAACAGCTCGTAGAAGTTGATGTTCAGGCCGATGGCCAGCGGAATTAAGCCCAGGATGGCGGCCGTGGCCGTGAGGATAACCGGGTTGAGTCGGGTACGGCCGGCCAGCACGATGGCGTCGTGCAGGTTCATGCCCTGCGAGCGCAGCATGTCGGTGAACTCAACCAGCAGGATGCCGTTTTTCACCACGATGCCCGCCAGGGCGATGATGCCCACCCCGGTCATCACGATGGAGATGTTCATGCCCGTGATGGCCAGGCCGAGCATTACGCCGATGATGGAGAAGATAACCTCGGTAAGGATGATGAGCGGCTTACTCACCGAGTTGAACTGCGTTACGAGTACGAGGAAGATGAGGGCCAGGGCCCCCACGGCGGCCACGCCGAGGAAGTCGCTGGTTTCCTTCTGGTCTTCCTGGGCACCGCCCATGCGCACCACGTAGCCTGGCGGCGTGGGGAAGCTCTTCAGGGCCTGCTGCACCTTGGCGACCACATCGGGGCCGGTGAAGCCGTTGAGGACGTTGGAGCTGATGGTGATGAGGCGGTGCGTGTCCTTACGCTTGATGCCGCCGTAGGTGGTGCCGTAGGTAACGTCGGCTACCGACGAGATGGGCACCTGGCGCACGGCCCCGGTCGCGTCGCGGAAAGTCAGCGGGGCGTTCACGATGGCGTTGACGTTGTCGCGGTAAGGCTTGGCGTAGCGCACCTGGATGGGGTACTCATCATCCGGGGTCTTGAATTTGCTGGCTTCGAAGCCGTAGATGGCGGTGCGGACTTCCGAGCCAATCTGGGCGGTGCTGATGCCCTCGCGGTTGGCGCGGGTGCGGTTGATGTTGACGCCGATTTCGGGGTTGCGGTCCTGCAAGTCGGAGCGCAGGTCTTCGATGCCGCCGATTTTAAGCGAGTCGATGTAGCGCTCTACTTTCTTGCTCAGCGCGGCCAGCTTGGGGTAATCATCACCCGATACCTCAATGGCGACGGCCTTGCCCTGGGGCGGGCCGCTGGCTTCCTGGTCAACCGACACTTCGGCCCCGGGAATGCCTTTCACGGCTTCCCGAATCTGGTCCATGTAAATGTGGGTGGGCTGGCCTTTCTGCTCGCTCAGCTCCTTGAAGGCCACGCCGACTTTGCCAAGGTGCGACTGCGAGGTACCGGCGGCGGTAGCCTCGGTGGGGTCGCCGGCACCGATGGCCACGTTGGTAATCACCGATTCGACGTCGGGGTTGTTGCGGCCGATGACCTTATACACGCGCTTCTCCAACTCGCGGGTTACTGAGTCGGTTACTTCCACGCGGGTGCCCACCGGCATGCGCAGGTAGGTGTAGATGAATTTGGGGTCGCCTTGGGGGAAGAAATCTACTTTTGGCTTGCGGGCGCCCACGGCCAAGATACTCACCACGAACAGCACAATCAGGCTGCTCATGATGGCTACCTGCCGCCAGATGCTGCCGCCCACGGCAATCTCCACCAGTCGAGCGTAGCCATTTTGCAGGGCCGGGAGAATGCTGCGCTGGAAGCCAGCTAT
>CAJYVK010000044.1 GCA_913778455.1 uncultured Hymenobacter sp. | reverse complement strand
GCTTTACTTTCGTAGTAGTGGACCGCAACGGCCAGGAAGTTTTCCGGGCTACCGACCGCAGCCAAACCTGGGACGGTACCATCCGGGGCCAGGCACCCGTCAACGGCGGCTACGTGTGGCGCTTCTCTCAGCGCGACGAGGCTGGCCAGGAGTTTCGCCAAACCGGCACCGTCACGATTTTGAAATAATTACTAATTGTTAATTATCAGCGCCCAACCAAGCACCTCCTGTAAAGCTCATTACCTATTACCCACTACCTATTACTAACCCCCCACCAAACACCCACTCATGCCCGACACCCAATATTCCGCCGCTTACCACCTGGGCCAGTACCAGCCCGCTGTAGAGGCCGAAATCAACCAGCTCAACGACCAGGACTTTACCAACCGCTTCTGGCACAAAGACGCCACCCTCTGGACCCAGGATGCCGAGGCCCAGCAGAGCATCCGTAGCTTCATGGGCTGGCTCGACAGCCCCGAGGTGCTGAGCAAGGCCGTGGGCGACATTCAGCAGTTCGTAGCCGACATAAAAGCCGCTGGATTTCAACACGTAGTAGTAATGGGCATGGGCGGCAGCACGATGGCGCCCATCGTATTTGAGCGCTCCTTCCCGCAAAACGGCCTGCCACTGTCCATTCTCGACACCACCGACCCCGGTACCGTCGCCGAGCTCGAAAAGTCGATTCCGCTGGAACATACGCTGTTTATCGTGGCCAGCAAATCGGGCACTACCGCCGAGCCGCTGGCCTTCGGCGATTATTTCTACGATAAGGTAAAAGCCATCAAGGGCGACAAGGCCGGCGAAAACTTCGTGGCCATCACCGACCCCGGCTCCAAGTTCGTCACCCAGGCCACGCAGGAAGGCTACCGCAAAATCTTCCTCAACTTCGCCGAAGTCGGCGGGCGCTTCTCGGCCCTCACGTATTTCGGCCTCGTGCCCGCCGCCCTCTACGGCATCGACATCAACGCCATGCTGCACGGCGCGGTAGAGATGATGCGGGCCTGCGGAGCCCAGGGCGCGGTGGCCGACAACCCCGGCCTGAAGCTGGGTGCCACGATGGGCGTGCTGGCCAAGCAGGGCCGCGATAAGCTTACGCTCATTACCCCCGAGTCGCTGAGCAGCCTGGGTCTGTGGCTGGAGCAGCTGCTGGCCGAAAGCACCGGTAAGGAAGGTAAGGGCATCCTGCCCGTGGCCGGCGAGCCGCTGGGTCGCCCCGACGAGTACGGCCATGACCGCGTATTCGTGTACGTGGGCTACGAGAGTGAGGCCGACCAAGCTAACATCGACAAGCTTACAGCTCTGAAGCAGGTCGGCCATCCGGTAGTCATCATTCGCCTGAAAAATGCGCTGGACCTGGGCAGCGAGTTCTACCGCTGGGAAATCGGCACGGCCGTTGCTGGCATTGTACTGGGCATCAATCCCTTCGACCAGCCCAACGTGCAGGCCGCCAAAACGGCCACCGACAAGCTGATGAAGGAAGTGACCGAGAAGGGCCAGCTGCCCAGCCCCGGCCAGCCCGCCGCCAGCCAGGACGGCATCAATTACTACGGCGACGTGACCGGGGCCGACGCGGCCGGCGTGTTGGCGGCGTTCTTCCGGCAGGCCCAGCCCGGCAACTTCATGACTCTGCAAGCCTACCTGCACGAGAATGAAGCCCTGAATAAGGCGCTGGCCGAGTTCCGCCAGCTGGTGCAAGACAAGCTGCGCATCGCCACTACCTCGGGCTACGGCCCCCGCTTCCTGCACTCCACCGGCCAGTACCACAAGGGCGGCCCCAACAACGGCCTCTTCGTGCAGTTCACCGCCGACCACCCGCAGGACCTGCCGCTGCCCGGCCGCACGTACACCTTCGGCACCTTCGAGAACGCCCAGGCCCAGGGCGACCTGCAAGCCCTGCGCGACAACGGTCGCCGCGCCCTGCACATTCACCTCGGCCCCCAGCCCGAGCAGGCGCTGCAAACCGTGCTCACGGCCCTGAAAACGGCCCTGACGCAGCTAAACTAGCGCCCGCCCCGACGCTCCGTAATTTTTAAGTAAGCGTCGGTATGCAACTGTCTGGCTGGCTAGCGTATATTGCTGGCCAGCCAGGTTTTCGTCTGATTATTTCCTTCTTTTTTCACAAGATAGCTCATGCACACGCCTACCCTATTCCGTTCAGTATCTATCGCGGCGGCGCTGCTGCTGGCCGGGGCAACCCAGCAAGCAATGGCCCAAAGCCCCAGCACGGGCGGCCCCACTCCCTCGACACCTGCTGCGACCGAAGTGCCCATCGACGGTGGCGCTACCCTGCTACTGGCGGGCAGCGTAGCCTACGGTCTGCGCAAGCTGCGCCAGCGTCGTAAGTAAATTTATTTCTGCCTAGCCACCCTGTCCCACCCTGCGCCAGCAGGGTGGGCTTTGCGTTAGAGACCGGTGCCAGCGCCCGGGTACCTTCCTCAACGGTGCGCCCGGCTTTAAAAACTAAATTTGTTTCTTCAGGTTGCTAGCAGGCGGTAGCCGTTAGTATTTCCTTCGGCTACTCGCTTCAAGTTGCTTTCTCACTGCTTTCCGAATAGCCGGGAAGCCTGAATTTTACGACTATGGCATTTGATATGATGGGCATGATGGGCAAGGTAAAAGAGCTGCAAGACAAGATGCAGCAGGCCCAGGCGCAGTTGCAGCACCTCACGGCCACCGGCGAGGCCGGCGGGGGCTTGGTAAAGGCTACCGCCAACGGCCACCGCACCCTCACCCGGCTCGAAATCGACCCCTCGCTGCTCACGCCCGAAGACCGCGAAATGCTTCCCGACCTCGTAGTGGCCGCCGTCAACAAGGCGCTGGAGGCCGCCGCCGAGCTGGCCAAGCAGGAATTACAGCGCCAGACCAGCGGCCTCATGCCCAACATCCCGGGCTTCGACCTTAGTAATTTTGGCGGCTAGTCTGCTCGCTAATCCAACACCCCCCTTTGAATTCAGTCGTTTCCTGCACCGATGTCGCCATTGTAATCCTGAATTACAATGGCGAGCATTTTTTGCGGCAGTTTCTGCCCGGCGTACTGGCCCACGCGGAGGGCGCCCGCGTGGTGGTGGCCGACAACGCTTCCAACGACGATTCCGTGCCGTGGCTGCGCCAGCATTACCCGCAGGTAGAACTGCTCACTTTTGCGGAAAATCTCGGCTTTTGCGAAGGCTATAACCAGGCGCTGGCCCAGCTCGACAGCCCGTTTTTCGTGCTGCTCAACTCCGACGTGGCGGTGCAGCCCGGCTGGCTGCCTCCCCTGCGCCGCTTGCTAGCCGATAACTTCCGCGCCGTCGCTGCTCAACCCAAGATTTTGACTTTCAGCGATCCCTCTCTATTTGAGTACGCCGGCGGCGGCGGCGGCTACCTCGACCGGCTGGCTTATCCCTTCTGCCGGGGCCGCCTGTTCGACACGCTCGAAGCCGACCAGGGGCAGTACGACGACCCGCGGCCGGTGGCCTGGGCCAGCGGGGCCTGCTGCCTCGTGCGGGCCAGCGCCTGGCGCGAGCTCGGAGGGTTGGAACCCACTTTCTTTGCCCACATGGAGGAAATCGATTTCTGCTGGCGGGCGCAGAACGCGGGGTACGAAGTGTGGTACGCGGGCGGGGCCAGCGTGGTGCACCACGTGGGCGGCGGCACCCTGCCCAAATCCAGCCCCCGCAAGACGTACCTCAACTTTCGCAACGGACTAGCCCTGCTCTTTAAAAATTCGGCCCCCGGCGAGTTGGCCGGCGCTTTTTTGCTGCGGCTGCTACTCGACTGGGTAGCCGGCCTCCGCTTTCTGCTGGCCCGTAACTGGCCCGAGGCCCAGGCGGTCGGCCGGGCACACCTACATTTTTTTCGGCAGTTTGGCTACTGGCGGGAGCGCCGCCGGCTGGTCCGGCCACGCCTGGCAGTCGGCCAGCGAGCGGGCACCTACGCGGGCAGCATCGTGTGGGCCTACTTTGCCCGAGGCAAAAAGTACTTCAACGAGCTGTAGGGTAAGCTTTAGCTTGCCTTACGCCAGGGGGCGTTTCCTTACGCCGGGCAAGCTA
>CAJYVK010000043.1 GCA_913778455.1 uncultured Hymenobacter sp. | reverse complement strand
CTAGGGGCGGGGATGCTATTTGGCCTGGCGGCGCGGAGCTTCGCCACGCTTACGCACCTCATCGGCCGAGGCTTCAGCCGGATAGCCTACCCACCGCTGCGGCCAGTGGTGGGCGGCGCACTGGTGGCGCTGGCCATGTGGGGCCTGGGCACCATGCGCTACGCCGGGCTGGGCGTACCGGTGATAGTCGAGGCGTTTCAGCACTCGCTCGGGGCCCAAGACTTCGCCCTGAAGCTACTGCTCACGGCGCTCACATTAGGTGCGGGCTTCAAGGGGGGGGAGGTCACGCCGCTATTTTTCATCGGGGCGGCGCTGGGCTCGGCGCTGGCCGCGGTGCTACCGCTGCCGGTGGCGCTGCTGGCGGGGATGGGCTTTGTGGGAGTATTCGCCGGGGCGGCCAATACCCCGCTGGCCTGCCTGCTCATGGGACTAGAACTGTTTGGCGTGCAAGCGGGCGTGTACCTGGCGCTGGCCTGCGTGGTGGCCTACCTGTTTTCGGGCCACACGGGCATCTACGGGGCGCAGGTAGTGGGCCAGGCCAAGCACCCGCTGCTGGGCCGGCACGCGGGGCGGCGGCTGGGCGAGCTGTGAGAACGGCGGCGGCCGCGGCCTGCTACGGCGGCTGTTTGGGTAGTGTCTGCCCGTATAATACCTCCTTAATGGCTGGCCTTTAGTCGGTAGACTCACTGTTATTGCTTAGCCCAATTTCTGGGTCGGTCACCCCAATTAATTGTGCACAATCAAACATTGCACAACCAAGCGGAGTTGATAGGGCTGAACGCTATGCAATCGCCCCCGACCCTCGCCGCCCACGACCCGATGCTGAAGCTGGAAAACCAGCTTTGCTTTCCGTTTTATGCCGTGTCGCGGCAGCTTACCAAAACTTACCAGCCCTACCTGCAGGCGCTGGGCCTCACCTACCCGCAGTACCTCGTACTGCTGCTACTGTGGGAACACGAGCAATTGACGGTAAAGGAATTAGGCGATAGGCTCCTGCTTGACTCCGGCACCCTCACGCCCCTGCTCAAGCGCATGGAGCAGCGACAGTTGCTAAGCCGCCGCCGCGACCCGCGCGATGAGCGCTCCGTCGTCATCGGACTGCTACCGACTGGGCGGGCGCTGGAGGCCCAGGCCCGCGACATTCCGGGGCAGCTACTGGCTAAAGCGGGCCTGGACCTGGATGAGCTCGCCGCCCTGCGCACCCAACTAACTCAATTGCTGGCGCGGCTGACCTAGCCCAGCGGCCAATTACTTCCTGATTTTTCTTTTTTACTAGGTCGGCACTTTACGCTCCCTAGCCATTTCTTCCCTCTTATGAAGCTTACCAAGAAAGTTTTCACCGCCCAGGCCAAAGTAGCTGGCGGCCGTGACGGCCACGTGACCACCGCCAACAACGCCCTCGACCTCAACTTGAGCACGCCCAAGGAAATGGGCGGCGCGGGCAAAGCCGGCGCTACTAATCCCGAGCAGTTATTTGCCGCAGGCTACGCCGCCTGCTTCGAAGGTGCCCTGGGCGTGGCAGCCCGCCAGGCCCAGGTGAAGCTGGAAAACGTAACCGTGGAAGCCCTCATCGGCTTCGGCCAGGCCGAGGATGGCGGCTACGGCATCTCTGCCGACCTGCACGTAAACCTGCCCGGCCTGACGCAGCCGCAGGCCGAGGCGCTGGTTGAAGCAGCCCACGGCATTTGCCCCTACTCGCGGGCTACCAAAGGCAACATTGAGGTGAATCTCACCACCACGACCAACGCCTAGAAAGTAGCCAGCCAGCGGCCGGCAGTGCGGCCAGCCGCCCAGTTTCCGACGGTCATGCTCGGCCTGCCGCAGCATGACCGTATTTTTTTCCTTTTCCAGACAATTTATTGGTTTGACAGGCACCTATTTGAGTCTGAGGTGGTGATTTCATGAAGACTACTAGCTGCTTATTGAACGTTAATAGTCCAGGTAATTCGCCTACTGGTACGCCAAGCCCCCTAAACTCCCTCCTTATGAAAACACAAAGCATTGTATTGGCCAGCCGTCCCCAGGGCTTGCCTACGGCCGCCCAGTTCCGCTTCGAAACCCGTGAGCTACCCGAGCCTACGGCGGGCCAGGTATTACTCAAGACGCTGTACGTGTCGGTAGATCCCTACATGCGCGGACGCATGAGCGCCGCCAAATCGTACGTGGCCCCGTTTGAGGTGGGCGAGCCCCTCGCGGGCGGTGTGGTGGCCGAGGTAGTAGCCAGCCAGAGCGAGGCGCTGCCGGTGGGCAGCGTAGTAGTGGGCAATCTGCCCTGGCAGCAATACAGCGTGGCCGAAGCCCGCGCCGTGAACCGCGTGCCCGCCGATAAAGCCCCGGCCAGCTATTTTCTGGGCTTGCTGGGGATGCCCGGCCTCACGGCCTATTTCGGGCTGCTCGACATCTGCCAGCCCAAGGCCGGCGAGACGGTAGTCGTATCGGGCGCGGCCGGCGCAGTAGGCCTGATTGTGGGCCAACTGGCCAAAATTCAGGGCTGCCGCGTAGTAGGTACGGCTGGCTCCGACGAGAAGGTGGCGCACCTCAGGGCGCTGGGCTTCGACGAGGCCATTAATTATAAAACCACGCCTGCTATCGGCCAAGCCCTGGCCGCCGCCGCGCCCAACGGCGTAGACTGCTATTTCGACAACGTGGGCGGGGCCATCACCGACGCCGTGTACGACCTGCTCAACAAGCACGCCCGCATCGCGCTCTGCGGGCAGATTTCGACCTACAACGCCACCGAAACCCCGGTGGGGCCGCGTCCTGAAGTCAAGCTACTCAAAACCAGCGCCAAGCTCCAGGGCTTCATCGTGAGCGACTACCTCGACCGCTGGCCCGAGGGCGTGCGGCAGCTCACCCAGTGGTACGCCGAGGGCAAGCTGAAGGGCGAAGAGACCATTACCGAGGGCTTCGACCAGATTCCGACAGCTTTCCTGGGCTTATTCAGCGGCGACAACACGGGCAAGGCCATTGTAAAAGTGGCCTAGGGATTGCACTGCTACGGCAGCCCGGAATGGTACTCCTTAGTTATACTCCGCGCTCTTCTTATTCTATACTATGGACGCTGAAACCTGCAACATCATTGCTGTGGCCGGCGACTGGCGCACCCAGCCCGGCAAGGAAGAAGCCGTGCATCGCCTGCTGCTGCAAGTCGCCGCCGCCGTACGCGAGCAAGAGTTAGGCAACTTACTCTACTTAGTGCACCAAGACAACACCGACCCTACGCATTTTCTCGTGTATGAGCAGTACGCCAGCCAGGATGCCCTGGATGCGCACCGTGACTCGGCCCACTACCAAGAGCTTATTATCGGCAAAATAGTACCGCTACTGGCCCAGCGGCAGGTTACGTTGTTCCGGCTGCTGGATTAGCCTGGCTTGGTCTTTGAAAACGGGCTTTCACTAGTAAGCCGCCCCATCGATTACCAGCAGGTGATGATGGAGCGGCTTACTACTGTGATAGGGTCCGTACGAAGCCCGTGGAGGACGGTACTATACCCCCGCAGACTTCACCGTCACAATGGGTCGCGTCTCATCGCACCGCATCAGGTGCGGCTGCGTCGCCAGCAGGGCTGTCGCGTCTTTGTAAGCAAAGTCAAATTCCTGCAAGACACTGCTCTCAAAATCGCCCTGCCGGTTGAGTAGCTCTGGAAAGCGCTGGCGGTAAGTGTCTTTTACTGTTTTCTTTAGGGAGTGCCAGTACTTGAGCGTGTCGGTGCGGCTGTACC
>CAJYVK010000042.1 GCA_913778455.1 uncultured Hymenobacter sp. | reverse complement strand
GAAGCTCAGTGCCGTGCCCGCCCCGAAATACTGGCTGGCGGCTACTTCGTGGAAACTTCCCTTGAAACCCTGGATGGCAACTTGCATGACGACGGTATGTTAAGTATAAATTACGGACTGACTGCGGTTGAGCTTAAAAGCAGTCAAAAACATAAAAAAAGCGCCACCCGATGAACGAGTGGCGCGGCTAGATTTTAGTGGCTTAGCTACATGGCGACTCGTTCTACGCGGGCGGCGTAAAATAAAAGAAGCCAAAAAAGTAGCGGTTGCTGAACATGATGCTGGTCGAATTGGGCCGCAAGGTAGAAAGGAATTTTGATTTCACAAGCATGCTCGCCCTTCCCCTACTGCACTAAAAACGGAATATTACCGGTTGCCACGTTGCCGTGCCCGTCCTGCGCGTACACAAAAAGCCGGTAGGCTCCCGGCTGGGCGGGCGCGGTGAGCGTGGACTGGCCCCGCACCCCGGTTGGCAGCGCCCCAGCCACGGGCGCGGGGCGGCTCTCGCGGTCGCCCCCCTGCTTGAGGTCGGTGCTTTCGGGCAGGAGTTCCCAGCGGTACGTCAGCGGGTCGCGCTCGGGGTCGGTTACGGCAGCGGCGACGGAGTACGGCTGGCCGGGGCGCAGGGTCACGCCGGCGGTGGCGGCCTTGTTATCAAGAGTTAGCGAGGCGATGTGCGGAGCGCGATTTTTGGGCCACCGGCCGCTCCATTCGTACTGGAGCACGTCCATTACTTCCGTTTCCTCGCCCGCCTCGGTGAAGAGGCCGTACCAGGTGGGCGTGCGCTCCTGCTTCTGGCCCCACAGAAACACGTAGGAGCCCAGGCAGTGCGCCCGGTCCTGGGGCACCGAGGCCTCGTAACGGCTTTGGTACACGGCGGCTTTCTGGCTGCTGGTTTCTTCTACCGAAGCTTTCCAGGGCGTTTGGGGACCTTCCCAGTGGCCAGTGGGCCCCCATTCGGTAACGAGGTAGGGGCCGGTCCAGCCAGCGGCGGCTACTTGCTTGGGCAGGGTGGCCAGCCCGGCGTAGGTGTTGATACTCAGAATATCCACCGCCGGGCAGCGCGCCTTGATATAGTCTACCTCCTTCTTGTTGACGCCCGCCAGCACGGTCGAAGTGGGGTGGTTGGGATCTACTTCGTGAATCATCCGGGCGATGTCGTTCACGGCATCCCACACCTTGGGGTTGGTGTAGTCGAGATTCAGCTCGTTGCCGATACCCCAGACCAGCACGGCTGGGTCGTCTTTGTACTTGAGCACCTCGGCCTTCACCTGTTGCAGCTGCGCGGCTACGGCGGCCGGGTCGTTGTAGTCGAAGCCGTGGCGCTCGCGGGCTACGTCGAGGCCCAGCATCACGGTGAGGTGGTGCTGATTGGCGGCCGCCAGCACCTGCGGGGCGTCGCCGGTACCCCAGGTGCGAATGGAGTTGCCGCCGTAGGCCGCAATACGCTCGGGATACTGACTGCCGCCCGCGCCCTTCACGAAGTAGGGCTGGCCCGCGCGTAGCAGCTCGTAGCGGCCATTGGCTTGGCGCACAGCCACCCTGACGGGGCCAGCGGGCGGGTTAGCCAGGGCAGACACGGTACTGAACGCCGCCACTGCCAGCGGTAGGCAGCGGCGTAAAAAATGGTTTTTCATGGGGGTGGGAAAAGGATGGAGCGGGCAAAAGTAGAGGCAGCGTGACGTTTTCCTTACCCCATAAAAAACCGTCATACTGAGCTTGCCGAAGCACCTCGCTCGCCTCATCAGGATTACCCCAACGGTGCGAGCAAGAGGCTTCGGCAAGCTCAGTATGACGGTCGTGCTTGTTTTTATCGCAAACTATAAGCCGCGTACTAGCAATGCATTACGCCTCTTCCTCCGTGGGTGGCGTACCCCGGAAGGCATCCAGCTTGCCGTTGCTACCGGCCAGCTTCACGGGCTTGTTTTCCCGGGCTGATTGGTAAATAGCTTCCATGATGCGCTGGTCCTGCAAGCCTTCCTCGCCGGGGGTGTAGGGCGTTTTATTCTGGCGCACGCACTCGGCCATGTGGTCCATTTCGAGGGCAAACTGCTGCTTGGCGGGGTTGCTGGGCTGCTCGATCACCTGCTTGCCGTTGGGGGCGTGCACGAGCTCCTGCTTGAGGCCCTTGTAGGGAAAGGCCGGGTCCATTTTGATAGTGCCGGTTTCGGCGTGCACGGCGTAGCTCTTGTTGTTGAACGAGCCGTAGCCCGTCATGCACTGGGCCAGCGCGCCGCTGGGGAAACGTAGCGTAAAGCTCACGTTCTCTTCAATTTCCTTGAAGCGGTCGTCGCCGGGCGTGGTGTAAATCTGCGCGCTCACCTCGGTGGGCTCCTCCCCTAGCAGGAAGCGCGTGGTATTGAGGCAGTACAGGCCCACGTCGGGCAGCGAGCCGCCGCCGGCCAGGGCTTTCTTGTGGCGCCATTGCTGGTCGTGGGCCTGGTTTTGGCAGTTCATCATCTGAATGAGCTTGGTCTTGCCGTAGGTTTTGTCGCGCACCAGCTTCTGGGCGGCGCGATTGAGCGGCTCGTACTGAATGCGGTAGGCAATCATCAGCTTTTTACCGGCCTTATTGCAGGCGGCAATCATTTCCTCGCACTCCTTAGCCGAGTTGGCCATCGGCTTCTCGCAGAGGATGTGCTTGCCGGCCTTGGCCCCGCGAATGGTATACTCGTGGTGCATGGAGTTGGGCAGCACGATGTAAATCACCTCCACTTCGGGGTTGTCCTTTAGCTTGTCGTAGTTCTCGTACGAATAGCAGCTGCTGGGTTTAATCCCGTACTGCTTAGCGGCTTTGGCCATTTTGTCGGGGTCGCCGCTCACCAGGGCCACCGGCTTGCAGTGCTTGGCCTGGCCGAAGGCGGGCAGAATCTCGGCGAGCGTGAGGTGGCCCAGGCCCACGATGGCGTAACCCACCCGCTGGTCGGGCGCGTCGGGGTTGGGGAAGGGGCCAGCCTTGGGGTCGGTGGGCGCTTCGAGGGGCGGCAGCTTGATGTCGAGCGGGCCGGTGGGCGGCGCGGGGGCATTCGTGCCGAAGCCGCTGAGGTCGCCGGCTTCGGCCGCGGCCAGCGGCAGGGCGGTGGCTAGGCCCGCGGCGAGCAGGCCGCGCCCGGCGTGGTTGATGAACTGGCGGCGCGAGGCATCGCAGGGGGTCGGGCTGGCTTCGGCGGCTACCTGGTCGAGCACCTGGGCGGTGGAAGATTCTTGAAACATAAAGAGCTAGCGCTTGTGGAAAAGAGTGAACCGGCTGGCTGTACGTGCCGGAGGCCATAAAGAGTTATCCCGGCGCAGACTAAGCCCGGCCCTAGCAACCTATCGTCAGCGGGGCGGTTTACACAGGTCATCACTGCGGCCGGCGGCACGGCACCAACCTGCCCCTCGGCCCTTTACTTAACTTATGTCCGCACTCTTTCAGCCGCTTACCCTGCGCGGCCTCACGCTCAAAAACCGACTCGTCGTCTCGCCCATGTGCCAGTACAGCGCCCACGACGGCTTTGCCAACGACTGGCACCTGGTACACCTCGGCAGCCGCGCCGTGGGCGGGGCCGGCCTGCTCATCCAGGAAGCCACCGCCGTCTCGCCCGAGGGCCGCATCACGCCCGAAGACTTGGGCATCTGGAAAGATGAACACGTTGATTTTCAGCGGCGCATCAATCAGTTTATCGAAGCCCAGGGCAGCGTGCCGGGCGTGCAATTGGCCCACGCCGGCCGCAAGGCCAGCACCTACACCAGCTGGCTGGGCCACGGCGCGGTGCCCGAGGCCGAGGGCGGCTGGCAGGTGGTGGCCCCCAGCCCCGTCAAGTTTGCCGACGACTACCCCCAGCCAGTGGCGCTGGACGCGGCGGGCATCCGGAAGGTCATCGCCGACTTCCGCAGCGCGGCCGAGCGCTCGCTGGCTGCGGGCTTCAAAGTGATTGAGATCCACGCGGCCCACGGCTACCTGCTGCACGAGTTTTTGTCGCCGCTCAGCAACCAGCGCACCGACACCTACGGCGGCTCGTTTGAGAACCGCATCCGGCTCCTGCTCGAAGTAGTGGCCGCCGTGCGCCAGGTGCTGCCCGCCGATTACCCGCTGTTCGTCCGCATCTCGGCCACCGACTGGACCGAGGGCGGCTGGACGGCCGACGACTCGGTGCAGCTCGCCGCCTGGCTGCGCGACCGCGGCGTGGACCTCATCGACGCCTCCTCGGGCGGCAACGTACCGCGCGCCAGCATCCCGGTCGGCCCCGGCTACCAGGTCGGGTTTGCCGAGCGCATCCGGCGCGAGGTAGGCCTCGCCACCGGCGCGGTGGGCCTCATCACTACGCCCGCCGAGGAGATCGGAAGAGCACACGTCTGAACTCCAGTCACTGCATACAATCGCGTATGCCGTC
>CAJYVK010000041.1 GCA_913778455.1 uncultured Hymenobacter sp. | reverse complement strand
CCGCGGTCGCGTACGCTTTCGCTTGCGGCGAGCGGAGCGAGCAACGGCGTTAGGTAAGCGTTTTCTTACGCCAATGCTCGCTCCGCTCGCCGCAAGCTAAAGCTTACGCCACAGCGGAATACTAGATATCAAACTTAATGCCTTGGGCTAATGGCAGCTCGGTGCCGTAGTTGATGGTGTTGGTTTGGCGGCGCATGTACACGCGCCAAGCGTCGGAGCCCGATTCTCGGCCGCCGCCGGTTTCTTTTTCGCCGCCAAAGGCCCCGCCGATTTCGGCCCCACTCGTGCCGATGTTCACGTTGGCAATGCCGCAGTCGGAGCCGGGCGCGGCCAGGAACGCTTCGGCCTCGCGCAGGTTCAGGGTGAAGATGGCCGACGATAAGCCTTGGCGCACGCCATTTTGCAGAGCGATGGCCGCCTCTACCCCACCGCTGTACTTGATGAGGTAGAGAATAGGCGCGAAGGTCTCGGCCTGCACCGTGGGGTAGTGGTTTTCGGCCGCCACCAGGGCGGGCAACACGTAGTGACCGCCGTGCAATTCGGCGCTGCTCACCACCTGGCCACCGGTGAGCAGGGTGCCTCCCTCCCGCTGCACCTGTTCCAGCGCGTCGGTAAAGAGTGCCACGGCGTCGGCGTCGATGAGCGGGCCGACCAGCGTACCAGCTTGCAGCGGGTGGCCCACCGGCAGCTTGGCGTACGCCGCGATCAGGCGCTGGCTGACTTCTTCATAGATGGAGTCGTGGATGATGAGCCGGCGCGTGGTGGTGCACCGTTGCCCGGCCGTACCCACCGCCCCGAAGACGATGGCCCGCATGGCCATGTCGAGGTCGGCCTGCGGAGTGAGAATGATGGCGTTGTTGCCGCCCAGCTCCAGCAGGGCCCGCCCCAGGCGCTGGCCGACCGCCGCGCCCACGGCCCGGCCCATGCGGGTGCTACCCGTAGCCGATACCAGCGGCACGCGCTCGTCGGCGCTCATGGCCTGGCCCACGTCGGCGTGGCCCAGCACGAGGTTGAACACGCCCTCGGGCACGTCGTTGTCGGCCAGCACCTTCTCGATAATGTGCTGCACCGCCACGGCGACCAGCGGCGTTTTTTCCGAAGGCTTCCAGATGCAGACGTTGCCGCACACGGCGGCCAGCATGGCGTTCCAGCTCCAGACTGCCACCGGGAAGTTGAAGGCCGAGATAATACCCACGATGCCCAGCGGGTGATACTGCTCGTACATGCGGTGCGCGGGCCGCTCCGAGTGCATGGTGAAGCCGTGCAGCTGCCGGCTCAGGCCCACCGCGAAGTCGCAGATGTCTATCATCTCCTGTACTTCGCCCAAGCCCTCCTGCAAGATTTTGCCCATCTCATAGCTTACTAGCTTGCCCAGCGCCTCCTTGTGACGGCGCAGCTCGTTGCCAATCTGGCGCACGATATCGCCGCGGCGGGGCGCGGGCACCAGTCGCCACGCCGGGAAGGCCACCTGGGCAGCAGCTACGACGGTTTCATAATCGGCTACGGTAGCCTGAGCTACGGCGGCAATGCGCTGGCCATCGGCCGGCGAGGTAATAACGCGGGTGGAGCCGGTGGCCCCGCCCCAGGCGCGGCCGGTACTGTAGGCAGCATTTTCGGACTGCACGCCCAATTGGCGCAGTACGTCGCGGATGCCGTGGGGGTCGTTGTGCGGATGCGGCACAGTTACGTCGGGCGCGGTAGCTTCTTCGAGGGCTTGTTTCATGGGGTGGGTGGGATAAACTAACCGGCCCAAAGGTAACAGCCCCGGCTCCGCGCTACGGCTGCTGGGCCAGCCAGGCCAGCGCTTCGCTTTCCTGGTTGAAGTAGCAGTAGTGACTGCCGTTGAGGGCACCCTGCCGGATATTTTCTTCCAGATTGGGATCCTCACTGGCCGCGTCTTGGGTGACCATCGCGAAGTAGGCAATTACCACCGGCCGCCCCAGCAGACCCGGTAGCTTGGGGCTAAACTCCTTGCCAAACCACTGCACGGCGGCGGGGTCGCTGATGGGGCGGCGGCGTACATCCAGAAGCCAGTGGCGACAGTTATCGTGCTCCTGCGCCGCTTCCAGCAGGGCGGCGTAGTGCGTTTGCAAGGCATCCAGCGCTACCGGGCGCAGCCAACGACCGATGAGCAGGTGCTGGTCGGGCAGGTAGCTGAGGGTAAAGCTATCCGGGGAAAAGGAAATGGGGGAGGTCATATTAAGCCCAGCAGTCGAAACAGATGCCGGTAAAAGTACCCAGCACTAGCCTGCTCCATACGCTTCCTACCAAAAAAGATAACCTCGACTGCGTAATTAAGCGAAACACCTAATCATAATCAGCTAGTATACAATAAACAAAAAACCCTGCCGTTACGGGCAGGGTTTTATTTGATTATCCAACGACAGCGCCTATTCGCGACCGATAGGATAGAAGGCTTTGCGGCCGTCGGGGTAGACGCCCTCTACGAGCGCCCCCGAATTATCCTTAGCCTGGTCGAGGTAAGCCTGCACGTCACCGGGCTTGCGCACGGCATTCTTATCAATGCGCGTGATGATGAAGCCGTCGGCCATGCCGGTTTCCCGGAAGTTGCTGTTTTTGATACCCGAAATCTGAGCCCCGCCCTCGATCCCGAGCAGGTTTTGCAACCGAGCCGCTACGGGCGCAATTTTAGCTCCTTCGTAGGTGATGGCAGCGGCAGCGGGCAGCTCATGCACCACGGCCGTGGTATTGGAAGCATTGAAGAGGGTGGCGGTAGCCACTTCCTTGTTACTGCCACGCAGGTAGCCCACCTTGATTTTATCGCCGGGGCGGAAGCGCGACACTTGTTCCTGAAGCTGCGAGGCCGTATTTACGGTTATACCATTGATGTCGGTGATGATGTCACCGATTTTGAGGCCAGCCGCGGCGGCCGAGCTTTTCTCACCCAGGCCCTGCACGTACACGCCGTTTAGGGTGTTGAGCTTCTTCTCGGAGGCGAGGCGAGCGTCTACCTCTTGGATGCGCACGCCGAGCAGCGCACGCTGCACTACTTTGTATTTCAAGAGGTCGTCCACTACCTTGCTCACGATGGAGCTGGGCACGGCGAAGGCGTAGCCCTCAAACGAGCCGGTGTGCGACGAGATGGCCGAGTTGATGCCAATAAGGTCGCCGTTGGTGTTCACGAGCGCCCCGCCCGAGTTGCCGGGGTTTACGACTGCGTCGGTCTGGATAAACGACTCCACGCCCATGCCATTCTGCTCGCGGGCCAGGATACCGATGCTGCGGCCCTTGGCCGAGATGATACCAGCCGTTACGGTCGAGTTCAGGTTAAAGGGGTTACCTACGGCCAGCACCCACTGACCAACTTTCACCTCGTCGGAGTTACCGTATTTTACAAAGGGCAGGTTATCAGCCTTTACTTTGAGCACGGCCAAGTCGGTGCTGGGGTCGGCGCCCACAAGCTCGGCATCGAACTTGCGCTTGTCGTCGAGCACTACCGTGATTTTAGAAGCCTTGTCAATGACGTGGTTGTTCGTCACAATGTAGCCGTTGGCGGCGATGATTACGCCCGAGCCGGAGCCTTCGCCCCCACCCTGCGGCTCCCGCTGGCCGCGCAGCTGACCATCGAACTGATCGCCGAAGAACTGGCGCAGGAACGGGTCCATCTGCATGCGGCTTTGCTGCTGAGGCTCAGCTTTGTATTCGGTCATGACGTGCACTACGGCCGGCGTGGTAGCAGCGGCGGCAGCCACGAAGTTGAGGCCTTCGGGCGCGGCGTAGGCGCTGCTGCGCATGGCGGAGGTGTAACGAACCTGGGGGTCGGAAGCCACCGATGTGAGAGCCACGTTGCCCGGCTCGGATTCCAGCAGCTTGTACCCTCCCACGGCCACGCCCCCACCGAGTACGGCAGAAGTCAACAGGCCGAGCATCATTTGTTTAGCTTGCATTGGGGTTGGGTTAAAAAAGGTAGTTGATGGTAGCTCGCAAAAGAGCCCGGCGGAAGCTCGGCTCTGGTAGTAGTACCCGCGAAAATAATAAAGAGTTTAATTTCCGGTGTACTCAACGCAAAAAAGAGCCGCAGTAGTACGCCAAAGGTTGCGTGCCGGTCAATTCTGTGCAAACTCTGGACCAAAAAAGGCGCCTGTTGAGGCGCCTTTTTTGGAGAGGATTAGCGCACTTCGATGTGCTGCTTAGTAACCTTCTCGGTATCGAAAGGCAGGCTGATGCGCAGCAGGCCGTCGGTCATTTCGGCGTTGATGGCTTTTACGTTTACCGTTTCGGGCAAGCGGAAGGTGCGGGTAAACTCCCCGAACCGGGTTTCTACCCGACGCAGCTTGGGAGCGTCGTCGCCTTCGGTAGCCGGGGCTGGGCGGTTGCCTTTCACTACTAGCTGGCCATCCTGAAAGTCGATGCTGACGGCATCTTTAGCTACGCCCGGCAGGGCGAGGTGCAACTCAAAGCCCTGGGCCGTTTCGAGGATGTCGGCGGCGGGTACGAAGGAAGTCGAGGGTTGGGGCGTTGCCGGCTGGGCATCGCGCAGCAGTTCGCTCAGCATGGAGTTGAAAGCGCGGGCAGGACGAACGGCGGGCCGGGTATTATACAAAAGAGCAGACATGATAAAGGAAGATGTTTAGGTTGCTACTATGCCGCTGCTAACGGCGGCGCTACTTCCTATCCTTAAAATCTATGCCGACCCGACAAATACGACATTAAGTCATATTTTTAGGAAACCCTTTTTTACGCTTCTCCAAAATTTTGCCTAAAAGATGTTCTGTGACTGGTTTAAGCGTAGTTAACGGCTCAATCATGCATGCCATAATGACACTAAATTATTAGTGTTGAGTCGGCAATTGCTGACGCTCCGGCTTGCCGCCAGTCGGCAGGATGGTAAATCGCAGGTCGAGGCCGACAGTCGGAGACACGATATTGGTTTTGCCGCCCGAAATCAGTACGCCGTTGATATCCCTAAACTCCAAAAAGTAGGCGTAGTCGGTTTGGTAGGCAAACCACGGCGTGAAGTCAAAGCGGGGCGACACCCGTACCCCTACTTCGCCCCGCAGGCTGGTGTATTGGATGGTGCGCTCGGTAGGGTCGGTATCGCTTTTTTGGAGGCGCAAGTGGGTGCTGGCCTCGTAGCTCAGGCGCGGGCGCAGGGCCAGGCTCGTGGCGGGGTCGGCACCCAGCGGCAAAAGCTTTTCTAAGTCGATGCGCAGCCGGCCCCAGAACTGCCCGTCAGGACCGGGGCCGCCAACGTAACTACTATTGTTAGGAAAAGTACGCTCCAAGCTCAGGCGCTGGCCGAAGGTGATGCCCGCGAATACCGGCGAGCGGTGACGCAGCAGCACCTCTGGTACGAATACCTGTTGCCCGCCGAAGTAGGATTGGAGCCGGGCTGTGGCACCCCAGCTCCAGTTCGGATTCCAGAAATGCTCGTAGCCGATGGTGAGGCGGTTGGCATCGAGCCCAAAGCGCCGACCGTAATTATCGTTTGCCGTGCTCCGCTCACCGCGCAGGGCCAGCAGCAGGTAATCGCCGTTGTTGAGCACGAATTCGCCTTGCAGCTCGGGCCAGAGCTGCAAGGGCTGTACTTGGCGAGAGACCTGGGCCGAGGCTACCGAAGCCACCAGCAAGAACAATGGTAAAAGTAGCCGACGCATAAATAGCAGATGTTAAAGCACTAAGCAGTGGCCGGGCCAGCCAGCTCCTGCAAGGTAAGCCAGGCCATGAGGCCCGCGCCGAGGCTGAGCGCCTGCTCGTCGATATCGAAGATGGGCGTGTGCACGGAGGCCGCAAAGCGGCCGTCGGTGGCGCGGGTGCCGAGGCGGTAGAAACAAGCGGGGGCAGCCTGCGAAAAATAAGCAAAATCCTCCGCTGCCAGCCACTGGTCGAGCTCAATTACGTTCTCGGCTCCCAGATAGGCTTCGGCGGCGGTGCGCACGCGGGCCGTCACGGCGGGATTGTTGTCGAGGCAGGGGTAGCCGCGGCGGATTTCCAGCTCGCACACCGCGCCCATGCTGGCGGCCAGCCCTTCGCAGAGTTGCCGCAGGTGGCGGTGGGCCTCGTCGCGCCAGGCTTCGTCGAGGGTGCGGAAGGTGCCCTCAATGTACACCTCGTCGGGAATAACGTTGGTGGCCCCGTTGGCGATGACCTTGCCGAAGCTCAGCACCGAGGGCATCTTGGGGTTGGCGCGGCGACTCACGATTTGCTGGGCCGCCACGATGAGATTGGCGGCGACCAACACCGGGTCGATATTGAGCTCGGGCATGGCCCCGTGGCCGCCCTTGCCCTTCACGCGCAGATACAGCTCATCGGTGCTGGCCATATAGCGGCCGGGTCGCAGCCCAATTTGCCCCACCGGCAGGCGCGGAAATACGTGCTGCCCCAGCACCTCGGCGGGCTTGGGGTTTTCGAGCACGCCGTCCTTGATCATCAGCGAGGCCCCGCCGGGCAACAGCTCTTCGCCAGGCTGGAACAGTAACTTTACCGTCCCCCTAAAATTGGCCCGCTGCTCGGTCAGGATCTTGGCCGCCCCGAGCAGGCAGGTGGTGTGCACGTCGTGGCCGCAGGCATGCATTACACCGTCGTTGATCGACTTATACGGCACATCGCTCAGCTCCTGAATCGGCAGCGCGTCCATGTCAGCCCGCAACGCCACCACCGGCCCGCCCGGCTGGCCCTCGATCAGCGCCACCACCCCGGTATCGGCCACGGCGTAGGGTACCAGCCCCATCGCCCGCAGCTGCTCGGTCACAAAAGCTGCCGTCTGCGTTTCCCGAAACGACAATTCGGGATGCGCGTGCAAGTGATGACGAATAGCCAGCAGCTCAGGAGCCAGCGCGGCAGCACGGTCCTTCACCGCACCTAGGAGGGAATCAACTTGGGCAGCTTGCATAAAAACGCAGAATCCTAACTTTTAAAATCTTACTAAGACAGTAATCCCCCATCCACTCCCACCCCAGACCCACAGCCAGCCAATAAGCCTACCAGAGGCCAGCGGGCATATCCCCGCAATTAATCAAATCCCACACCCGCGAGTCTGTGTCCGACAACGAAAAAATAGCGGACGCATCCCCGAAATCAGTTAAATCCGTTAAATCTGCGGTCAGGGTACCTTATTCAATAATACCTGCATGGGCTCCAGCTCAGCGCGGGGCACAAATTGCCGCACCCGGGCCAGGCCGCGGGCGGCGTCGAGCTTATTAACGTAGTCCCCCACGTAAAGCCGGTATACGGGCTGCTTAAATGTGATGTAGTCCGTCTCGTCGGGGTAGCGGCTGATGATTTGCCGGCGAATATTCATTACTTGGTCGCGCTCCAGGCCCAGATAGGCTCGCACGCGGAAGCCGCTGACGTACTTCACGTTCTGATTGGCCACGGCCTGGTCGCGCAGGCGCTGCTCTACCTGCGCCGTCACGTGGTTGGTCGGCGCGGGGGCGGTTCCCTTGCTAGGCGCGATGGGCGGCGCTGCTGGCTTGGGCGTAGCAGCCGGCTGGGCGGTAGGGCCAGCCGCCGGAGCCGCGAATACGGGCCGGTACTTCGTCACGTTCTCAACCGGCCCAGTAGCTACGGGCTTGCGCGTGGTATCGACCGGAGTCGGGGTGCGGGTGGTAGGAGCCGCCGGGGCCGTAGCCGCGCAGGCCGCCAGCAGCGGCAGGCTTAGAAACAGCACGGCGTTAGGAAGGCGTATTTTCATCTTCTTGCAAAATTGCCAGACTGTTAGACGTACCCAGCCGATCGGCCCCGGCGGTCAGCAGGGCCAGCGCCTGCTCACGAGTACGGATGCCCCCGCTGGCCTTGATACGCACGCCGGCGGGCAGCACGCGGCGCAGCAGCTCCACGTCGGCCACCGAGGCACCCCGGCTGGCAAAGCCGGTACTGGTTTTGACGAAGTGCGCCCCCGCCTCGGCGCAGATGCGGGCTGCGGCTTCCATTTCCTCTTCCGTGAGCAGCGCGGTTTCGATAATCACTTTCAGAATAGCGTCGTGCACGTCGGCCAAGTCGGCCAGGTCTTCTACTTCGGCCTTTACAGCTTCCAGGTTACCTGACTTCAGCAGCGATACATTCAACACCAAATCTAATTCGGTGGCCCCTTCAGCCAGGGCAATTTCGGCCTCCTTAAACTTTACGCGCGGACTATTGTATCCCAGCGGGAAGCCGATGACCGTGCATACGGCCACGCCCGAGCCGTTGAGCTCGCGAGCGGCCAGCGGCACGTAGCACGGTGGTACGCAGGCACTGGCAACGCCGTGCTGGCGGGCCTCCTGGCACAGTTGGCTTATCTGGGCTTCGGTGCAGTCGGGCCGCAGCAGCGTGTGGTCGAGGGCGGCGGCGAGGTGGGGCGTGGGCATGAGGCAAAGGTACGGCGAGGGGTAGGAAGCCTTGCCAGCGGAGACTGTACGAAAAAGCCCCACTTGCCGCTCGCGCAACAAGTGGGGCTTTCGTTCTTATCAACGGAGTTTACGCCTCTTCCACCAGCACGCAACGCTCGGCGGCGAGGTCTTCCTCTACCGTTTTATATTTCACGTCGCGTACTACGCGGCCGTCCATGTACTGCACGGTTACGCGGTCGTTGCGGTTGGCTACTTTCTGGCTGCGCACCGGCTCTTGCTTGATGGCCGGAGCCAGGCCCAGCTCAGCGGCCTGCTCCAAGTCTTCGGGGCCGGCACCGAGGCTCACGTCCGAGGTAGCTTTTTGGGCCTTCAGCTTGGGCAGCGGCTCCACGATGTCGTCCTCGTAATAGGTGTTCGGCTCGGCGAAGCCCGCCTCGGCGGCTACCGGCACGTCGGCTTTGAAGAGGAAGCCCGACGTGCTGTGGTTGACTTTGCTCAGCATGCGCTTGAAAAGCTCGAAGGCTTCAAACTTGTACACCAGGAGCGGGTCTTTCTGCTCGTACACCGCGTTCTGCACTACCTGCTTGAGGTCGTCCATCTGGCGCAGGTGCTGAGTCCAGGCCTCGTCGATGGTTGAGAGCACGGCTCCCTTTTCCATCTGGCGGATGATGTCCAGGCCGTTGGTAGCCTGCGCTTTGCGCAGATTGGCAATTACCTGGGTGTGCTTATGGCCATCGGTAAAGGGAATGGCGATGTTCTCGTAGGGCGTGTTCTGTCCCAGCAGGTCGTTGATCATCGGCATGGCGTTGTTGCCGATGTGCTCGTTTTTGCTCTCGTAGTAGCCGGTGGCTTCTTCGTAAAGCTTCTGGGTGAGGCGCTCGGCGGGCAGGGCCGAAAACTCCTGCTGCGAGATGTGCGTGTCGTAGCCGAAGTCCTTGATGATGCTCAGCTTGAAGTCCTCGTAATCGTTGCTGATTTTGTGGCCAGCCGCAATGTCCTCGCTCACGTCGTAGATGAGGTTGAGGATGTCCAGCTCCAGGCGCTCGCCAAAGAGGGCGTTGCGACGGCGGCGGTACACCACCTCGCGCTGGGCGTTCATCACGTCGTCGTACTCCAGCAGGCGCTTGCGGGTACCGAAGTTGTTTTCCTCCACTTTCTTCTGGGCGCGCTCAATCGAGGAGGTAATCATGGAGTGCTGAATCACTTCGCCCTCTTCCATGCCCATGCGGTCCATGAGCTTGGCGATGCGCTCCGAGCCGAACAAACGCATCAGGTTGTCTTCCAGCGATACGAAGAACTGCGACGAGCCCGGGTCGCCTTGGCGGCCAGCGCGACCCCGCAGCTGGCGGTCGACGCGGCGGCTTTCGTGGCGCTCGGTACCGATGATGGCCAGCCCGCCCGCCTCGCGGGAAGTTTCGCGCAGCTTGATGTCGGTACCCCGACCGGCCATGTTGGTGGCGATGGTCACAGTGCCGGGGTAGCCAGCGGCGGCCACAATCTCAGCCTCGCGCTGGTTTTGCTTGGCGTTCAGCACCTGGTGCTTGATACCACGCAGCTTCAGCATGCGGCTCACAAGCTCGGAGATTTCAACCGAGGTGGTACCTACGAGTACCGGGCGGCCAGCCTGCACGAGGGTTTGGATTTCCTCGGCCACGGCGTTGTACTTCTCACGCACGGTGCGGTACACCTTGTCGTGCTGGTCGTTGCGCAGGATGGCGCGGTTGGTCGGAATCACCACCACGTCGAGCTTGTAGATTTCCCAGAGCTCGCCGGCCTCGGTTTCGGCCGTACCCGTCATGCCGCCCAGCTTGTGGTACATGCGGAAGAAGTTCTGCAAGGTTACCGTGGCGTAAGTCTGGGTAGCATCCTCGATGCGTACGCCTTCCTTGGCCTCAATGGCTTGGTGCAGGCCATCGGAGTAGCGGCGGCCTTCCATCACGCGGCCGGTCTGCTCGTCTACGATCATCACCTTGCCGTCCTGGCTCAGGATGTACTGGTCGTCACGCTCAAACAGGGTGTAGGCTTTCAGGAGCTGATTCACGGTGTGCACGCGCTCGCTCTTCTCCTGGTAGTCCTGCATTAACTGCTCTTTCTGCTGAAGCTTTTCTTCGGCGGTCAGGGCGTCAGCCTTCTCAATATTGGCGATTTCGACCCCGATGTCGGGCATGATGAACAGGTGCGGATCTTCCCCCTGCGCCGTAATCAGGTCGATGCCCTTTTCGGTCAACTCGATCTGGTTGTTCTTCTCGTCGATGGTGAAGTACAGCGGCTTGTCGGCCTCCGGCATCTGGCGCGAGTTGTCCGACAGGTAGTGGTTTTCGGCCTGCTGCAAAATCACGCGCATGCCGGGCTCCGAGAGAAACTTGATGAGCGGCTTGCTCTTGGGCAGACCGCGGTAGGCGCGGAACAGGGCCAGGCCACCGTCGCCGTTTTTACCACCTTCCTCAGCACCGGTTTTCCCTTCGGCGATGAGCTTACGGGCTTGCACCAAGTAGTTCTGCACAAGCTTCTTCTGCTCATCCACCAAGCGCTGAATGCGCGGCTTGAGCTGCAGGAACTCGTGCACGTCGCCCTTGGGCACGGGGCCGGAAATAATGAGCGGCGTCCGCGCATCGTCAATCAGTACGGAGTCCACTTCGTCCACCATCGCGTAGTGGTGCTTGCGCTGCACGAGCTCGCTGGGGTCGCGGGCCATGTTGTCGCGCAGGTAGTCGAAGCCAAACTCGTTGTTGGTGCCGTAGGTGATGTCGGCCAGGTAGGCGTTGCGGCGGGCGTCGGTGTTGGGCTGGTGCTTATCAATGCAGTCCACTGCCAGGCCGTGGAACTCAAACAGCGGCGCGTTCCACTCCGAGTCACGCTTGGCGAGGTAGTCGTTCACGGTTACCACGTGCACGCCCCGGCCGCCAAGGGCATTGAGAAAGGCGGGCAGGGTGGAAACCAGCGTTTTACCTTCACCGGTAGCCATCTCGGCAATTTTGCCCTGGTGCAGCACTACGCCGCCGATGAGCTGCACGTCGTAGTGCACCATGTCCCAGGTTACTTCGGCCCCGGCGGCCAGCCACTTATTGCTCCAGGTCGCCTTGTCGCCCTGGATGGTTACGTTGCCCTTGGTGCGGGCAATTTCGCGGTCTACGTCGGTGGCAGTTACGACCAGCTGGCCGTTTTGGGCGTAGCGGCGAGCCGTTTCCTTCACGATGGCAAAGGCCTGGGGCAGCGCTTCGAGCAGGGCGGCTTCGAGGTCTTTGTTGCGCTGCTTTTCGAGGGCGTCGATTTGCTCGAAGATGGTCTCCTTGCGCGATACGTCCAGATTGGGCTGGGTATCAATTTGGTTTTGCAGACCGGCAATCTGCCCGTCGATGCTCGCAAGGCGGCCATCAATCTGCTGGCGGACTTCCTGGGTGCGCTGGCGCAGTTGGTCGTCGGTAAGGCCGGCCAGTTTGGCATATTCCGCATTAATAAGGGCCACGTAAGGCACCACGTCCTTGAGGTCCTTTTCTGCTTTGGAGCCAAACAGCTTGGCGACGGTTTTGCCGAGGAAATCTAACATTGGGTAAACAAATTGACTAAAAAAGACAGCGCGTTCTGGACAAATTTACGGCCCGCCCGCTTAACGACGCGCCCGGCCATAAACTATAAAACCCTGCACGCTCAAAAAGAGTGCAGGGTTTTACGAAGCGGAAATATTGGCAGTTGTGTAGGGTAAGCTTTAGCTTGCCCGGCGTGAGCTGGGGCGTGGCTCGTCTGGCGCGGGGCAAGCTAAAGCTTACCCTACATTGCTATTCTACGGCGGGCTCGCGGTTTACGAGTTTTTCTACCAGGGCGGTGGAGCCAGCCACGATGGTCGGGCGCATCGGTTTGGCGGCTTCTTCCTTCTCGGTCAGCTTTTTATAGAGCGTGAGGGCTTGGGCCACCACTTGGTCCATATTGTAGTATTTATAGGTGGCGAGGCGGCCTACAAAGTGCACGTTAGGCGTCTCGTCGGCGGCCTTCTTGTACTTGGCGTACAGCTCGGCGTTCTCCGGCATCGGAATCGGGTAGTACGGGTCGCCCTCAGCCTGCGGGTATTCATACACGATGGCCGTTTTGGGGTGGCTCTGGCCGGTCAGGGCTTTGAACTCGGTGATGCGGGTGTAGGCGTGCTCGTTGGGGAAGTTTACCACCGGGGCGGCGAGGTGCTGCTCCTTGTTCAGGGTGTCGTGCTTGAACTCCAGCGAGCGGTAGGGCAGCTTGCCAAACTTGAAGTCGAAGTATTCATCAACCGGGCCGGTGAAAATCATCTCCTTGAAGGGAATGAACTTGATCACCTCGTGGTAGTCGGTGTTGAGCATGATTTTGATGTTCGGGTGGTCGAGCATCTTCTCAAACATGCGGGTGTAGCCGTGCAGCGGCATGGCCTGATACGTATCGGTAAAGTACCGGTCGTCGCGGTTGGTACGGGTGGGCACCCGGCTCGTCACCGACTTATCGAGCTGCGAAGGGTCGAGGCCCCATTGCTTGTTGGTGTAGTTCTTGAAGAATTTATTGTACAACTCGCGGCCTACCTTGCTCACTACCACATCTTCCGACGTTTTCACCACCGGCACTTCCTCAGCCACCGACTGGAAAAATTCCTCCACCTGGAAGCTGGTCAGGTTCAGCCCGTACAGCTTATTGATGGTATCGAGGTTGATCGGCATGGGCACTAGTTGACCATCGACCGAGGCGAGCACGCGGTGCTCGTAGGGGCGCCACTCGGTGAAATTGCCGAGGTAGTCGAACACATCTTTCGAGTTGGTGTGGAAGATGTGCGGGCCGTACTTGTGAATCAGGATACCGTCCTCGTTGTAGTGGTCGTAGGCATTCCCCCCAATGTGACAGCGCTTGTCGATGATGAGCACTTTTTTGTTGCTGCGGGTGGCCAGGCGCTCAGCCAGTACGCTGCCGGCGAAGCCAGCCCCGACGATGAGGTAGTCAAACATAGGAGGGAAATTGAGGAGGTAGGAGATTAAAAACTAAGCGTATGCAGTCGGAAAGGGCAATAGCAGGCCACCTAGGCGGCGGGAGTGGCGGTTTTGTCTGCGAGGCGCTCCTGCATCAGGTTCACCATATTCTGCCAGGTGAGGTCCCAGCTGATGGTGGCTAGGTAGTCGTCGGTGCGGGTGCGCCAGTCGGCGTCTTTCCCCTGCTCCAGAGCGTAGGCGATGGCCTTGCCGAAATCTTTGGGGTCGTCGGCAATCTGCACGAGATTGAGGTCTCCGTAGGGGCGCACCACGTCGCGAATGCTGGTGCTCACGACCGGGCGGCCGGCGGCCAGGTACTCCGGGGTTTTGGTCGGTGAGATAAACTCGGTGCTTTCGTTGCGGGCGAAGAGCAGCGTAGCTACATCCCAGCCGCGCAGGTAAGCCGGCAGCTCCTGGTAGTTTTTACCGCCCAGGTAATGAATGTTCTTGTTGTGCGGCAGGGTGGCAGGGTCAATTTTCACCACCGGGCCGATAATGACAAACTGCCACTCGGGGTGATTGGTGGCCAAGTGGCCTAACAGCTCGATATCTAGGCGCTCATCGACCACGCCGAAGAAGCCTACGCGCGGGTGCGGAATGCTAGCCTGGTCGGCGGGCTCAGCCAGCTTAGGGTCGCGGGCCTGGCTAAAGTGCGCCTTGTCGATGCTGCTCGGAAAGGCGTGCGCATCGTCGTGTTGCTCGCGCTTGGCTTCGTACAAGCGCTGGCCGCCGGTGAATACCAGATCGGCCTTTTTGAACAGTTCCTGCTCGCGCTCACGCAGTGCGGGCGGGGCAAACTTGAACTGGGCCAGCTCATCCATGCAGTCGTACACGGTGAGGACGGGGGCGAACTCACGCGCCCGGCTCATGGCCATTGGGGTATAAATCCAGAAAACGTAGGTCTTCACCTCGTTCTCGGTGAAAAATTGCTTGAGAACTTCTACCTGCGCCTCGTCGCTGGCCGCTTCGTTTTCGGCTCCGCGCAAGCGATTGGGCAAATGCACTACCAATACCTTCACGCCGTTCTGGCGCTCCTTCACCTCCATGTGCGGCTCGATGAGGTCATCGGCGTGGTAGAAGGCGTCTTCCACGTAAAAAACGCGGCCGTGCTGCGCGAAACGCGACAGCAAATGTTGGGGCCGCTGCCATACAAAATCCCAATGCAGGTGCGCGAAGCACACCAAATCGGGCAGCGAATACGTAAGAGGTGTTGCGTCGGCTTGGCCCGCAGCCGGAGCGGTGGTGGCGGCACGCGCAGGTGCCTCCGCCGGAGTAGAAAGCGGCATGAAGAAAACAGGAAAGGGCTTTTTGAGCTGCGCAAACCGGGGATAAGTCGTCCGGTAAGCAGCGCCTGCTCTCTTCTACGTATGCCGCACTCAAAAAGATATGGCTGCGCTTAGAATGGTTGTTTTTCGCACGGCAAACCCTTATGCGCTCAGTATAAGCTGCAATTCTACGGCATTTACCCAGCCAGCCGGGGTATTTTCCCGTAGCCAGTCCTGCCGCTCGCCCACACGCCGGAAACCTACTTTTTCGAACAGGCTGATGCTAGCCACATTAGTAGCAGCTACGGTGCAGTATATCTGATGCAGGCGCAGGGCCTGCCGGGCGTAAGGCAGCAGCTGAGCGAGCGCGGCCTGGGCGTAGCCGCGCCGCCGGGCGCTGGCCAGCACTGTAATGCCCACGCCCGCCCGCTGGTGCAGGGCCGAATAGTCGTACAGGTCGAGCGTACCCACCGCCAGATTTTCTTCAGAATTGATAATCAAGCGCATCTGCCCTACCTCGGCGAGGCTGGCCCCGGCGTGGCGCAGGTATTCGCGCAGGGCGTGGCGCGAAATAGGGGCCGGTAGCACGTCGGACACAGCCCAGAGGGTGGGGTCGTTTTCGAGCTGAAATAAAAAATCTAAATCGTCCGGCTCCAGGGCACGCAGGGTCACCATCGGGCCTAGATTTCGCCGCCAAACACCCGCACGGCGGGACCGCTCAGCCACACGTTTTCGAAGCCGCCGTCGGGGCGGTGGTCAAACGAAACTTCGAGTCGGCCGCCGGCCGCTTGCAGCTGCACGGGCGACACTGCCCCCCGGGCCGAGGCGGCCAGGGCCACGGCCGTGACGCCGGTACCGCAACTCAGAGTCTCGTCTTCGACGCCGCGCTCATAAGTGCGCACGGGCCAGGGGTGGCTGGGGTCGGCGGGCACTTCCACGAAGTTGACGTTGACGCCGGCCGGGTCGTAAGCCTGGTCGTAGCGGATGCTGTGGCCGTGGCCGTACACGTCGAACTCGGCCAGGGCGTGGTGCTCCTCGGGGTCGAGGAAGTGGACATGATGCGGCGAGCCGGTGTGCAGAAATACGTCGTCCTCCCCGAGCTCGGCGGGCTGGGCGGGGGCTACGTCAATCATCTTCAGGCGCACGGTACCGTCGGCCTCCACGCGGGCCTCGTGAGGGCCGTCCACGGCCAGGAAATACGCTCGATCGGTGATGACGCCCAGGTGTTTGGCAAAGGCTACGAGGCAGCGGCCGCCGTTGCCGCACATGCTGCTGGGATGGCCGTCGGCGTTGAAGTACACCATTTCGAAGTCGTAGCCTGCGCGGTTGCGTAATAGCATCAGACCATCGGCCCCGATGCCGAAGCGGCGGTGGCAAAGGTGCGCGATGTAGGCGTGGTCGGTGGTATCGAACTGCTGGGCGCGGTCGTCGATAATGACGAAGTCGTTGCCGGTACCTTGGTATTTATGGAAGGTCATGGAGCTTAATGCAGAATAGAAGTAAGGCTGAAGTAGGGGTGCTAGTTCCGACCAGCTTTTGCCAGCCCGAAATTAATGCCCCTGGCGGGCCAGGTCGCCGCAGCGCAGCCATTTTTCCCAGCGCTTGCGTTTGGGGGCGATATGGCCTTTCAGGTATTTCTCCATGATGAGGGCAGCGCAGGGCGCGGCCGACAGCCCGCCGAAGCCGGCGTTTTCGAGGTACACGGCCACGACAATCTTGGGCTTATCGGCCGGGGCGAAGCCGGCGAAGGTAGCGTGGTCGTCGCCCTCGTCGTTTTGCACGGTACCGGTTTTGCCAGCCACCGTGATGCCCACGTCGGCGAGGCTGGCCAGCTCGGCGGTGCCACCGCGCTGCATGGCGGCCACCATCCCGGGGATGAGCGCGGCAAAATTGGCGCTGTCTACCAGGGTGCGGTGCCGCTGGGTAAAGCGCGGCAGCGGGCCGCCCTTGCCGATGGCCTTCACGAAGTGCGGCGTGATGTACCAACCCCGGTTGGCGATGATGGCCTGCACGTTGGCCATTTGCAGGCCGGTCAGGTTGATTTCACCCTGCCCGATACTGAGTGAGTAGATGGACTTGAAATTCCAATTCTTCGTACGACGCGCCTTGTCGTAGTAAACGGGCGTGGGCAGAAAGCCGGGCTGCTCACGCGAGACATCCACCCCCAGCAGGGTATCGAGCCCGAACGAGCGTACGTAACGCCGCCAGGCGGCCAGGTGCGCGTGGCGAGCGGCCACGGTATCGGCCAGCGAGGCGGCCGAGTCGGGTCGGGGCTCGATAACGGCCCGCAGCGTCTGGTAGAAATACGGGTTGCAGCTGTATTTCAAAGCCATCGTGAGGTTGCGGGCGCGGGGGTGGGCGTGCACGCAGTTGACGAGCGATTGGTCGCAGGCGAAGGACGTGTCCTTGTTAATCGCCCCTAGCTGCAAGGCCACGGCGGCATTCACGAGCTTGAACACCGAGCCAGGCGGATTGGCGGCGACGGCGGGGCGGTTGAGCAACGGGCGATTTTCGTCGTCGAGCAGCAGCGCCCGGCGCTCGGCGTTACGGCCCAGCGCCGTGAGCACGGCGGGCTCGTAGGTGGGGGCCGATACGCAGGCCAGAATCTCACCGGTGCGGGGGTCGAGGGCCACGAGGTAACCGCGCCGCTCGCCCAGCAGGCGCTCGGCGTAGGCTTGCAGGCCGGCGTCGAGGCTCAGATGCAAATCCTGGCCTTGCTGAAAAGCGGTATCGGCGGCCCAGCGGCCGCGCACCCGACCGTGGCCGTCGGTGAGGGGGTGGTAGGCCCCCCGGTGGCCAGCCAGCAGGTTGTTGTAGTAGCTCTCTACCCCCCCGTTGCGCAGGCGGTAGTAGCGGCCGCGCTCCAGGCGCTGGGCCAGGTACAGAAACGGCTGGGCGGCGGCGGGCTGGTAGCCCAGCACCGGGGCTGCCACGTTGGTAAGGTAGCTGCGCTCGCGCCGGTGGCTCACCACCAGGCCGGGCCACTCGCGGGCGTGGCGGCGCAGGCTGTCGGCCTCGGGCTGGGTGATAGTCAGCACGATGGGCCAGCGCTGCACGCGGGGCGGGGCGGGCTTGGGCTTGGCGGTATCGGGGGCAATAGCG
>CAJYVK010000040.1 GCA_913778455.1 uncultured Hymenobacter sp. | reverse complement strand
TCAGACGTGTGCTCTTCCGATCTGTGGTCAACAACAACCAGTACCAGCCCATCGACTGGGCGCTGGAGTCGTTCATGGGCCGCGTCAACTACGCCTACGACAACCGCTACTCAGCTACGCTGACGGTACGCGCCGACGGCTCGTCGCGCCTGGCCCCCGGCAACAAGTTTAAGGCTTTCCCCTCGGCGGCCGTGGCCTGGAATGTAGCCAACGAGTCGTTCCTGAAAGAATACTCCTGGCTGAGCCTGTTGAAGCTGCGCGCCAGCCTGGGCCGCGTGGGTAGCACTGCCATCAACCCCTACCAGACGCAGGGTGCCCTAGCCTCGTCCCTGGGTTCGGGCTACTATAACTACGGCACTACCGGCGCGGTAGGCGTGGTGCCATCGGCTATTCCAAACCCCAACCTAGGCTGGGAATACACGACGACAACCAACTTTGGTCTGGACTTCGGCTTCCTCGAAAACCGCATTACGGGTAGCGTAGAAGTGTACCAACAGCGCACTACCGATCTGCTGCTGCCCGACGCCCTGCCCACGGCTACCGGCTATAGCTCGTTCCTGCGCAACGCGGGCTCGACCCAGAACCGCGGTATCGAGGTGTCGCTGACCACCGCCAACGTGCGCTCGAAGGCTGGGGATGGCTTCGAATGGAGCACTGACTGGAACTTTACCGTGAACCGGGAGAAGGTGCGCGACCTGAACCTGTACGACGCCAACGGCAACCCGCGCGACGATATTGGTAACCAGCGCTTCATTGGCTATCCGCTCTACGTCATCTACGACTACAAGAACATCGGTATCTGGCAAACCTCGGAGGCCGACCAGGCCAAGAAATACGGCTCGAAGCCTGGCCAGATTAAGGTCGAAGACGTGAACAACGACGGCAAAATCGACGCCAATGACCGCCAGATTATCGGCTCGCGCCAACCCAAGTTTGAAGCCGGTCTCACCAACCGCTTCCGCTTTAAAGGCTTCGACCTGACGGTAGTGGCAATTACTCGCGTGGGCGCTACCGTAGTTGACCCGTACTCTTTCGGACCAAGCTACTACGCTACCAACACGGGCCGCCGCAACCAGCTGAACTTTAATTACTGGGCTGCTGCTATTCCGGAGTCAATCCCGTCCCAGACGCCCGGTGGCCCCGCGGTGGTACTCACGCCCCGGACGCCTGGTGGTGTGGCTGCCAACCCCAGCAACGACTACCCGCAGCCCGACCAGACGGCCCGCGCCAACGAGTGGCCCACGTACGGCTCTACGCTGGGCTACCACAGCGGTACGTTCATCAAGGTGCGCAGCATCGACCTGGGCTACACCCTGCCCGCCGCCTGGGCCAAATCGGCCTTTATGAGCTCGGCCCGCATCTACCTGCAAGTGCAAAACCCCTACATCTGGGCGGCTGATAAGTACTTCCAGCGCAACAAGGCCATCGACCCCGATGCCCTGTCGTACTCGTCGCGCTTCAGCAACACGGGCACCGCGTCGGCCAACATCGATTTCCAGGGTGGCAGCAACTACCCCGTGACGCGAGCCTTCATCCTGGGCGTTAACCTGGGCTTTTAAAAGTCAGCTTGCTGTCTTGCCAACCTGTGGTCCGTCCCTCATCGGCAGCTCCCATACTCCGGCAGAACTAACCGGGTAACGGCCGAGGTTGGCAGGGCAGCAACCCAGTCTTTCAGGCATTCTTTACTTTAGTCATTATCATGAAAAAAATAGTATTAGCTACGCTCGGCACGGCCCTGGTCTTGTCGGCTACCAGCTGCAACAAGGATATTCTGGACGAAAACCCGACGTCGGTGCTGACGCCCAGCTTCCTGCAAACCGCGCAGGGCGTGGAGGCCGGCGTAACGGGCGTGTACTCGGGCCTGCGCCAGCTCTACGGCAACGACGCCGCCTTCTTTACCACCGAGGCCGGTACCGACCTCTGGACCAATGGCATCGCCAACAGCAGCGGGCTGAGCGACTACGATAACACAGCCCTGACGCCGCTCAACGATGGCTCGCACTCGTTTATCTGGCAAGTCGCCTATTCCCAAATAAACAACGCCAACGGCGTGCTCCAGTACGGCCCCGCCGCCACCGGCCTCACGCCGGCCCGCGTAACGCAACTGCTGGCCGAGGCCAAGCTGCTGCGGGCGCAGTACTACTTCGTGCTGGTGCAGGACTTCGGCGATGTGCCCCTGATGCTGAGCTTCGTGGACTCGCCGACCAAAGACGTGACCCGCGCCCCGATGGCCGACGTGTACACCCAAATTATCAAAGACCTGACCGAGTCGCTGGGTAGCATTGCCATCAAGCCCGCCCAGCCCGGCCGCGTCACGCGGGCCACGGCCCTGCACCTGCTGTCGAAAGTATACCTGACCCGCGCTACCTCGTCGGCCAAGCAGGCCAACGACTACGCCATGGCGGCCAAGTATGCTAATTCGCTGCTCCGCAACCAGAGCGCCTACGGCCTGGGCCTGGAGTCGGACCCCGGCAACGTATTCGCCGAGGGCAACGAGAATGGGAAGGAAGTGCTTTTCAACGTGCAGTTCAACGGCGACGCTACGTTCTCGCGCCTCGATGGCTTCACGTTTGGGGGCGAAAACATTGCGGCCTTCCAGTTCCGCAGCCGCTACGACAAGTTGCCCAACATGGCCCGCGACATCTACAATGGCCGGCCTTTCGCCCGTCATTGCCTATCGTACTTCCTCGAAAACTCGTACATCCTGCGCGATGCCAATGGCACCGCCCTCGAATCGGGTTCTTCGCTGCGCACCACCGATACGCGTTATAATAAGTGGTTTACGACGGTATACACCGTGAACTCGCCCGGTGCCAATGCCGGTAGCAGCCGGGCCGTGGTGGGCGATACCTCCATCTGGTACCCCGGCCGCGAGTTGTCGGCCGCCCGCCTGGCGCAGATTTCCTCCCGCACCCCGGCTCCCTACACGGTTATTCAGCCCAGCCAGTATACCACCGAGTACTACCCGACCCTGAATAAGTTTGATTCGCGTGCCCGCACGTCGGTCAACGGCTTCTCGATCCGGCCCAACATCATCTACCGTCTGGCCGAAACGTACCTGCTGGCGGCGGAGGCCCAATACTATCTGGGCAAAACCGACTCGGCCGCAGCCAACATCAACGTGGTGCGCGAGCGTGCCGGGGCCAGCGGCAAAAAGAGTCAGATGGACATTACGCCCGCCCAGGTGAACATCGACTTCATCCTCGACGAGCGGGCCCGCGAGCTATGCGGCGAGATGACCCGCTGGTACGACCTCAAGCGCACGAGCAACGGTAGCGGCAACGAACTGCTGGTGCGCATGCGCAACACCAATTACGCCCCTGCGCTGGTCAACCGCGCCAATGGGGTATACGGCTCCAACGCCGCTGTCAACATCCGGGACTTCCACGTATTGCGGCCCGTTCCGCAGCAGGAGATAGACCGCAGTAGCGGTAAAACCACGCAGAATGCTGGCTACTAATCAGCCGATTAGCAGTTAATAGACTAAGGCCCGGTTTCAGTGCGAAACCGGGCCTTATTTATGAAGGGGTACTGCAATTAGTGCTTTCTACTTGTAAAAAACTAGTTATCAACGTGAAGACATCCGCACTGCTCAGCGTAGCCCTGGGGCTGCTCGTGACTACCGCTGCCCCGGCCCAGGTGCGCCTGCCGCACCTCGTGAGCAACGGCATGGTGTTGCAGCGCGACGCGCCGGTGCGCATCTGGGGCTGGGCCAAGCCCGGTGAGGCGGTAAGCGTGGCCTTCCAGGGGAAAACCTACCGGGCCACTACCGGTGCCGACGGCCAGTGGCGCGTGCAGCTGCCCGCCATGAAAGCCGGTTGTCCCTACGAGCTGAAAATCGACGCCAGCAATCACTTGGTGCTAAAAGATGTGCTGCTGGGCGACGTATGGTTTTGTGCCGGGCAGTCGAACATGGAGCTGCCCATGCGCCGCGTGCGCGACAAATACCCGCAGGAGGTGGCGACTGCTAATAACCCGCGCATCCGGCAGTTCGACGTGCCCATGCGCTACGACTTTCGCGGCCCCAAAAAGGATGTCACCGGCGGTAGCTGGGTCAGCCTCACGCCCGAAACCGTGCTTGGCTTCTCGGCCGTGGGCTACTTCTTCGCCAAGGAAATCAACGCCAAGTACCAGGTGCCCGTGGGCCTGATTAAAGTGGCCGTGGGCGGCTCGCCGGCCGAAGCCTGGCTGAGCGCCGACGCCCTCAAGCAGTTTCCCAAGTATGAGCAGCAAGCTGCACCTTACAAGGACAGCGCCGCCGTGGCGGGCATTCAGCAGCGCGAGCGGGCCGCCGTGGGGGAGTGGTATAAGCGCCTGCACCAGGCCGACCAGGGCGAGGCGCCCGGCCAGCCCAAGTGGAGCAGCCCCGGCTACGACGCCAGCGCCTGGCCCACCATGAGTGTGCCCGGCTACTGGGCCGAGCAGACGCCGCTCGGCATGGTCAACGGCGTGCTGTGGTTTCGCAAGGAAGTGGAGGTGCCCGCCAGCATGGCCGGCCAGCCCGGTCGCCTGGAGCTGGGCACCCTGGTTGATGCCGACTCAACTTACATCAACGGCCAGCTCGTGGGCAGTACCGCCTACCAGTACCCGCCGCGCAAGTACGACTTCGGCCCCGGCGTGCTCAAGGCCGGCAAAAACGTGATTACCGTGCGCCTCATCAGCAACGGCGGGCGCGGGGGCTTTACCAAGGAGAAAACCTACCAGCTCACGGCCGGCGGCCAGACGCTCGACCTGCGTGGTCCGTGGCAGTACAAGCTGGGGGCAACCATGCCCCCCACGCCGGGTACTATCACCTTCCAGTACCAGCCGGGCGGTTTGTATAATGGCCTCGTAGCGCCCGCCTTGCCCTACGCCATTAAGGGCGTGCTGTGGTACCAGGGTGAGAGCAACGTGGGCCGGCCCGCCGACTACTACGCCCTTACCTCGACCTTGGTGCAGGACCTGCGCACGCACTTCCAGCAGCCCAACCTGCCCTTCCTCTACGTGCAGCTGGCCAATATCAACGCTGCTAAAAAGGAGCCCGGCGAAAGCAACCAGGCCCTCGTGCGCGACGCCCAGCGCCGCCTGCTAGCCCTGCCCCGCACCGGTATGGCCGTCATCACCGACGTGGGCGAGTGGAACGACATTCACCCCCTCGACAAACAGACCGTGGGCCACCGGCTGGCCCTGGCCGCCGAAAAAGTAGCCTACGGCGATGCCAAAGTAGTCGCCAGCGGCCCGCTCTACCAGGGCATGAAAATCGCTGGCAATCAGGCCACCCTCACCTTCGCCGGTGTGGGCGGCGGGCTGGAGGCTAAGGGTGGCGGCCCGCTGGGCGGTTTCACGGTGGCGGGAGCCGACCATAAGTTTGTACCCGCCCAAGCGCGCATTGAGGGCAATAAAATACTAGTAAGCAGTCCCCAGGTGACCGCCCCCGTAGCCGTGCGCTACGCCTGGGCCGATAACCCCGCCGACGCCAACCTGTACAATAAGGAAGGCCTGCCCGCCTCCACTTTCCGCACCGATGAGTTCTAGCCCAGCGGCAAAGGCGCAAGGAAAGACCGCAATGAGCTAAAAGCCGCCCCAACTCATAACTTATAATTCATAACTCATAACTATAGAAGATGAAATACTTGCTCGGCTACGACATCGGCAGCTCTTCCATTAAAGTCTCGCTGCTCGACATTGCTACCGGCCGCTGCGTGGCCGCCGCCACCTCGCCCGAAACCGAGATGGAAATGGCCGTGCCCCAGCCCGGCTGGGCCGAGCAGCGCCCCGAGCGCTGGTGGCAGGAAGTCATCAACGCTACCCAGAAGCTCAAGGCCCGCTACGGCTTCGACGCCTCGCTGCTGGCGGGCATCGGTATCACCTACCAAATGCACGGCCTCGTGCTGCTCGACAAGGCGGGCCACGTGCTGCGCCCGGCCATCATCTGGTGCGACAGCCGCGCCGTGGAAATCGGCAACGAGGCGTTCGGCGAGCTGGGGGAGGAGTTTTGCCTGCAAAACTTCCTCAACTCGCCCGGCAACTTCACCGCGTCCAAACTGAAGTGGGTGCGCGAGAACGAGCCGGAGATTTACGCCCAGATTCACAAGATTCAGCTGCCCGGCGACTACCTGGCCTACCAGCTCACGGGCCAGATGCAAACCACCGTATCGGGCTTGTCGGAGGGCGTGTTCTGGAATTTTAAGAAGCAGGCCATCGCGCAGGAACTGCTCGACTACTACGGCATCAGCGCCGACCTGCTGCCCGAGGTGGTCGATACCTTCGCCGTGCAGGGCCGCCTCACCGCCGAAGCCGCCCAGACGCTGGGCCTCGTGGCGGGTACGCCCATCAGCTACCGCGCCGGCGACCAGCCCAACAACGCCTTCTCGCTCAACGTGCTGAATGCCGGCGAGGTAGCCGCCACCGGCGGTACCAGCGGCGTGGTCTACGGCATCAACGAAACCACGGCGGCCGACCCGCGCTCCCGCGTCAACTCGTTTGTGCACGTCAACAGCACCCGCGAGCAGCCCAAAAACGGCGTGCTCATGTGCCTCAACGGCACTGGCATTCTGAACAGCTGGCTGCGCAAGGTGGTCGGCAACCTGCCCTACGACCAGATGAACGCGCTGGCCGCCCAGGCCCCGGTGGGAGCGGAGGGCCTGCTCTTCCTGCCCTTCGGCAACGGGGCCGAGCGCATCCTTGAAAACCGGCCCGCCGCTGCCAGCCTCCACGGCTTGCAGTTCAACGTGCACGGCCAGCCGCACCTCATCCGCGCCGCCCAGGAGGGCATCGTGTACGCCCTCAACTACGGCATGGACATCATGCGCAGCGCGGGCGTGCAGGTGCAAACCGTGCGCGCCGGCCACGCCAATATGTTCCTGAGCCCAGTTTTCCGCGAGGCCTTCGTGAACTGCGGCAACGTGACGCTGGAGCTCTACGACACCGACGCGGCCCAGGGCGCGGCCCGTGGCGCGGGCATCGGCGCGGGCATCTACGCCAGCCCTAAAGAAGCTTTCAACGGCCTGGCCCGCATCAGCACCGTGGAGCCCACGCCCGCCTTGCAAGAGCAGTATCAAGTAGCTTACAGCGACTGGCAGCAATTGCTAGCCCGCGAAACCCGCCCGGCAGAATTGCTGCTGGC
>CAJYVK010000039.1 GCA_913778455.1 uncultured Hymenobacter sp. | reverse complement strand
TGTACAGGTCGAGCGCCAATTGGTAGCGCTGGTCCTTGAACTTGCCCGCGTCCTGAATAACGGTCCCGGCCGGCCTGGCGTCAAAAAACAGCACGTCGTACGGCTGCGTCCCGTTGCGCACGTACTTCGCCACGCGGGCCGAAGTATTGACGCCAGTGGCCGAGGGATTGGCCACGCCAGCGGTGTACGCGCCGTTGGTGCCCGTCGCGTCGAAGCTGATGGCACTCGTGCCGTCGTAGTTTTCGAGCACGGTGGTCGCTACCACGGGCGGCTCGGGCTGGCGCAAAATGCGCACGTTGTCAAAGTAGTAGGTGTCGCCCGCGTAGCTGTTGGGCTGAAACAGCGCGGCGACGTTGTTGATGTCGAGCACGCTGGTGCCGCCGTCTAACGTTTGCTCGTAGGTAAATTCCAGCGTTTCCCAGCGGTTTTGCCCGGTCGTGAAGGCCCGGTAGGCGCTGTGGCGTCCGCTGGGGAAGTTGGTGGCGGTCGTGACGTTGCTGTTTTCCAGTTGCAGGGTAATCTTGCTGCCCACCGGGGCCGTGGTATACACGTCCACGTAAATTTTCTTGCGGCCAGCCACGAAATCGTTGGCGTTGCCAATGGGTAATTGTTTGATGTTGAGTACGTCGTACTGCTGCGAGGCGGCGCGTACGTATTTGCCTACCTTGGCCGACGTATTGGGGGCCGCGCTGCTCGGGTTGGCCACGGCCTGCGTGAGCGTACCCGTGCCGGCGTAGGTAAGGGTGCGGTTGCTCTCAAAATCCTCGTACACGCCCTGCACTTGCAGCGACGGCCCAATCGTGACGCTCTTGGTGTAAGCAGCCGTGGTGCAGCCGTTCACTGCCACCGACACGCCCACGCTGCCGCCCGTCGTACCCCAGTTCACGGTAATGGTGCTGGTGCCCTGCCCGCTCACGATGGTAGCCCCGCTGGGGACCGTCCAGGTGTAGCTGCCGCCGGTTACGGGGTCGATGCGGTAGTTCTTATACTGCTCGTTGGGCGCTACCTGGTCGTCGCCCAGCACGGCGTAGTTGTAGGTGCCCTTGTACACCCGCACGTAATCCACGAGCGTTTGGGTGGGGTAGTCGGCCGGGGTGGGCTGAATGTAGCCGGTGTACCCCGAGCCCGGGCCGCCCACGGCCGCGTTCAGCATCAAATAGAAGTTGTTGTCGTTGAAGGGGAACTGCCCGCCGGGCACGTCCTGGGGCGTTACGGTGCGGTACAGCGTATTGTCGAAGTAAAAGCGTAGCACGTCGGGCCCCCATTCCAGGGCGTAGGTGTGAAAGCCCGCCGACAAATCCACGCCCGCCGCGTAGCTGCGGCCCACGAAATAGGGGCCGTTGCCGCTGTTGCCGATGGCCGTCCCCGTGAAGGAAGTCGGGTTCTTGTGCTTGGCCTCCATGATGTCAATCTCGCCCGTGGTGGGCCAGTTGCTGGGGTCGGCCAGCATCCAGAAGGCGGGCCACACGCCCCCGGCCGAAGGCAGCTGCATGCGGGCCTCGATGCGGCCGTACTTAAAGGTTTGCAGCATCGCCTTGCCGGGCACCTTCGACTGCACCTTGCCCGAACTGTACTGGTAGGTATTACCGCTGGGAGCCGTGGTGGTCTCAAACTTGGTACTAATAACCAAGTTGCCGCCCGTGACGGCCAAGTTCTGGGCACGGTAGTTTTCCAGCTCCGCGTTGCCCCAGCCGCAGAGAGTGGGGCAGCCGTCGCCGGTGACGACCTTCCACTTGGTGGTGTCGATACTGGTCTGGTTGAATTCGTCGCTCCACACCAATTGGGTGCATTGCGCCCGGCTGGCTGCGGGATGGAGCGCCAGCCCAGCCGCCAGCGCGAGGCCGGCTAGTCCGCCGGGGCGGGCTAGGGTAGAGGGTAGCTTCATGGAAAAGGAATTGGGTGGGAAATGGATGGTTGCCAGCCTGGTTGGGCCAGCTAGGCGGTTCTAAAGTACCGCTTGTGCAAGACAAAAAAAGCCTTCGCAAACGTTTGCAAAGGCTTTTTTAGGGGGCTGTACTAGTGGGCCATTCGCTTAGGGCACACGCGGGGTTTACGCTACTTTCAGCAGCCGCCCGCCGGCCCTGACGGCAATGCGCGATAAAAAACAAAGATTATTTTTTGTACGGATGCGCAGTTTTTCTAGGTGTAAATTTTAAGCAAGCGGCACTGGCGTAGTTTCTATAGCGACTCTTGTAGGTAGTGCACTGCTTGTAACACCAAGCTCCAGCTTGGTGATTTGCTCGATGAGCGCGCCATAACGCCTCACCAAGCTGGAGCTTGGTGCTACAAGTAGTGCATAACGCTAGTTCAGTTGCGTAAGGCGGCAGATACCCGGCTAGCCCATCGGGGGCGCAAACAGCCCCAGCCGGGTCGCAAATACCCGCCCCACGTGCACGGCGTGCTGCTTGGCCTGCTCGGCTACCGGCCCGGCAAAGTGCGCGTCCACGGCCAGGTGAAACAGGGCCAGCCAGCGCTCGAAGTGCGCCAGCCCGATGGGCAGCGGAAAGTGCTTGCGCATGGGAAAGCCCCGGTAGCGGCTGGTACCCAGTAAAATGCCGCTCCAAAAGTCGTAGAGCTGCGGCAGGTGGTGGCTGAAGTCGACGTGGGCAAAGTCAACGAAAACGGGGGCCAGCAGCGGGTCGGCCAGGGCGCGTTCGTAAAAGCTATCGACGAGCAGCTGCACGTCGGCCTCGGTGGTAATGTCGGACATAGGAAGTAAAACGGAGTGGCACTCCGTTCCGCATAAGGGTCGTGAGCAAGGCGATGTATAACAAAACCGCCGCAACGGAGTGCCACTCCGTTTTACATTTGAAGCTAGCCATGAACGACCCAGAAATCCGCGCCCGGCTCTACCCCTTGCTGCTGGGTGGCGTGCATATCGACGAGCTGCCTACCGGCACCACCCGCGCCGACGTGGTGCACATTACCGAGCACTTCATGCACGGCTACGAGGTGAAGGGCGACGGCGACACCTTGCAGCGCGTGCAAAACCAGCTGCGCTGCTACGCCGAGGTCTACGACTTCGTCACGTTTGTCGTCACCGAAAAGCACCTGCCCCGGCTGCTGCCGCTGCTGCCCGAGTGGGTGGGTGTTTTGGTAGCCCCGGCCGGGGGCGGGGGCTTGCATGCGCACCGGGCGGCGGGCTACAATGCCACCGTGCAGCACGCCCCGCTGGCGGCCCTGCTGTGGGTAGAGGAAATAAAGCAGTACCTGCTGGCGCGGGGCCTGGCCGGGGCCAGCACCCTGCGCCAGCGCGAAATCGCGCAGTTTCTGCGCACCTCGCACACGGTGCCGCTCTCGCACCTGGCGCGGTACGTGCGCGAGCGCCTCATGGCCCGGCTACCCGAGCGCCTGCTGCTGCGCGAGGAGCGCAAGGCCGAGCGCGAGCGGCGGGCCGCGAGCCGGGCCCGCCGCAAGCAGGCGCGTCGGTGACGCTACGGCGGCTAGTGCCGCTGGCCGGCGAAGCTCTGCGTCGTGGAGGGCGGCCTCAAGCGGCTGGGGGCTAGCCGCTTGATAATTATTTGCTCTCCATGCCCAACGCCCCGGCCCGCACGCCGTATGCCTGCAAATGATGATGGAAATGAGGGAAGAAAAGGGCTGTACGGCCGAGTCAACCACCGGTCGAGTGTCGCGCCAATCCGAGCTGGGTCGCTGTCGGCTGTACGCAACAGGCCCGGGCCGCCGGTTCTGCTAGGCCGTGCCGATGGACCCGACTCTCGCCCCGCCCCCGGCCGCTGCCCACGAATTTTGCCTTTACGTGGCCGGCGCTACGCCTAACTCGACGCGTGCCTTGCGTAACATCAAGGAAATCTGCGAGCAGCATTTGGCTGGGCGCTATGTGTTGCGTATCATTGATATGCAACAAGAGCCCCAACTCGCCCAGCAAGAACAAATTATTGCCGCTCCCACGCTGGTGCGCCGCCAGCCGCTGCCGTCCCGCCGGCTGGTGGGCGACCTCTCCAACCGGGCTATTGTGCTGGCCGTATTAGAATTAGACCCTCCGCCGCTTCCCGCCATCCTTCTCCCATGAGCCCCACCGCCGCCGACCTGGCCCGGGAAAACGAAGAACTGCGCCAACGCCTGCGCGAGGCCGAAGAGCTGGTGGCCGCCGTGCGCGCCGGGGCTGTCGATACCTTGGCCGTGCCGGGGCCGGGGGGACCGCGCCTTTTTACGCTGGAAAGCGCCGACTACGGCTACCGTACCCTGGTGGAGCAAATGAGCGAGGGCGCGGCCCTGCTGGGGGCCGATGGCAGCGTGCTCTACGCCAACGCCGCCTTGGCTCAAGCCCTGGGCTGCTCGCGCACCGACCTGCTGGGGCATGCATTTACCGAGTTTATTCCCAGCCAGTACCAGGCTTACTGGGGGGAGCTCTGGCAGCAGGGCTGGCAAGCCCAGGCCCGGGGCGAGCTGCCGCTGCAAGATTGCCGCAATGGCGCACTCCGGCCCTTTTCGGTGTCGATGAACGTGATTGCCTTCAGCGGGGCCGCCACGCTGGCTGTGCTGCTGGCCGATGTGTCGGCCCACCGGGAAATTACTACCATTCGCTCGGTAGTAGCCCGGCAAAATGCCCTGCTCGACCGCAAGAGCGAAGAATTGGTGCGCCAGCAGGCCGCTCGTCAGGCTGTGGAGCGCGACGCCGTCGAGGTCAGCCGCGTGCTGGAAGGTATTCCGCAGATGGCCTGGACGGCCGATCTCACGGGGCGCATCACGTATTTCAACCGGCGCTGGCTGGAGTTTACGGGCGAGCTTATCACCACTGAAAAGCAGCTGATTGCCGTCTTTCACCCCGACGACTTCGGACCGGCCCTGGTCAGGTGGGATAATAGCCTCGACACCTTAGAGCCGCTGGAAGTGGAGTGCCGCCTGCGCAACGCGGCCGGCGAGTACCGCTGGATGCTGGGCCGCGCCATTCTCTCGCGCAACGAGGCCGGCGAGGTAGTGCAGTGGATCGGTACCTACACCGACATTCACGAGCGTAAGCTGGCCCAGGAGCGCGTGGCCCAGGCCCAGCGCCTGCTGCGCGACAACAACGACGAGCTAACCCGCGTGAACGTGGACCTCGACAGCTTTATCTACACCGCCTCGCACGACCTTAAAGGCCCGATTACCAATATTGAAGGCTTGCTGGCGGCCCTCGCCGACGAGCTGCCCATCGAGGCCCTGACGCGCCAGCCGGTACACGATATCCTAGGGATGCTCACCAAGTCGGTAGAGCGGTTTCAGCGCACTATCGGGCAGCTCAGCGACGTGGCCAAGCTGCATCGCGAGCACGGCCTGGCCAGCTCCCCCGTGCCGCTGGCCCCCGTGGTGCACGGCGTGGCCCTCGACCTGGCCCCGCTGGTGCGCAGCACCAGCGGGCAGCTTACCATCGACCTGCCCGATCAGCTGGCCGTGCGCTTCCTGGAAAAAAACCTGCGCAGCCTCGTGTACAACCTGCTCAGCAACGCCTTCAAGTACCGCGCCCCCGACCGCCCGCCGCAGGTGTGCCTGCGTGCCCGGGAAGAGGATGCGCAGGTGCGCCTTACCGTGCAAGACAATGGCCTGGGCATGAGCCCAGCCGGCCTGCGCAAGCTCTTCGGTCTGTTCGAGCGCCTGCACAACCACGTGGAAGGCAGCGGTATCGGGCTGTTTATGGTGAAGAAAATGGTGGATAACGCCGGCGGGCGTATCTCGGTGGAAAGCGAGCTGGGCGTGGGCTCGACTTTCACGGTGCTGCTGCCGCAGTAGCTATGAATTATGAATTATGAATTATGAATTATGAATTATGAATTATGAATTATGAATTATGAATTATGAATTATGAATTATGAATTATGAATTATGAATTATGAATTATGAATTATGA
>CAJYVK010000038.1 GCA_913778455.1 uncultured Hymenobacter sp. | reverse complement strand
TGCAGGGCTATGACCAGGAGTTGAGCGGCGAGCCGGTGCTGCCCGGCTTTCAATTTGATTTGCGCCCGCTACGCCGGGCGATTTAGTTAGTCCTATAACACTTTGTATAGCAAAGCCGAAGCTTCTCAACTACGCCAGGCCTTCTGGACTGCATTTGGCCAGTACATGGCCCCGGTCAGCTCGTTCGACGGCTGGCCAGTGAACTGGGTAAACTATAAGACGGGCGTGAAAGGCGTGCAATTCAAGATGCACGCCGACAACCGCCGCGCCCGCATCGCCATCGAGCTCACGCAGACCGACGCGGGCATCCGCGAGCTGTTTTTCGAGCAGTTCCTGGCCCTCAAAACCCTGCTGCACGAAACGCTGGGCGAGGAGTGGATCTGGGAGGCCCAGGCCGAGAACGAGCACGGCCAGCAACTAAGTCGCATTTACCGGGAGCTGGCCCCGGCCAACGTCTTCAACCGCGACGACTGGCCGGCGCTGATTTCGTTTTTCAAGCCGCGCCTCGTGGCCCTGGATGAGTTTTGGAGCGGCGCTCAGTACACCTTTGAGGAGCTACGCGACTAGCCGCCCCCGCCGGCGCTTGGGGCCGAATGCCAGCCCGGACTATATTTGTAGCTCTGTCCAAGCTATGCGCTATTCCCTTTCCCAGCTCAAGCACCTGCTACGCGTGGCCCTGGTGGCCCTGCCGGTGCTCCTACTGCTGGGCCTGAATGGCCGGACAGTGAGCCTGTTGCGCCCCGCAAACCCGCCCGCCTCGCGGCTGGTACTCGCGCCCCGCGCCACGGTAGTCAAGCAAAAAGTACTGCTCGAAGCGGCGTCTCCGCTAGCCAGCTACGTAGCCCCGGCGTGGGCCCTCGCCTGGCTGCCCGATGCCCTACCCGCTACCTGGCAGCCGCGCCTGGTGCGCCGGGCCGTGGCGCTGGCCCCCCTGGGTCAGCCAGCCACCTTTATCGCGCAGCTGTGCCGCCAGCGCCTGCTAGGCATGGCCCTCTCGCCGCAAGCCCCCTAGATTTCTAGTTAGGAATTAGGAGTTAGAAGTTATGAGTTACTAGGCGCAGACCAGGCAACTCATAACTTCTAACTCCCTCCAGGCAACTCATAACTTCTAACTCATAATTCATAACTCATTTCTAATGCGTTACAAAGGACTTATTATTACGCTCACCATCATCGTCTCGGTGCTGTGCGCGTACTTTCTCTTCTTCACCTACGTCTCGCGCGGGGTGCAGGACAAAGCCGTGGCCTACGCCACGCGCAACGGCAAGCTGGACGAAACCAAGCGCCAACACTACCTCGACTCGGTGTGGCGGGCGCCGGTATTCGGCAACTACACCTACCGCGACGTAAAGCAGAGCGAGCTGGGCTTGGGCCTCGACCTGAAAGGCGGTATGCACGTAACGCTGGAAGTATCGCCGGTCGAAATTGTACGGGCCATGTCGGGCAACTCCAAAGACCCGGCGTTCAACAAAGCCATCGAGCTGGCCCAGGAGCGGCAGAAAACCAACTCGGGCACGCCTTTCACCACGCTGTTTTACCAGGCTTACCAGGAAACGGCGCCCGGCGTGCCGCTGGCCCGCATTTTCGCCAACTCGGTTAACAAGGATCGCAAGATTGACCTCAACAGCCCCGACAGCCGCGTGCTGGCCGCTATCAACAAGGAAGAAGAAGACGCCATCGGCCGCTCGTTCGACATCCTGCGCAAGCGCGTGGATAAGTTTGGCGTAAACCAGCCCAACATTCAGCGCGTGAAAGGCACCGGCCGCATCCAGGTTGAGCTGCCCGGCGTGGACAACCCCGACCGCGTGCGCAAGCTGCTGCAAGGCCAGGCCAAGCTCGAATTCTACGAAGTGTGGGGCCAGAACGAAGTAGTGCCCTTCCTGGGCCAGCTCGACCAGATTCTGGCCGCCAAGGCGAAGGCTGGCTCGGCCGTGGCTACGGCTAAAACCGACTCGACCGCCACCGCAAAGGGCGACACGACCTCGCTGGCCGCCCAACTCGCTAAGAAGACCCCGGCTAACAAAGCCAAAACCGACTCGACCGCCGCGCAGAAAGGCGGCCCGCTGGCTAGCCTGCTCACCATGCCCGGCGCCCTGGGCGTGAACCTGACCGACACCGCCCGTATGAACGTAATTCTGCGCTCGGAAGAAGCCCGCAGCGTGCTGCCGGCCAACATGGCCCTGCTTTACACCAACAAGCCGGTAACCGCCAACGGCCAGCAATTTCTGCGCCTCGTGGCCGTGAAGAAAGACCGCACCGGCGCTGTAGCCGCGCCCATCAGCGGCGAAGTAGTGAGCGACGCCCGCCAGGACTTCGACCAGGGCGGCCGCCCCGAGGTGAGCATGAGCATGACCCCCTCCGGCTCGCGCAAGTGGGCTCATATGACCGGTGCCAACATCGGCAAGCAAGTGGCCGTGGTACTCGACGACGTGGTGTACTCCGACCCCGTTGTACAAAGCGAAATCACCGGCGGCAACACCAGCATCTCGGGCAACTTCAGCATCGACGAAGCCCAGGATCTGGCCCAGGTACTGAAAGCCGGTAAGCTCCCCGCCCCGACCCGCATCGTGGAAGAAGCCGTAGTTGGCCCCTCGCTCGGCAAGGAAGCCATCAACCAAGGCCTATACTCGTCGCTGGCTGGCCTGCTGATTATCATGGCTTTCATGACGCTGTACTACGGCCGCGCCGGCCTCGTGGCCGATGCCGCCCTGCTCTTCAACATGTTCTTGATTTTGGGCGTGCTGGCGCAGTTCAGCACCGCGCTCACCCTGCCCGGCATCGCCGGCCTAATTCTGGTAATTGCCTCGTCGGTAGATGCCAACGTGTTGATTTTCGAGCGTATCCGCGAAGAGCTGGACCACGGTCTTGCGCTGCACGATGCCGTAAACAAGGGCTACAACCGCGCGTTCTCGGCCATCTTCGACTCCAACGTAACGACCATGCTCATCGCCATCATCCTGGGCTTCTTCGGCACGGGTCCGGTGCAGAGCTTCGCCGTAACGCTGGGCATCGGGGTACTCACCTCGTTCCTGTCGGCCGTGTACGTATCGCGCCTCATCATCGAGTTCCTGATCAAGGGCAAGACGACCAGCTCCATCTCGTTCTCGACTTTCCTGTCGCGCAACCTGTTCAAGAACCTGAACTTCGACATCGTGGGCAAGCGTAAAATCGCCTATGCCGCCTCTACCCTCATCATCGTGACGGGCTTCTTTCTAATGTACCGCCAGGGTGGCCCTAACCTCGGTGTAGACTTCCAGGGTGGCCGCGCCTACGTGGTTGACTTCAACAAGACTATGGTAGCCAGCGACGTACGTACGGCTCTGGAGCCCGCCTTCAAGAACACCGGTCTTGAAGTAAAGCAGTTTGGCTCGCCCAACCGCCTGCGCATCACCACCGGCTACCTCGCCGAGGATGAAAGCCAGACCGCCGATAAAACCGTACTCGAAGCCCTCAACCAGGGCCTCACCAAGTACGCCGCCGACGCGCCGGTAATCAAATCGACCTCGAAAGTAGGCGCTACCATTGCCGACGATATTAAGCGCACCTCGGTACTGTCGCTGGCCCTCACGCTGCTCGGCATCTTCGTGTACGTACTCTTCCGCTTCGAGAAGTGGCAGTACTCGATGGCCGCCGTGGTGGCGCTCTTCCACGACGCGCTGCTCGTTATCGCCTCCTACCCCATCGCCCGCGCCTTCGGCCTGAACTATGAGATGGACCAGATTTTCGTGGCGGCCGTGCTTTCCATCATCGGCTTCTCGATGAACGACACCGTCGTAATCTACGACCGCGTGCGCGAGTACCTGCGTGAAAACCCCAAGCTGACTTTCGCCCAGGTGGTGAACCCGGCTTTGAACTCGACGTTCTCGCGCACCATGATTACGTTCACCACCGTGTTCCTGGTAGTGCTCGTGCTCTACATCTTCGGCGGCGAAACGCTCCGCTCGTTCTCGTTTGCCATGATTATCGGTATCATCTTCGGTACCTACTCGTCGCTGTTCATCGCTACTCCGATCATCCTCGACACCTATGGCAAGAAGGAAGAGAAGGAGCGCTTGGCCGCTGGTGAAGACCTGACGAGCCAGCCCGGCGACGCGCCCAAGCTGAGCACGACTACCGTGTAAGCATTCTCCCTGTTCTTCAAAAAGCCCGGCCGCAAGGCTGGGCTTTTTTTACTTGTAGCAGTTGACCAGCGTAGGTAGTCAGCCTTTCTAAAAGCTTCTTTGCTTCAGGTGAAGTACCCTCGCGCCATCTAGAACAGCTACCGGATAATGCACCCGACGCCTCCGTAGCGCTTGCTGCTCAGCCACAAAAAAGCGGCCCGCTACCGGAGTAGCGGGCCGCTTTTTTGCGTTGGTGATGCGGACGCAGCGTTACACCGTCACGCCTTCAGCTACCACTTCTTTCACTTCGGGAACCATACGCTTGAGCAGGTTTTCGATGCCCGACTTCAGCGTAACCGTCGCCGAGGGGCAGCCCGAGCACGAGCCTTGCAGGTTCACGGTCACGATGCCGTCGTGGAAAGACTTGAAGGTGATGTTGCCCCCGTCCTGCTCCACGGCGGGGCGCACGTAGTTGTCGAGCAGGTCGATGATTTTCTGGCTCGTGAAGCCATCCTGCTGGGTGGGGTCGCCGGCGCTGGCGGCCTGGGCCGCCTTTTGCTCGGCAGCGGGGTCCACGGTGAAAAGCGTACCGCCCGCCTCCACGTAGCTCTTAATGAACTGGCGCAGCTCGGGAATAATGCTGGTCCAGCCCAGCTCGGGCTGCGTTTTGGTGACGGTAACGAAGTTTTGGGCGATGAACACGCGGCCCACGTAATCGAAGCCGAACAGCTCCTGCGCGAGGGGCGAGTTGGCGGCGGCCTCCACGGTAGGATAATCCACGCTCACGCCGTCGGGCAGCAGGGTGGAGTTGAGCACAAATTTCATGCTCTCGGGATTGGGCGACGCCTCGGCGTAGATGGAAACGGCTGGCATAAATCAGAAGAATGTTAAAGACAATAGAAATATCGCGCCGCGGCCGGGCGAGATAGCCCGGGCGGGCCGATTGCTAGCATAACCGCGAACGTTACGCAGAGGTTACAAAACGGCAGGCTGGGCTGCTGCCAGCCTCAGCAGTAGTGGCTACGTTCAGAATCAGAGCTTATTAGCCCGGGCACGTAGCAGCAGGTCGGCCAATACGAGGTGGGTCATGGCCTCCACGATGGGCACGGCGCGGGGCAGCACGCAGGCATCGTGGCGGCCCCGGCCAGCCAGCGTAACGGCCTCCCCGGCCTGGTTGATGGTTTGCTGGGGCTGGAGCAGCGTCGCCACCGGCTTGAAAGCCACCCGGAAAAATACGTCCTGACCGTTGGAGATACCGCCCTGGCTGCCGCCGCTGTGGTTGGTGCGGGTACGGACCCGGCCCGTTTCGTCGGTGTAAAACTCGTCGTTGTGCTGCGAGCCCGGCAGCTTGGTGCCCTCGAAGCCCGAGCCAAACTCAAAGCCCTTCACGGCATTGATGCTCAGCAAAGCGTGGCCCAGCACGGCGGGCAGCTTGTCGAATACCGGCTCGCCCAGGCCAGCCGGCAGGCCGGTGGCCACGCCCGTCACGACACCGCCCACGGTGTCGTGCGCGGCCTGCGCGGCGCGGATGCGCGCTTCCATGAGGGCAGCGGCATCGGCATCGGGGCAGCGCACGGGATTACTGTCGATGAGGCTAAGGTCCAGCTCTTCGTAGGTTTTGGCTAGCTCTACCTCGCCTACGGCCGACACGTAGGCCTTCACCTCGACGCCAAAGTGGGCCAGCAGGGCGGCCGCTACCGCGCCGGCCGCCACGCGAGCGGCCGTTTCGCGGGCCGAGCTGCGGCCCCCGCCCCGGTGGTCGCGGCGGCCGTATTTGGCATCGTAGGTGTAGTCGGCGTGGCTGGGGCGGTAGGCCCCGGCGATGTGCGAATAGTCGTCGGAGCGCTGGTCGGCGTTGGGAATAAAGAGACTGATGGGCGTACCCGTCGTCAGCCCCTCAAACAAGCCCGACTGCACCTGCACGCGGTCGGCCTCCTTACGCGGCGTAGTGAGGGCCGACTGCCCCGGCCGACGCCGGTCGAGCGCCGCCTGAATGGTGGCGGGGTCCAGGGCCAGCCCCGCCGGGCAGCCGTCGATAATTACCCCAATGCCCACCCCGTGCGACTCGCCGAAGGTGGTGATACGAAAAAGCGTTCCGAAACTATTTGACATGCCGTACAGAAGAAAGCCCAAAAGTAGCGCCGGGCTAGCGTGCCCGCCACCAGCCCACGATGGCTACGCCCACCAGCACGGCTAGCAGCACGGCCGCGTAGCGCCCTACCTGTCGGTACACATCCAGCGGTTGCAGCCGGGCATCGGCGCGGGCCAGCGCCGGGCCGTAGAAAGGATCGTCGGCGGGACTAGCAGCGGCGGTGGCGCGGGCCGGGCCGCGCACATCGATGCGCAGCTCGGGCCGCAGGGTGTCGTAGCGAGCCGTGACAGGGTTAAAGAAGGGCAAGGCCAGCAGGCTGTCGAGGGCCAGCGGGCCGGGCCACTGGGGCACTAGTCGGTAGCGGAAGCTCTTACGAAAGCGCCCGTCGGGCAGCGCTTCCTCGCGGACGTCGGGGCCGTACACAGCTAGCCCAGCGCGGGGCTTGAGTGGTGGCAACGTCAGCGCCGCCGCGTTGCCCGCACCCTCCACCCCAAACGTGTACGTGAAGGCTTCCCCCGTGCGAAAGCGCGTGGTACTGATCCCCTCGCGCAGCACGTACTCGCCCACTACGGTCGTACCGGGCGGCGGCAGCGGCCGCACGGCCACGCGCAGCGCCGGTGCGGTGTAGGTCTTGTACATGGCCAGACGCTCGTTATCGCCGGGCTCGGGCTTTTTCAGCAGCTTAAACTTGGTAAACGTGAGCTGTAAGGACGGGAAGCGCAACGCCTCTTTGGTCAGCGGGTAGTAGGTGCGGCTAGCCAGCCGGAAGCGCAGAAACGTTGTGCCATTGCGCCGTACCGTATCGGTCGGCACCGAGGGGTCGGGGGCGGCGACCTCCCAGGCCGTCGGCTGGCGCAGCTGGCGCAGCAGCTCGGTGAGCTGGTTGTTGAAATCGTAAAAATTGAGCAGCGCCTGGTCGGCCGGCTTCAGGTAAAAATATAAATTCACGCGCACCCCCTGCCCCACGTACACCTGGCTGCGGTCGGCCGTGAGCTCTAGCTGGCCCGCGTCGGGTGGCTCGTAGAAGTATTTCGGCTTGGGTTTGCCCAGCAGCTGGTCGAGCGAGCCGACGCCCGCGCCGGGCGGCACGCCGCTGGTATCGAGCGGCCCCACCCCTACCCGCACCCGCCCACCGGCGCTGCGCAGTACCTGGCCGTTTACCGTGAGCGTGAAGGCCGGAATCACGTAGTCGCCCTCGGCGTAGGGGAAGTAGCGCTGCGCTACCAGCAGCTCCGTACTGCGCCGGCCGCCGGGCAGCAGGCGCGTGGTGGTGGTAGTAGTGAGGCCCGCTTTGCGAAAGCCCTCAATCTCCGGAAAGTCGGAATGGCTTCCCAGCGCCGCCCCGCGCAGCCGGAAGGCTAGCGTAAACGGCCCCGCCAGCGGCACGCTGGCGGCGGGTGCCACCAGGCTTACCTCGCCGCCGGCTGGCGTTGTGGACTGCGCCCGCAGGCCGCCAGCTAGCAGCAGTAGGCAAAGCAGCAGCTGGTAGCCCCACTTTATCGGCGCACGAAGCTGCTGAAATACCATGCGGGCGTAGTTAAACGAGTTGAGCCAGGCTCAAAGGTCGCACTTCCGACAGGTTTTTCGGTACCCGGTGGTGGGTTACCGCCCCAACCCGCTATCAGGAGCACACCCAGCTTCTCCGCTATTCGGCTGGCAGATCCCGGGCATCCCAAGCCCTTGCTGGTTTCTCCGGTGATCTTCCGGCGAGACCCCAGCTTTTTGGCGCTCACTCTTGCTGAGCGACGGCGGCCAGTACTACCTGCGGGCCGGCGCCCAAACTGTAGCGCCTTTTTTTCAACCTATTACCTGCGCTTTTTTATGGTTACTGCCGCTTATCAGTCAAGGCCATGCCTACTTTTTCACTGCAATCAATCTTCCTAAAGTATTATTTTTTACACACCCTTACTTTCTCATTCCCGTAAGCACATCCTGAATCACAGATACTTACCCAGGCAACTGAGTAAGCTCAGCAGTACTACCCATTTTTCGCTCTTCTCTTTTTACCATTTTCCTTTTCCTTCATGTCCACTGTTTTCCCCCCCGAGCCCCAGCTACGCGAGGCCGATCAGGATCAGCCGTTGTACGTGCCCATAAAGCGGCGCTCGTTCTTCCTATATGCCGGCGCTACGGCCGGCGCTACGGCGCTCGTACTGGCCGGATGCAGCAAGAGCGACTCGTCGGTCGGCACCATTGACGTAGGCGGCGGCGACGCCGGTATCCTGAACTACGCCTACGCCCTGGAACAGCTCGAAGCGGCTTTCTATGCCCGAGTAAAAACGGGTAGCTACTACACCGCACTCGGCCCCACCGCTGCCGAGCGGCAGATCTTCGACGACCTGGCCGCGCACGAGGCCATTCACCGCGACTTTTTGAAGGCCGCTCTGCAAGCCAATGGCATCGCGCCGCTCAAAGACCTCACGCCCGACTTCGGCTCCATCAATTTTGACGACCGCAGCAGCGTACTTACCGCCGCCCAAACGTTTGAAGACACCGGGGTTGCGGCTTACAACGGGGCTGGCCGTTTCCTGACCAGCAATACCAACCTGGCGCTGGCCGGCAAGATTGTATCGGTAGAGGCGCGGCACGCGGCCCTCATCCGCGACTTGCGCAGCTACAACTCCTTCGTGGGTGGCGACGTGGTCAACCTCTTCACCCAGACGAGCGGCGCGGCTCCCGGTATCGGCACGGCCAGCTCGCCCACCGGCAATGGCAACCCCGGCCCCGGCCAGGAACGCTCCAAGCGCCCAGCTACAGTGCTGGCCTCCGTCAATAGCTTCCTGGCAGAAGGCTCCAAGCTCTCGGCAGCCAGCTTCTCGTAGCCCGTCTCTTTGCCTTTCATTTCTCAGCATTTATTCAGTATGGATTTCTTTCAACTGCTCTCCGACGTGGAGAAGGCCGACCCAGAATTTCTGGACCGCATCAATCCGCGCCGCGCCGTGTTCAAACACCTGGGCAATACGGGCAAAAAAATAACTGCCGCCGCCGTGCCAGCGGTGCTGTCGTCGTTCTTCACCAGGGCCTATGGCCAAACCGGCAGCACGCTCCCCCAGACAGTTATCGATGTGCTGAACCTGGCGCTGAGCCTGGAATACCTCGAATACTACTTCTACGATACCGCGCTGGGCGTAACGGGGCTGATTAACTCGGCCGACCGGCCAGCCATCGAAATCATCCGCAACGACGAAGCGGGCCACATCAACACGCTGCGCCAGGCACTCGGCTCGGCGGCTATTGCCGACCCCACCGTGAACGCCTTCGACTATTCGGGCGGCAGCGGCAGCGGGACGGGACCGCTGGCGGCCGCCCTGCTGCCAGGGGCAGCCAACCAAGCCGCCTTCTACGGCGCGGCGCAGTCGTTCTCCGATACCGGCGTGCGTGCCTACAAAGGCGGCGCTCCCGTGCTGAATACCACGGCTACCAAAGATATTCTGGAAGCGGCCCTTAACATTCACTCGGTCGAAGCCCGCCACAACTCACATTTCCGCTCGGTACGCCGCGGCCTCAACGCCAGCCTCAACGGTAGCGGCGCGGCCAGCGCGCTGGCGGTATCCCCCTACGACACTGCGCCCAAAAGCTGGATTTCGCTTTCCGACAACGACGGCCCCACCGCTCCCAACGGCAGCAAGCCGGCCCGGGCCGTGTACGGCGCTGGCTCGCCCGCTACCGGCACGACCCCGGATACCTTCTACCCGGCCGAAAGCAACGTAACCCAGGCGGGCGTGAACCTCACCGCTGCCCCGCTGACTTATACCGCCGCGCAAGTTTCGGAAGCATTCGACGAGCCTCTCGACCCAACCACGGTCAAGTCCATTGCCCGCATGTTCGTCAAATCGACCACTACGCTGTTCACGTAGGGCAATCCTGGTAGCATGACTACTTATATTAAGAGTCGCTCTCCGTAAGGAGGGCGACTCTTTTTTTCATGCAAAATTCATTTTTTCTCACTTCAACCAAAGCTTAATCCGCCAAAGTTTAGGCCTGCAATGCCGGGGGTACACCCCTGTAATTCACTTTATACTTGGGCTTTATCTAATCAGCGGCGTAATCCCCCCACAAGATCCCTTGCCAAATAAGCAGCCGGGGCGCAATCTGCTTACCCTATCCCTTCCGTAGATCAATGCAAGACTACCAGCAACCACTTCAGTAAGCGAGCGTAAAACGCGAAAAAAGTAGCCTCGTCACAGGGATTCACGACACTATTGCTGGATAGGTTGTCTGCTGCTGACCGTCCCTAAAACATTTACCAATAGTTTTCTTTTTTTCTTCCTTTTCTCTTATGTCCACTAATCTCCTCTCGCAGACGACCGGGCGCGACCAAGACCAGGTACTGTACACGCCCATCAAGCGGCGTTCTTTCTTCATGTACGCTGGGGCTACGGCCGGGGCTACCGCCCTCGTACTGGCTGGCTGCAGCAAGAGCGATTCGTCGCCGGGCATGGTAAGCCTGGGCAACGGCAACCTCAGCGTGCTGAACTACGCCTATGCGCTGGAGCAGCTGGAGGCCGCTTTTTACGCACAAGTAGTAAAGAGCCCTGCAACCGACTTTCAGACCGGTGAGTTAGCGTACTTTACGCAGGTGGCGGCGCACGAAGCCATCCACCGCGACTTCCTGAAAGCTGCCATCATCAACGTGGCTAAAGGCACTCCCATTCAAGACCTTACCCCCAACTTCGCCAACATCAACTTTGCTTCGCGTGCTTCGGTACTGGGCACGGCCAAGGCATTCGAAGACCTGGGGGTAGCCGCTTACAACGGGGCTGGCAAGCTCATCTCGGCCTCCGATCCCAACGGGGCTACCTACCTCACGGTAGCTGGCAAGATTGTATCGGTAGAAGCGCGCCACGCGGCCTACGTCCGCGACCTACTCTCGGCCGGCTCGTTTGCCGACGACCAGCAAGTGGACCCCACGTACGGCCTCGACAAGACGATGACGCCCGCCGACGTAATCGCAGTGGCTCAGTCGTACATCGTGCAGAAAATCGACGCTAGCTCGGTAGGCAAGTAATCTCTCACCCGTATTCTATTCTCAGTCATGAATTTCCTCAACATTATCAACCAGCTGGCTGAAGTTGATTCGGACGTATTCGACCGCCTGGATTCCCGCCGCGCCGTTTTCTCTTCGCTCGGCACCGTAGCCAAGCGCTCGGCCCTGGCCGCTACGCCGGCCCTGCTGGCTTCCTTTTTCCAAAAGGCGTATGCAGGTTCCAACGCCGGCGACCCGGTAGAGATCTTCAACTACGCCCTGACCCTGGAGCTGCTGGAGGCTGATTTCTACAATAAAGTAATCGCTTCTTCCCAGTTTGCCGGCACTAATTCGGCCAACCAAGCGGCTATCCGCCAGATTTACAAGCACGAGGCAGCGCACGTTACCCTTCTACAGAACGTAGTGCGGGCCGTTGGTGGCACCCCAACTACGATCCCGGGCTTCAGCACTGCCGTATTCTCGACGCTCACTACTTTCGCTGCGCAGCTGCAAGTAGCACAATTGCTGGAAGATACCGGCGTACGGGCCTATAAAGGACGCGCTGCTGACATCCAAGCCCTGGGAGTTAATAGCGTTACCGTAAGCGGTCCTGGTGCCATCAACCCGCTTGAGTCGGCCCTGCGCATTCACTCGGTAGAGGCTCGTCACGCGGCTCACATCCGCTACATGCGCGGTCAAACCCCCTGGATCAGCGGCAATGGCGATCTCGACTCGCAGGCTTACTACCAAGGCAACACGCCGGAGAGCAACGTAACGCAGGCTGGCTATAACCTGACCACCGCGGGCACGCCCACGCCCGGCGTCACTTATTCGGCTACCGATGCGGCTGCTTCGTTCGACGAAATCCTGACGAAATCTGAAGTACTGGCCCTCGCTACTCCGCTCATCGGCGCGTAGTCGGCAGTTACCGATTAACCACTAAGAAGCCCATCCTACCTCGGTAGCGATGGGCTTTTTTATGGCCGGATACTTGTGATTGTCCGTTGATAATCCCTTATCAATCACCCGGCTATTTTTCTCCCCCCTAATTTAATCTCCTTTTCATCTGTTGAAACGGCCATTATTCAGCCGTAAGTCGCATCTTCACGTATAAGGTAGCCGCCAGCAGCTATCCCCCCTACCTATTCCCACCCACTGACTATGCTAGATTACGTGAAAATGATTTTGCTGAAGGTCAGTTTCAGCAAAAAACTCTTTGAGAAGGAGCTTCGCAAAGCGTTGCAGTACGTGCAGCCCCTTGACTTGGCTGATTTCAAAACGTGGTGCTACCAGCAATTTGCCCGTCTCTACCGACGCGTGCTCAAGCGGGTATTTTCACAGGCTACTCCCCTACCACGCCTGGCCTCCTAGCTACTCAGCTGGCTCTGACCAGTTACAAACCTGATGTTGCGCTTAAGCCCCTCGTAACCGGTTCGCTTAAGTGGCGACTGCTTGAACATCGCCTGAAAAACCTCGTGGGTAATTTCCTGCCAATCGCTGGCCGATAAGCTTTTCAGCTCTGGATGGGGCTGAAACTGGGCTTCCTGCGTGGGTTTGGAAAAGCGATTCCAAGGGCATACATCCTGGCAGATATCGCAGCCGAATACCCAGCTGCCAAACTGCCCAGCCACACTCTGCGGGATAAGCTGGTCCTTGAGCTCGATGGTAAAGTAGCTGATGCACTTGCTGCCATCGACTACGTAGGGCTCGGTAATGGCCTGCGTCGGGCAGGCGTCGAGGCACTTGGTGCAGGTACCGCAGTAGTCGCGGATGGATTCGTCGTAATCCAACTCCACATCCACAATCAGTTCGGCGATAAAGAAAAAGGAGCCGGCTTTGGGAGAGATGAGGTTGGAATTCTTACCTACCCACCCCAGCCCACCTTTTTTAGCCCAAGCCTTGTCAAGTACGGGCGCTGAATCAACAAAGCAGCGTCCACCCACTTCGCCGATATTGGCCTGCATGTCGGCCAGCAGCGTCTTGAGCTTATCCTTGATGACGAAGTGGTAGTCGCGCCCGTAGGCGTACTTACTGATTTGCAGCGTATCGGCGGGCTGCTGGTCCTCGGCCGGCGGGTAGTAGTTGAGCAACAGGGAGATAACTGACTTGGCTCCGTCCACGAGCAGGCGCGGGTCGAGGCGCTTGTCGAAGTGGTTTTCCATCCAGGCCATCTTGCCGTGCATGCCCTTCTTCAGCCAGTTTTCGAGGCGCGGCGCTTCATCTTCTAAAAATTCAGCCCGGGAAATCCCGCAGGCCATAAAGCCCAGCTCCGCAGCGCGGCGCTTGATATAGGGCGTCCATTCGGCGTGCAGCAACATAGCGTAACGGGCAATTCAACTACAAAGAAACGAAGAACGCGCCGCTGGGGGCGGCGCGTTCCATAGCAAGTAGCGCGGACTCTGCGAGTCCGCGAGCACGTAAGTCGAGCAACGGGCGAATTAACAGCCCACGCTACCTCACGCCGTAATCTCTGCGAATAGGTCGCCGTTGTTACCGCGCAAGTGATTAGGCAGCAGACGTCCTAAGTGCTGATAAGCTGCCTCGGTTGCCTCGCGGCCCCGGGCCGTGCGCTTGATATAGCCTTCCTGAATGAGGAAGGGCTCGTACACCTCCTCAATAGTTTCGCCTTCCTCCCCCACGGCCGTAGCGATGGTACTGATGCCCACCGGACCACCCTTGAACTTGTCGATGATGGTGGTGAGAATCCGCTTGTCCATGTCGTCGAGGCCGCGGGCATCGACGTCGAGGGCCGCCAGGGCAAACTGCGCAATCTCCTGCGTGATGGTACCATTACCCTTGATTTGGGCGAAGTCACGGGTGCGGCGCAGCAGGTTGTTGGCGATACGGGGCGTGCCACGCGAGCGGCGGGCAATCTCGTAGGCCGCATCCTCGTGGATGGGCGTGTGCAGAATCTCGGCCGAGCGCTGCACAATGGTCGTCAGCAGCTTGGAGTCGTAGTACTCCAGGCGGGCCGAGATACCGAAGCGGGCCCGCAGCGGAGCGGTCAGCATCCCCGAGCGCGTAGTAGCGCCGATGAGTGTGAAGGGCGAGAGCGAAATCTGCACCGAGCGGGCATTGGGGCCCGAGTCGAGCATGATGTCGATGCGATAGTCTTCCATCGCCGAGTAGAGGTATTCTTCCACCACGGGGTTGAGGCGGTGAATCTCGTCGATGAAGAGCACGTCGTGCGGCTCCAGGTTGGTGAGCAGGCCGGCGAGGTCGCTGGGCTTGTCGAGTACCGGGCCGCTGGTCATTTTAATGCCCGCGCCCAGCTCGTTGGCGATGATGTGCGAGAGCGTAGTTTTGCCCAGGCCGGGGGGGCCGTGCAGCAGGACGTGGTCGAGGGCATCGCCGCGCATCTTGGCGGCGGCCACGAAGACCTTGAGGTTTTCGAGGATTTTATCCTGGCCCGTGAAGTCGCTGAAGCTCAGCGGCCGCAGGGCCTTGTCGATGTCCTTGTCGGTGGCATCGAAGTGTTCGTTGCCGCCGGTGAGATAGGCTTCGCGCATTGCGGTTGGTAGTTAGTGGCTCGTAGTCGGTTGACCGCTGGAGGCGGACTATTGGCTAACCAATTTAGTTAGCAAAAAGCTCCCGGTTGAAGACGTAAAACGGAGTGGCACTCCGTTTATGGGCGCGCCCCTAGCTATTCCGGCTCGTTGACTGCTAGCGGAGTGCCACTCCGCTTTACTTTAGTCGCGTGGCAGCAGCACTTCGATTTCGAGGTGCAGCCAGTCGTCTTCCCAGGCTTTGTGGGCCAGCCGGGCGATGAGGGGGTAGCCGGCGTCGAGCAGGCGGGCTACGGTTTCGTTGCGGGTTTCGGGCAGGTAGCCCAGCCAGATGCTGGCCTTGTCGTCGGCGGGGCCGGAGTGGACTTTCACGGCCCAGTCGTCGTACTTGCTGTCGGCTTCACGCTCCAGGCGCAGCGTCTGACCGATTTTGAGCGACTTTTCCTGCTTGGGAAGTTCAGGGCGGTGGGAAGTGCCGGCAACCAGGCATTCCAGCAAAATGAGGGGCGTAGCGGGCTTCATGCGGGCAAATTACGGCGTGGCTGCTAAAAACGCTGAAAACCTAACCGTAGAAAAGCCCGTCGGGCTGAGCACGACGGGCTTTTGCGTTGGGTGGGCTGGCGGGTGGCTAGTCTTTCAGGTCGCCGCCTTGCACGTTACGCTGGTCGAGGCGGTCGGGGGCTTTGTTGGCGTTTTGCTCGGTGTCGTGGCCGCGCCGGCTGGCCCCCTGGCCGCTGCTGCCGATGTGGGCAGCTACGCCGTTGCTGGTGCCGTCTTCGGCCTGCACGTTGGGGTCAAAGCTGCCGTCGCCGGCGCGGGTGCGCAGGCGGTGGGCCAGGTCGGGGTCGGGGCCGCCTTGGCGCATGTCGTCGCCCTGCTCGCGGTAGGCTTCTTTATCGTGCTCGCGGCGCTCCTGGCGGCGGCTTTCGGCATTTTCGTGGGGCTGATATTCTTCGTTGGTAGCCATGAGTGGAAAAGGGAAGGATGTGACTGGAGTTTACGGGGTGAGCGGTAAGCTGTTAAAGCCCAGCTTATTTTACTCAGTCAACAGCGTCGATAATCAGCGCCACAACGCTGCTCACCTTTTCCATCTTACTCGAAGAACTACTTGCGCAGAACCGGCGATCGGCAGCGCCCGGCGTGCCCGCTAATCCAAGCCCAAATCATCGACAAAGCGACTCTGCGGGCGTATTTCCTCGACTGGCACGCCCGACGACTGGCTCGTGATACCGATAACGGCTTGCGTTACTTCGTACTGGCTGGCCAGCGGCGGCACCAGTAGCTGCTCATAGTTGATCGCCAAGGTCCAGTCGAGTAGCTCGGCTAAGGTTTGGGTGTGCCAGTGGGGCGGCCTCGGTAATTGCCGACCAGTGAGACGCTCCCACAAGGAAGGCGCAGCGGGCGTAGCGGGCGGGGCAGCCAGAGGAGGCAATACCAGCCCGGAGCGGTTGCGCAGCGCGTGCCGGTACGCATCGAGCGCTTGGGCGTCGGGCAACACCTCCCGCAGCGGCGTGGCTTCGGTGGTGCCGGGTGGTAACTCGGCCAGGAACTGCGCGGCCAGGGCTGCCCGCACCGCTGATTGCTGCCCGGTCAGCCCCAGTTGCGAGCCAAACCAAGCAGCTACGTCGCCCACCGTGTAGAGCTTTTCGGCCACTGCATCCGGTATTTCAATTCCGAAATACCGCTCGAAGCGATGTGCTAGCTCTACTGTATCGAGGCCCATGAAACACCTTTAGGACTTTGATAGCGTCTTGCTTAACGACCAACGATAAGCAGTAATGCTTTACCGGCTTCAACAGTTTCCTTCAAGAAATTTTGAAAATCTTCAAACATCTCTGTCTGGCCGCTAAAATCCTCATTGGCCCAAGTAACTGACACGGGGGCAAGCGCTTGGTATACCGTCGAAACCTGTTCAGTATTGAGTATCCTCGCATCGCCGCCTAATTGCCAGGATTCTTCTAGCCCTCCTACTTGCTGGCCACCATGAACTATAAGGCTATGTGCTATCTTCCTGAAGGAAACCAAGCCCTTCACCAATACTATCCAGTCGTAGCTGCGCGTCTTCCGAGCCTTATTCCACTCGTCAAAATCGAAGTTAGCTTGCCAGTGCTTATTAAATTCTTCATGCCGGGCTTGCTCCACCTGAATTAAGTAAGTAGGCTCTCGCAGATACGTAGCCGCTTCCTGCCGAGTGATTTGTCGTAATCCGCAGGTAGCACCCACGACTATTTAAACGCCTGAATGCCCGTAATATCCGCCCCCGTAATGAGCAGGTGAATATCGTGCGTACCCTCGTAGGTTACCACCGATTCCAGGTTCATCATGTGGCGCATGATGGGGTACTCGCCGGTGATGCCCATGCCGCCGTGAATCTGGCGGGCTTCGCGGGCGACGTGGAGGGCCATCTCGACCGAGTTGCGCTTGGCCATCGAGATTTGGGCGCTGGTGGCGCGGCCTTCGTTTTTGAGCACGCCGAGGCGCCAAGTCAGCAGCTGGGCCTTGGTGATTTCGGTGATCATCTCGGCGAGCTTCTTTTGCTGAAGCTGGAAGCTGGCAATGGGCTTGCCGAACTGCTCGCGCTGGAGCGAGTATTTCAGGGCCGACTCGTAGCAGTCGATGGCCGCGCCGATGGCGCCCCAGGCGATGCCGAAGCGGGCCGAGTCAAGGCAGCTCAGCGGGCCGCGCAGACCTTCCACGTTGGGCAGAATGTTTTCCTTGGGAATCTTGACGTTATCAAACACCAACTCGCCGGTAATGCTGGCGCGCAGACTCCATTTATTGTGAATTTCGGGCGTCGTGAAGCCTTCCATGCCGCGCTCCACGATGACGCCCTTGATGCGGCCGGCCTCGTTTTTGGCCCACACTACGGCCACCTGGCACTCGGGCGAGTTGCTGATCCAAAGCTTGGCCCCGTTGAGCACGTAGTGGTCGCCCTCCGCCTTGAGGGTGGTGGTCATGCCGCCGGGGTTGGAGCCGTGGTCGGGCTCGGTGAGGCCGAAGCAGCCCAGCCACTCGCCGCTGGCCAGCTTGGGCAGGTACTTGCGGCGCTGCTCCTCCGAGCCGTATTGGTAGATCGGAAACATCACCAGCGAGCCCTGCACCGAGGCCGTGGAGCGCATGCCCGAATCGCCGCGCTCAATCTCCTGCATAATGAGACCGTAGCTGATGTAATCGAGCCCGCCGCCGCCGTACTCCTGCGGAATGGTGGGGCCAAACGCGCCCACCTCGCCAAACTTGCGCACGATTTCCGACGGGAAATACGCCTGCTGCGCCCATTTCTCGATATTGGGCGAAATCTCTTTCTTGACAAAGTCGCGAATGCTCTGGCGCACGAGAATATGCTCCTCGGTGAGCAAGCCGTCGAGGTCGAAGTAATCGGTGAAGCCGTTGGCGTTGGTGCTGCCCTTCTGGGCGGTGTGGGCTTTGGCTTCGGGCGAGAGCACGTCGGCGATGGAAGACATGGGTGGGGCGAGCTAAGGATTTGGGCAAATGTACTCCGCGGGTCGGGTAAGCTCTAGCTTGCCCGGCGGCGAGGCAGTACAGCCTCTACGATGGGCAAGCTAAAGCTTACCCTACAAGTTCAAATCGGAGCTCCTCGCCTATCGTCACCGCCCGATTGGCAGGGGCGGCTATTTCCACCGTGGCTGCGCCAGCCAGCTGCACCCGGAGCCGGCCATCGGGCAGTACTGCTACCACGCGGCCCAGCAACGGGGCCGGAGCCGACGCCGGCGCTCCCAGGCGGCGCACCTGGCCGAGCTCCAGCTCTAATACACGGTCGGCCAGCCGGGCTATCTCGGCCGGGTCGTGGCTGATGAGGATGGTGGTGAGCTCAAATTGCCGATGCACCTCGGCCAGCACTTGCTGGAGGCGCTGGCGGGTAGGCAGGTCAAGGGCCGATAGCGGCTCGTCGAGCAGCAGCAGGCGGGGGCGGCGGGCCAGGGCGCGGGCCAGCGCCACGCGCTGCTGCTGCCCACCCGAGAGCACGGCCGGGCGGCGGGCGGCGAGCTCGGTAAGCTCTAAGCTTTCCAGCAAATCGGCAATGAGGCGGGCAGCCTGGGGCTGACCAGCGGCGGCGAAAGCCAGGTTTTCGCGCACCGTCATATTAGGAAACAAGGCGTAATCCTGAAACACGTACCCCAGTGGGCGCTGCTGGGGCGGCAGCCAGTGGCGGCGGGCAGCGTCGTACCACGTGTGGCCCGCGGCCCGAATGAAGCCGCCGGCGGGGCGGTCGAGGCCGGCGAGCAAGCGCAGCAGGGTAGTTTTGCCCGCCCCGCTGGGGCCGCTGAGGGCCAGCAGCTCGCCGGGAAGAAGGGTAAGGCGCACGTCGAGCGTGCGTGGGCCAGCGGCGGTGTGCAGGGCTTGGAGCAAGTGAAAATCTAGCACGGCGGAAGCGCGTTACGAGCGGCGGAGAGCATCGCGCCTGGTCAGCCAGTACAGCGCCACCAGGATGACGAAGGCCACGCTCAACAGCGTGAGCGCGTAGGCATTGGCCTGGGCGTAGTGCAGGCTCTGCACCTCGTCGTAGATGGCAATGGAAGCCACGCGGGTGGTACCGGGCAGGCTGCCGCCGATCATCAGCACCACCCCAAACTCGCCCAGGGTGTGGGCAAAGGTGAGCACGAGGCCGTTGAGCAGGGCGGGGCGCATGTTGGGCAGCAGCACCCGCCAGAGCGTGGTGAGGCGCGACTTACCCAGCGTGTAGGCCGCTTCGCGCAACGAGCGCGGCACCTGCCCAAACCCCGCCTGCAACGGCTGCACCATAAACGGCAGGCTGTATACCAGCGACCCCACCAGAATGCCGGGAAAGGTGAAGTTCAGGCTCACGCCCAGCTTCTCAATCAGAAACCGCCCTAGCGCGCTGCTGTCGCTAAACGCCACCAGCAAGTAGAACCCAATGACGGTGGGCGGCAGCACCAGCGGCAAGCTCACCACGGCCTCGACCAGCGGCTTAAAGCGGCTGCGGCCGTACGCCAGTGCGTAGGCCAGCGGCAACCCCAGCACCAGCAACAGCGCCGTAGTGCAGGCGGCCAGGGCCAGGGTCAGGCGCAGGGTTTGCCAGTAATCGGGGGGCACCTTTTTTGAGTTATGAGTTAGAAGTTATGAATTATGAGTTGGGGCTCGGGGTCATCACGTAACCACGCAATAAGCTACTAGCCCCGCCCCCATCCCATCCGTCGTGCTCATCTGGCGTCCGCTTGCGAAGCGTCTTTTCACGCCTGATCGCCACCGTTCTAGCCCGACCAGATGCTTCGCAAGCGGACGCCAGATGAGCATGACGGATGAGATAAAGCTTGAGGCAGCTCTTACAGCCCAAAGCCGTATTTTTTCAATGCTTGCCGGGCTACCGGGGTAGCCATGAAGGCGGCGAACTCTCTGGCGACCGGATTGGCTTGGGCACGCTTCAGGATGACGAAGCTTTGCTGCAAGGGCGTGTGGGCGGTGGCCGGAATGAGGTAGAACTTCCCCGCCCGACGCAGCTCGGGGCTGAGAGCCAGCGAGTAGGCCAACAGGCCCACATCGGCCGCGCCGGTGGCGGCGTACTGGGCGGCCTGGCCGATGTTTTCGCCTAGCACCAGCTTGGGTTTCAGGTGGTCGTACAGCTTGTAAGTGCGTAAGACTTCCTCGGCCTTGCGGCCGTAGGGCGCGTGGGCGGGGTTAGCAATGGCGATGCGCTTTACCGACGACGCGAGCAGCGTATTCATACCTTGGGCGCCGGGGTTGAGCTTTTTGCTCCAAAGCACGAGGCGGCCCAGCGCGTAGCGCTGCGGGGGGCCAGCCGTGCGCCCGGCCCCCTGCAAGCGCTGCGGGTACTCGCTATCGGCCGAGAAGAAGATGTCGAACGGGGCGTCGTGACTGAGCTGCTCGTAGAATTTGCCCGACGAGCCATACACCACCGTAACCCGCGCCTGCGGGTGCTGGCGGTTGAAAATGGTAACCAGCGAGTCGAGCACGTACTTGAGGTCGGCAGCGGCGGCGATGGTCAGGGGTGCGGGGCCGGCTGGGGTAGGCACGGCCGCCCGCAGGGGCAGCCAGCTACCTAGCAGCAGGGTGGCAAAGAGCAATCGGAGCATGAAAAAGGCGACCTGGCCAGGTGCGTTATGTACGTAAAGATACAGCCAGGCCCTACGTTGGGTTTTAGCCGCAAAAAAGCCTGGGCGCGCTAAGCACCCAGGCTTTGGAAATTTACAACGCGGGTTTTCCTACCCGCGCCACGGCGTTAAAACCGCAGATTCACCGAGGCCAGGAAATTGCGGGTAGCCTGCGGGTAGTACCAATTAAACGTTTCCTGGCGACCGCTGACCCCGACGTAGCTGTACGTGTAGCCATTAGCCGAGTATCTCGCATTCAGTACGTTGCTCACGAGCAGCGCCAGCTCGATTTCCTTCATGAAAGTCGGGTGCAAGGCGTAGCGCAGGCGCAGGTCGAGCACCTGGTAGCCGGCCAGGCTCCGGCTGTCGTTGGTCGTATTATCGAGGTACTGGCGGCTCACCGTTTTGTAGAGCGCGGCCAGGCGCAGCCCCTTGAGCGGCTGGCCTTCGAGGGTGTGGGCCGATACGGCGGTGGGCGAGTACGAGATGGTGGTGGTACGGCCCTCAGTGGCCACTACGGGGTTATAATTAGCATCGTAGGTTACGTCGTAGTAGTCCAAAATGCGGTTGCGGCTGAGCGTGAGCGTACTGCTGAGGCTGATTTTATCGTCGGCCGCCACGAAGCCCGTCAGCTCCACGCCGCGGCGGTAGCTGCGGGCCACGTTGGTGCGCAGGGCGGTGCCCACGTCGTTGAGCTGGCCGGTGGCCACGAGCTGGTTGCGATAAGTCATGTCGAAGTAGTTGGCTTCGACGCGCACGGCCGTGCGCGGCCCCAGGAAGTCGAGGTCGGCGCGGGTAAGGCGGTAGCCCCCTTCAAAGTCGAGCAGGCGCTCGGCCTGGGCAGCGGGGTAGCCCGCCTGGCGGTCGGTGAAGTCGGAGCGCACCGGCTCGCGCTGGCCCACGGCTACGCTGGCGTAAAGCTGCTGGCCGGGGCCGAGGCTGGCCGTAGCACCGGCCTTGGGGTTAAAGAAGGTATAGTTGGCGCGGGTAGTCACGTCGTTCTGCGCATCCTCCACCCCATCAATTTTATAGACGATACGGCGCACCTGGGCATCGGCGTACAAACCCAGCCAGGGCAAGGCCTGGTAGGTGGCGCGAGCGTAGGCGTTGAAATCCGTTTTGCGGGCCGCGTTGAAGTAATAGCGCTGGCCCGGAAAGCTGGTACTGGCGTACTGCGCCCAGATGATTTCGCCGTAGTGGTCGTTGTCGAAGCGGTTCCAGCCGCCGCCCAGCGTGGCTTGCAGCTTGTCGTTGGCGCGGGGCTGGTAGTTGAGGGCAAAGGTGCCGCCGTAGAAGTAGTTATCGAGCCACTTGCGGTCGATGAGGTTGGTTTTGGTGAGCGTATCGCCACCGATTACCACGTTGGGCAGATTATAATTGGCGAACTTGCGGCCGGCGCGGTAGCTCTCGTAATAGCCGAAGCCCCGGGTGAGGTGCAGCGCCGCGCCCAGGTTCCAGTTTTCCCCCAGACCCTGCGAAAGGTGCAGCTGGTAGTGGTTCTGCTGGTAATTGTCGGTCTGATTGTCGTAGGTGTAGTAGCTGTAGCGACGGCCTTCCTGCAAGACGCGGGCGGCGTTGGCGGAGCTCAGCTCGCCGTTGTCGATGTAGGTCTGGAGTAGGGCACGGTTGCCGGTAATGGCGGGCTCGGGCACGCCGTTCCAGGCCTGGTAAGTTTTTTCGCGGCCCGAGAAAGTGATGAATTTGAGCAGCGTCTGCTTGTGCTGGTAGCCGGCGGCGAAATAGTACGACTTCAAATCGGACGCCGCCCGGTTCATGTAGCCATCGCTGGCAATGCGCGAAAGGCGGCCGTCGAAGGTGAAGTATTTCCCCACCAAGCCAGTGCCAAACGACACGTTATTCTTCCAGGTGTTGAAAGAGCCATAGCTATTCTGCGTCTCGGCGTAGGCCTCGCGGCGGTTGTCGAGGGTCGAGATGTTGAGGCTGGCCCCGAAGGCCGCGCTGCCGTTCTGGCTCGTGCCCACGCCCCGCTGCACCTGAATGCTATTGATGGACGAGGCCAGATCGGGCAAATTCACCAAAAACGAGCCGTGCGACTCGGGGTCGTTCAGCGGCACGCCGTTGATGGTGGTGTTGATGCCCGTGCTACTCGTGCCCCGAATGCGGATGTCGGTGTAGCCCACGCCCGCCCCGGCGTCGGACGTCACGACCACCGAGGGCGTTTGGTCGAGCAAATAAGGCAGGTCCTGGCCGAAGTTACGCTTGTTGAGATCCTGCTTGCTGAGGTTGGTATACACCGTGGCGGTACGGTCGCTGGCCCGCGAGGCCGTTACGAGGGCCTCGCCCGTGAGCACGCCGCCCGGCACGAGCCGGGCGCTGAGCTGCTGGCTGCCCGCCTGTCCCTGCACCGCCTGCACCAGCGGCTCGTAGCCCAGGAAGGTGATGCGCAGCTCGTGCGCGCCCGCTGGCACGGCCGCTAGATTGAATACGCCCGCTGCATTGGTCACGCCGATGGCCGCGCCATCGAGCAAAATGGTGGCACCGGGCAGCGCCTCGCCGGTGCGGGCGTCGGTGATGGTGCCAGCCACGGGGCCTTGCGCCCACGCCGGGGCGGCGGCCAGCGCCAGCAGCGCCGAGCCCGTCAGGAGTACAGTTTTCAACTACTTAAAAACGACTAAATAGAACGCACCCGTACCCCAGGGGTCGGCGCACGGGCGGAAACGTTCGCGGATTGTTTTTTCCCGACGCCAGCATTACCTGGTTCCGGTTCGATGGGTGTCATCTCAGCCAGTCACGATTCTCACGCACCAGCACCCCTAAACAGACCGCAAAGATACACCCCGGCGCGGTGTGGGCGGGGCCAGGCGCTAGCGGCTTGGCTCGATGGCTGGCTATCAGCTATCTTAGCATAGGGCGGCGAGCCGCAACGCGGGCCCGGTGCTTTGCGTTGGAAGTACTCCGTTTCCGCCCGCCCCTCTTCGTGTAATCATATCGGCCCTTCGTTATGCACCAGCTTCTCTGCGCCCTGTTTTTGCTGGCCGTGTTCACCTTCTTCGTGGTGATGCCGAAGCGCCGGCGGGTACCACCCCCGCCGCCACCCTCCTCGGGCGGCGACGACGGCGGCGGCGAGCCCCACGACCCCAGCTTGCCCGACATCGACCTGCCGCCCGGTATTTCGCGGCCCATCAACGACTGGGAACCCGATTACAATCGCCGCCGGCCGGTAGAGGTATAGATTACCCCAGCCAACTGGCTGTTAGTAGAGTGTATTCACCCGGTCCTGCTCCACGGAAAGCACGCCCGGCACTTTGGCAAAAAAGCGCTTGGCCTCCTCCATCGTGGCCGTGACTGGAATGGCTACCGCGATGCCGTGTAGCTCGTGATACTGATAAACTACCTTAGCCTTGTATTCCTGGGCGGCTCGTAGCAAGGCTTGGTCGCCCGTTTTCACGTCGTAAAAAATAATGAGTACGGGGCTGCCAGCGGCGGGCGGGCGCACGGCGGTGGGCGGTGCCAGCGACGGCGGCCGGGTGGCTTGGCAACCAAGTAAGCTCAACGGCAGGGCAAGCAGGCAGCAGGTTTTAAAATCAGGCATTGAGACTAACTGGCAATACGCGCACCGGCCAGCGTGCGGGTTAAGAAAAGCGCGGCCAGCTCCTGTGGCAGATATAAAGCCAGCTTTGACGGTGAGCCCACTCCTGACTCGCCGCAAAAGCTGGCTTTATAAGACACCTTATTGCTGGTGAGCAGTTAACCGATTTCTATCGAGTAGCTCACGTCGAACATCTGGCTGGGTGCGAGCGTCAGAATTCCCTCCTTTTCGCTCAGTTCCTGCGGCGGGCCGACGGGGCTGGCTACGCCCTGCCAGGGCTCGATGCACACGAAGGCCGCCCCGGGGCCCTTGGTCCAGAGGCCGAGGTAGGGGAAGCCATCAAACTGCATGCGCACGAAGGGACCGGTGCGGTCGGCTCGTTGCAGGGTGAGACGGGTGAAGTCGAAATGGTCGAACACCAGCGCGTCGTCTTTGAATAGCTCGTAGCTGAGCGGCAGCGCAGCTTCGTTACTCAGTACCGGGGCGGTTTGCCCGTTGCGCAGGCCGCCGCTCAGCAGCTGGCGGTGCAGCGTGACGGGGTGATCGAAGTGAAAAGCGTAGTCGCCGAACTGCTCGCCGGCCTCGGGCCGCAGCGGGCAATTGAAGGCCGGGTGCGCCCCGATGCTGAACAGCAAATCGTGCCCGGCCGCGGCGGGGTTGCGCACGTGCCAGCCCACGGTAAGCACGCTGCCGCGCAACTCGTAGCGCACCCGCAGCTCAAACTCGAAGGGGTACTCCGCCTTGGTGGCCGCGCCGGCCATGAGCTGGAAAGTAAGGCTGGTCTCGTCCTCTTGAATGACAGTAAACTCCTGGTCGCGGGCAAAGCCGTGCTGCGGCAAGTTGAGCGGCTGGTCGTGGTAGAGGTAGGTGTTGTCGGGCAATTTGCCCACTATCGGGAACAGCAGCGGCGCGTGCCGCCCCCAATACGCGGGGTCGGCCTGCCAGAGGTATTCGCGGCCGCTGGCTAGGTCAACGAAGCTGGTAAGCTCGGCCCCGTGGGTGGAAACTTCGACGCGGGCGGTGGCAGAGGTGAGCGTAGGCATAAGCAAAATGTAGGATAAGCTTTAGCTTGTCCAGTGCGGGCGAGCTAACTGACGAAGAATTCATACCCGGCGCTGCCCGTCGTGGCCTGGGCAAGCTAAAGCTTACCCTACCGTGCAGGCGGCTAGGGCTTGTACGAAGCGCTGGGCGGGCGGGCCGTTGATTTCGGCAAAAGGCCAATTACGCTGGATCAGCTCCTGGCGGTATAGCTGGTAGAAGTGCCAACGCTGGGCCGGGTCGGGGTGCTCGCGCAGGGGGTCGGGCGTCCAGGGCAGGTCGGGGGCCAGCAGCAGGGTGAGCGCGTAGCGCGGGCGGGCCAGTTCGGCCAGAATCCAGGCTGGGCAGGTACCAAAGGCGTTTTCGGCCCAGATTTTTATGACTACTAAATCAGTATCGCAAAAGAGCCAGCCACTGGCCCGGCGGGCTGCCGCATCTTCGGCCGCGAGCTGGCCGCGGGCGATGGCTTCGAGATCAGCCAGCGCATAGTGCGGGCCATTTGCTTCGAGGTAGTGCCGGGCGTACTCGGGCACGTACTCGGTGCCGTAGTGGGCCGCCAACTGCGCGGCTAGGGTGCTCTTGCCCGCCGATTCGGGGCCGGTAAGGGAAACGCGCCGCATTTTGAGGGAGTGAGGAACTAGGAGTTGATTGACTGCCAGCCGCTCAGCCGGCTTGACTTTTAGCCTTTAACTCCTTGCGCCACTCCCAGTAGCCGTAGGCCGCCAGGCCCAGGTAAAGCGCATAAAGCAAGCTGGTAGGGTACAGCTGCTTAATCCACAGAATGGGTACGTAAATGACATCGACCAGCAGCCAGAGCCACCAGTTTTCGAGGCGCTTGCGCATGAGCAAGAATTGCGCGGCAATGCTCGTACCGGTGGTAAAGCTGTCCCAGTACGGAAACGTGGAGTCGGTGTGGTGGCCCAGGTAATAGCCCGAGCCCAGCGTATAGACCAGCACGAAGGCCCCCGTGAGCGCCCACTCGCCGGGCGTAGTGTGCGTGACGGGCAGCTCGGTATCGCCCCGGCCACCATGGCGCCAGGCGTACCAGCCGTAGGCACTGAGCGCGATGAAAATACCCTGCAAGCCGCTGTCGGAATACAGCCCCTGCCGGTAGTAGATGACCACGTAGAGCAGGCAGCTGAAAATGGCCACCGGAAAGTTGAGCAGCGACTCGCGGGCCGCCAGCCACACGCAGGCGAAGCCCGTGAGCACGGCCGCCCACTCCAGGCCGGTGGTGGCCCGCAGGGCCGCCAGTACCTGATCTGGCAGGCTGGCAAGGGAAAACAACAGCATAGGGTAAAGTCCGAAAAGCCGCGCAAGGTAGCCGGGCGGGGTACTTTTGCCCCATGCTGCCCGACCTCACCCCCGCCGCCCTGCACGCCCGCCTCGCCGCCGGCGAAGACATTCAGCTCATCGACGTGCGCGAGCCGATGGAGTTTGACTACTGCCGCATCGCGGGCAGCGAGCTCATTCCGCTGGGCGAGATTCCGCGCCGGGCGGCTGAAATCCGCGCCACGGGGCCGGTGGTGCTCATCTGCCACCACGGCGTGCGCTCGGCCCAGGCGCTGGCGTATTTACAGCACCGGCTGGGACGCGAAAATTTGCTTAACTTAAAGGGTGGCATCGACGCCTGGAGCC